>JAISCE010000022.1 GCA_031265765.1 Azoarcus sp.
CCCGCGCGGCAGGTATCGGCCCGGTCATGCTCGACCGCCTGACCCTGACCGAAAAGGGCGTCGAGGCCATGGCCGCCGGACTGGAACAGATCGTCGCGTTACCCGATCCCGTCGGTGAAATCAGCGATGTGCGTCAACGCCCGTCGGGTATACACGTCGGCAAGATGCGCGTGCCGCTGGGCGTCATCGGCATCGTCTATGAAGCCCGGCCCAGCGTCACCGCCGATGCCGCCGCGCTCTGCCTGAAAGCGGGCAATGCCGCCATCCTGCGCGGCGGCAGCGAAGCCATTGAATGCAACGGCCAGATCGCCGCATGCGTCCACACCGGACTCAGGGCGGCAAAACTGCCCAAACACGCAATACAGGTCGTCGAGACCATCGACCGCGCCGCCGTCGGCGCGCTCATCAGTATGCCGGAATACGTCGATGTTATTATTCCCAGGGGCGGCAAGGGGCTGATCGCCCGCATCTCCGGCGAAGCGCGGGTACCGGTCATCAAGCATCTCGACGGAAATTGCCACGTCTACATCGACGGCGAAGCCGACCCCGCCAAAATCGTTCCCATCGTCGAAAACGCCAAGACGCAACGCTACGGCACCTGCAATACCGCCGAAACCCTGCTGGTGGCATCCCGTGCGGCGAGTTCGGCGCTACCCGCCGTCGCCGCCATGCTGGTGGCGAAAGGCGTGGAAATGCGTTGTTGCGAGAAATCGCTGGCGATCATCGACGAGGCGAACATCGCGGGCGCAAGGCTCGCGCCCGCGTGCGAGGAAGACTGGCGCAAAGAATTCCTGGCTCCCATCATCGCCATCAAGATCGTCTCCGGACTCGATGAGGCCATTGCCCATATCAATGCCTACAGTTCGGCGCACACCGAAACCATCGTCACCGAGAATCATTCCCATGCCATGCGCTTTCTGCGCGAAGTGGATTCTTCCTCGGTCATGGTCAATGCCTCGACCCGTTTCGCCGACGGCTTCGAGTACGGGCTGGGCGCGGAAATCGGCATTTCCACCGATAAACTCCACGCGCGCGGCCCGGTCGGTCTCGAAGGCTTGACCAGCCAGAAGTGGATCGTGTTCGGCAACGGCGAAATCCGGCACTGAAACCGGCGGCGGTTCATTTCATTTGCCGCCGCCGGGATCGAACGCATCCCGCACGGCATCGGCAAGCAGATTGGCCGAGAGCACGAGCACGAGCATGAAGACGAAGGCCGAGGCCAACGACCACCATACGACCGGTTCGCGGGCCAGTTCGGCGCGCGCCATGTTGATCATGGCGCCGAAACTGACCGTGCCCGGATCGACGCCGATGCCGACATAGGAGAGTACGGCTTCGGCCAATACCAGGCCGGAGAAGTCCAGTACGACGGTTATCAGCACGATATGCATGACGTTGGGCAGGATGTGCCGCCGCAGGATGGCCGCGGTGGATGCGCCGAAGGCGCGCGCCGCCTGCACGTAGTCGAGTTCGCGCAGTTTGAGGGTTTCGCCGCGCAGCAGGCGGCACAGGCCCGTCCAACTGGTGATGCCGAGGATGGCGCACAGGGCGAGCAGGCGCGCGTCCGCGCGTTGCGCGGCGGTGTCGAACCATTGCGGGTGCGTGTCGATGGCGACTTGCATCATCAGCACCGAAGCGGCAATGAGGAGCACGGAAGGGATGGCGTTGAGAACGGTGTAGAGATATTGGACGGCATCGTCGACCCAGCCGCCCAGGTAGCCCGCGGCGATGCCGAGCGCAACGGCGAAGGGCAGCATGATGAGTGTGGTCAGGGTGCCGATGACGAGTCCGGTACGTATGCTTTTCAGCGACAGGTAGAGAACGTCCTGCCCGACTTTGTCGGTGCCGAGCAGATGATAGTGCGGGGCCAGCGCCACACCCGCCGCCGCGAGCAACGCGACGAGGAAGGTGACGATGAGTACCGCGCGCCATGCGAGCGTGGCGCGCCCGGAGAGAATCCGGCGAATGGCGGCGTCCAGCCGGCAGCGGCGGCCGCGCGCAACCGCCGCGGAAAGCGCCAGCAGCAGCAACCCGCTGGCGGCCAGGGCGGTAAACGGCGTCCAGACGAGCCGCCGCGCGACATCGCCCGGCAGGGAGTCTCCGGCTTGCAGGTGGCGCGCGCCATGGACGAGGCGGGGATAAGTCCGCCCCTGCCCGCCGCCGGGCTGCTCCACGGTTTCGCGTTGAAAGAGTTCGCGCGCAAAAGGGGCGGAATAGGTTTTTTCGGTTTGCAGGCGCAGGGGGGTAAGCAGGGTATCGAGCACGCTCAGGACTTCGGCGGCGTAGAGGGGTTTTGCCGCGGCGTTTTCTCCCGGCCCCGGCGGCAGGCGTTCGCGGTAGTGCAGGCTGTCGAGAAAGCCGATGGCGGCGAAAACCAGGAGTACGGCGGCCGCCGCCATGGCGGCGGGCCGCCGCCCCACGCGCCGCCAGGCTTCGCGGGAGGGCGCATGGCCTCTGGCCTGCATGGCCAGCGCCAGCGCGCCCAATATGAGGACGAAGACGAGCAGGTCGGTGAGCAGCAGGACGGGCTGGACATTCATTGTGCGCTACCCCAGTCTGACGCGCGGGTCGACCATGGTGTAGGAGATGTCGGTCAGCATCAAACCGACGATGTAGAGCGCCGAACCGATGAAAACCATCGAGCGCACGACGGCGAAGTCTTGGCTGCGAATGGCGTCGATGGTGTAGCTGCCCAACCCCGGCACGGCAAAGAAAGATTCCATCAGCAGGCTGCCGAGGAAAAGGGACGGGATGACGACGACGACGCCGGTGAGGATGGGAATCAGCGCATTCCTGAGTACATGCCGGAAAAGCACCGCGAATTCCGAAAGCCCTTTGGCGCGGGCTGTGCGTACATAGTCGCGCGAGATTTCCTCGAGGAAGACGGTGCGATACCAGCGCGTGCCCGCCCCCAGTCCGGCAATGACGCCGATGAGCACCGGCAGGCCCAGGAAGCGCGCCATGTCGACGCCGCCGGCGTAACCCGAGACGGGTACGAGCGCCCATGTCTTGGAGACGAGCCATTGTCCGCCGATGATGTAGAACATGCTGGAAATCGACATCATCGCCACGCAGATGGCCACGCCCCAGAAATCGAGGGCGGTGGCGCGGAAAAACACGAGCAGCAGGGCGAGCACGATCGCGGCAAACAGGCTCAGTACGAAGGTCGGCAAGGCAACGGCGAGCGACGGCCCCATGCGAGCGCGTATTTCGCGCGCGATGTCGTGGCCGTCATTGGCGCGGCCGAAGTCGAAGGTGAACATGCGCAGGGATTTGTCGACGAACAGGGTATCGGTGAGTTTTTCCGCGCCCGCGCCCGCGGCGTTGTAGAACATGGGTTTGTCGTAGCCGCGTTCGGCCTTCCAGCGTTCGATGGCTTCGGGGGTGGTGTATTTCGCGCCGAGTTGCATGCGCGCGATGTCGTCGGGCGAGTTGAGGCCGAAGAAAAGCAGGAAGGTGAAAAGGTTGACGCCGAGCAGGATCGGAATGGCGTAGAGCAGCCGCCGGAAGATGTAGGCCAGCATCAAGCGGTTCCTCTATCGTCCGGCGTCAGGGCGGTGGCCCGCTCATGCCGCCGCCAGAAGCGCGCGGCGGGGAAGATGAAGATGGCGAGCAGCGCGGCCAGCGCCGCGAGCGGCCAGCGCATGGGGCGGTTCCATTCCATGCGGGCATTTTCGCGGGCGGCGGGGTCGATGCGCTGGTATTTGAGGCCGTTTCGCACGATGACGCCCGGTTTGCGGTTCTTGAGCCAGCCGTGTTGGAGCGAGTAGGCTTTCGGGTGATGCCAGAATATCCACGGAGCATCGTGGCGCAGGATGTCCGCCATGCGGTCGATGACGGTCTGGCGTTCGGGGCCGTCGGGCAGGATCTTCATGCGCTCGAACAGGCGGTCATATTCGGCGTTGACATAATTGGCGGCGTTGTTGCCTTGGTTGCCCGCCTTGCCCTGCGGGCCATGGAGCAGGAAAAACAGGTTTTCGGGGTCGGGATAGTCGGCATTCCAGCCCATGAAGAATATCTGGGCATTGCCCTGGAGGATTTTCTCCTGGAAACGGTTCCAGTCGGTCGCGCGCACGACGAATTGCACGCCGAGGGCGCGGAATTGTTTTGCCAGCCAATCGACGACGGCTTTGTCGCCCATGCCGGTGGCGGTCGTGTCGAAGTAGACGAGGAGCGGCTCGCCCGTCCGCGCGTTGCGCCCGTCGGGCCAGCCCGCTTCGGCCAGCAGCTTTTTGGCTTCGCCGAGGCCGCGGCGTTGCGGCTTGCCGTCGCGCCAGCCGTAGACCACGGGGTTGATCCCCGCCCGGCCTTCGCGCGCGCCGAAGATGCCCGGCGGAATCGGCTGCATCGCCGGTATGCCGCGCCCGTTGAGGAAGATGGAGATGTATTCCTCCACGTCGAGGGCGACCGAGAGGGCTTGCCGCAACCGCCTCGCGCTCTCCCGCGCGGCGGCGTCGGCGCCGCCCGCGCCGACCAGCGGATCGCGCATATTGAAGCCCAGGTAGAAAATCGACGGCGAGATGGAGGTGGCCAGCTGGATGCCGCGCGCGGTCATGTCGTCGGAGAGGGTCACTTCGCCCTGGCTGCCCAGGCTGACCGCCTGGTCGAAGTTGTCCGAGGAGATTCCCGCGGCATCGTAATAGCCTTGCAGGAATTTGTTCCAGTAAGGAATGGCCTCGCGTTCGCGCGAAAATACGGCCTTGTCGATGAAAGGCAGCGTTTTGCCGCAATCGGCGAGCAGCCCCGCCCCGGCATCGTCCGGGCCGCCTTCGCAGGGGTAGGCATCGTGCCGGTAGTAGGGGTTTTTCGCCAGCGCCATGCGGGCGTTGGGGTCGTTTTCCACGAGCATGTAGGGCCCTGTGCCCATGGGCCAGCTATCCAGCGTCAGATTGCGCGAGACCATGCCGGGCTGGGAGAAAAAACGATCGACTTCGGGGGGGACCGGCCCGAAGAACGGCATCGAGAGCCAGTACATGAACTGCGGGTACAGCCCCTTGAGGGTGATGCGGTATGTATGGCTGTCGAGCACTTCGACGCCATCGAGGGCAAAGGCGTCGAGGTCGAGCCAGGCATCCGGTTGCGCCCTGGCCTGTTCGGACAGCGTACTGTGCAGCGTCTTGAGGCCCGGCAGGTATTCGGACATCAATTCGAGTATCGGGGAGTGCAGCCGGGGATGGGCGAGGCGCTTGATCTGGTAGACGAAATCGTTGGCGAGCAACTCGCGGCTGCCTTGTCCGGCGAAATCCGAAGGGCTGCGAATGCCGTCGAGATCGGCTTCGGTAAGGGCGAAGTATTCCGGTTCGCCGCGCTCGTCGCGAGCAAAGGCCGGATGGGGCGCATAGCGCACGCCGGGACGGATATGTATTTCAATCACGCTGCGCGCCACGCGCGAGGGGTCGGCGGCATCGGCCAGTTCGCGCCCGTCCGCCGCGAAGTAGCGCACTTGCGGCATGCGCGAGGCCACGGCGGGTTCGAGCGTATAGGGCCGCTTCAGATAGTGATATTGCAGGGGCGGCTCGACGATCTGGTAAAGAAAGGTTGCTTCGTCTTCGACGAACGATTGCACGGGATCGAGATGCCTGGGCCGATCCAGGAACGCACTGTAGAGAATGTTCTGGCCGCGCTCGCCGATGGGATGGGGATCGTTGGGCAGCGGGCCGCAGGCGGCAAGCGCGAGCGCAAACCCCGCGCACGGCAGGATGCGAACGCGGGTGGATTCAAGGGTGGCAAAAAAGCAACGAAAGCGATGGCGTATCAACACGGGCGCCATTTTGGCAGGTTTTCGTCCGAAATCGTGAGCCGCATGCGACCGCGTTTCATCCATGCCGCGCATCCTGCGCCGGACTCGGAACGGCGATGCTTCCGGCCGCGGGAAAATGCCGCGCCGTCTCTGCCGAAGACGGGTGTTTCGCAGCGCCCTCGCAGGCTCGCCGCGGAGCCTTCGCCCTGCGAAACTATTGCCATTACTGCGTTATTACGGCACATTTCGGCAATCGACCGATCACGGACGGATTTCACGGAGAAGGCATGCCGCCGATACGCCGGATACCGCAATGTCGCAAGCGGGCTATCGCGGCGCGGTTTTGGCTATAATCGCGGCTTTCTCCCGCCACCTGGAGTTACCGACCCATGGGTTTTCTCGCCGGCAAGCGCATTCTGGTTACCGGAGTGCTGAGCAACCGCTCGATCGCCTACGGCATTGCCAAGGCCATGTACCGCGAAGGCGCGCAGCTTGCTTTCACATACCAGAATGATCGCTTCCATGAACGGGTCGAGAAGATGGCGGCCGATTTTGGAAGTTCGCTGCTTTTCCCGCTGGATGTCCAGGACGATGCCCAAATCGACGCGCTGTTCGCCGGACTCGGCGCGCAATGGGACGGTCTGGATGGCCTTGTGCATTCGATCGCCTACGCGCCGAACGAGGCGCTCGACGGCGATTTCCTCAATGGTTTCTCGCGCGAGGCATTCCGTACCGCGCTCGAAGTCAGCGCCCATTCCTTCCCGGCGCTCGCCAAGGCGGCCAGGCCGCTGATGCGGGGCCGCAATGGCAGCCTGCTCACCCTGACCTACCTGGGCGCGGTGCGCACCATGCCCAATTACAATCTGATGGGTTTGGCGAAAGCCGGGCTGGAAGCCTCGGTGCGTTATCTCGCCGCTTGCCTGGGGCCGGAAGGCACCCGCGTCAACGCTATCTCCGCGGGGCCGATCAAGACCGTGGCGGCTTCGGGAATCGGCAGCTTCAACAAATTGCTGTCGTTCAACGAGCACAATGCGCCCCTACGGCGCAATGTGACCATCGACGAGGTCGGCAACGCCGCCGCTTTCGTCTGTTCGGACTTGGCAAGCGGTATTACCGGCGAAATCCTTTACGTCGACGCCGGGTTCAATACCACGGCGCTCGGCAATGCCCTGCCGCTTTAAGAAAGCATCCATTTCCGGCTTTTGAGCCGGCAAGAGTCGGCCCCTTTCCCTTTCCTCCCCTCTGCAAAAGAGAGAAGGAACGGGGCCTTCGCTGCGGGTTTATTCAGCCTTTGTCCGGCGGCGGCAAATTGGCCGTGACGTTGTAGCGCGCGCGCAGCGCGGCGAGGAAAGCCTCGAAATCATGTTGCGCCAGCAGACGCTCGTAATAACGGCCTGCATCGCTCAAACGCTGGTCGTCGTCCTTGACCGCGGGATGCCCCACCGCATCGATCTGGTAAATCACATAGGCATCGTCGGGCAATTCGACCCCTACCCAGACCGGCAATTTCGCTACCGGCGCTGCGAACACGGCGCGCATGGCTTCGCCGGACGGCAACATCGACTGGCCGCCGCCGCCGCGTTGGAAGGTGCGCGCCTGACTCCAATCCACCGTGACCGCGCCGCCCTGGTTGAGCGCGGCCAGCACCGCATCGCCCTTTTCCCGCACCAGGCGCAAGGCTTCTTCACGCCGCAGTTGGGCTTCGATCTGCCCGCGCACTTCTTCGAGCGGCACGCGCCGCGCCGCTTCGTGCCCAATCACCCGCGCGGATACCCAAACGTTGGGTCCGACCTCGATCGCCCGAGTGTTGTGATGCTGGTTGATGGCATCGTCCGCGAAAAGGGCGGCAACCAGGTTGCCGTCCTGGAATTCGCCGACGCTGCCGGCGCCGCGGTCGATCCAGTCGGTGCGCTGGATTTCGAGACCGAACGCTTCGGCTGCCGGATTCAGGCTGTCGGGCGCTTGGTTGAAAACCATCTCGGAGAATTTTTCGGAATCCTCGGCAAACTTCCGCGCCGCCGCCTGCTTGCGCAACTCGGCGGCGATTTCCTCGCGCACTTCGTCCAGCGGGCGCTTTTCCCCGCCAGGGCGGATATCCGTCACCTGGATGACATGAAAGCCATAACCGGTACGCACCGGGCCGCCGATCTCGTCCCGCGCCAGCGCAAAGACGGCCTCGTCGAATGCCGCTTCCATCTGGCCGCGCGCGATGAATCCGAGTTCGCCGCCAGCGTCCTTCGTCCCGGCATCCTGCGATTCTTCCTTCGCAAGACGGGGGAAATGGCCGGCATCCCGGCGCAGGGCGGCGGCGATCTCGCCGGCCTTGTCCCTGGCCTGGGTCACTGCGGCCTCGTTGGCATCGGAATCGAGTTCGATCAGGATGTGACGCACCCGGCGTTCCTCGGGCCGTATATATTCGCTGCTCTCGTAGGTTCGCCGGATTTCGTCCTCGCCGATCACGATCCGGGCTTGCAGCGCCGCTTCGTCGAGCGCGGCATATTCGGCCTTGACCCGTTCCGGGCGCTCGAAGCGCGCCGGATTGCCGTCGTAATACTGCCGGATCGCCGCCTCGTCGATCTTGATTCCGGACAGATGCGGCGCTATCGGAAAGCGCATCTCGCGCACGACCCTTTCCTCAAGCTGAGCGACAAGCAGGCGGCGCGCGGAATCCCTGGCGACGAAAGAGGCATCGGCAATCGCGCCCGTCAGCTGCCTGGCGAGCATGTCCTGCGCAAGTTCCGCCTCGAAGGCAACGGGACCGCCCCGCTGCCGCAGCAGAGCCTCGTAGCGCGCCGGCGAAAACCGGCCATCTTCCTGGAAGGCGTCTATCTGGGCAATCATCTGCTGCAAATGCTCGTCGCTCACCGTCAGGCGCGCATCGCTGGCATAAAGCGCCAACATCCGCCGGGTGACCAGTTTGTCGAGCACCGCTTGCCGCAATTCCTCGGAATCGAGCAGGCCCGCGGCGATGCGGTCTTCGCCAATGGCTTGCCGCAGGCGCTCCCGCTCCTCGCTCAAGGCCCGGTCGAATTCGTTCCGCTTGATGGCCGAGCCGCCGACCTGGGCCACCGCCGCATCGCCGGGCGCGCCGGTAAAATAGGATTCGAGTCCGAAAACGGCAAAGGGAATGATGAGGACGGCCAGGATGATCTGGGCAATCCGCTTGTTGTTCCGTATGGCATCGAACATCTCGGTTTCCGTGTACGAATACTGCTATGAAATGGCATCGCGGCAACGCATCCGGTCGCCGTGCAAAGGGAGCAAGTTTAACGCATCCCGCTTTTACTCGCTTGCGGCAAGGTTCGTGCCGGTGCTATCGTGCAACGATGCGCGGGAGAGGGCCGTTCCCCGACTGTCAAGGCCGCCGAAGGCGCAACCTCCCCGGAACCGTTCAGGCAAAAGGACCGCGCACGCAAGGCAATTCTGGAGAGCGAGACGGACGCGGCGCAACCCGCGTCGCGGCTCCACCGAAGGGGCAAGCCGGTCGCCGCAATGGCTGGAATCTCTCAGGTACAAGGGACAGGAGGGGCGAGGCGGAAAGCCTCGTTTTTTCGTCAACCCGATTCCCGACAGGCCACACATCCATGGACGATTCCGCCGCCGCCCCGCCCCGCCGCACCCCGCTTCACGCCCTTCACCTCGCCGCCGGCGCGCGCATGGTCGATTTCGCCGGATGGAGCATGCCGGTCAATTACGGCTCCCAGATCGAGGAGCACCATGCCGTGCGGCGCGACGCCGGCATGTTCGATGTCTCCCACATGCTCGCGCTCGACCTCGAAGGGGCCGGCGCCACCGACTGGCTGCGCGTCCTGCTCGCCAACGATGTCGCGCGGCTTGCCCGATCCGCCGCGCCCGGCAAGGCGCTTTATTCCTGCATGTTGAACGGCGAAGGCGGCGTGATCGACGATCTCATCGTCTATCGCCTCGGCAACGGACGTTACCGCATCGTGGTCAATGCGGGCACCGCCGCCAGCGACGTGGCCTGGATGCGGCGGCATATCGCCGGAAACGCCGCCAACGCGACCCTGACCGAACGGCACGACCTCGCCATGATCGCCGTACAAGGCCCCAACGCCCGCGCCAAAACCTGGCAAGCCTGCCCGGCGCTGAAACCCGGCAGCGAAACCCTCGCGCCGTTCTCCGGCGTACAGATCGGCGACATCTTCATCGCCCGTACCGGCTATACCGGCGAGGACGGCTTCGAGTTGACGCTGCCCGCCGCGCGCGCGCCGGAAATCTGGCGCGCGCTTGCCGATGCCGGCGTAAAGCCCTGCGGCCTCGGCGCGCGCGACACCCTGCGCCTGGAAGCGGGCATGAATCTCTACGGGCAGGACATGAGCGAAGCCGTCTCGCCGCTCGATGCCGGGCTGGCCTGGACGGTCGATTTCAGCGACCCGGCCCGCGCCTTCACCGGCCGCGCCGCGCTGGAAGCCCATCCCGCCAGCCACCGCCTGCTCGGACTCATCCTCGAAGAACGCGGCGTGCTGCGCGCCCACATGCCGGTTTTCACCGCCATCGGCACCGGAGAAACCACCAGCGGCGGTTTTTCGCCCACGCTGGAAAAATCCATCGCCTTCGCCCGCCTGCCCTTGCACATCCAGGCGGGCGTAACGGTCGAAGTCGAAATTCGCGGCAAGCGCCTGCTCGCGCGCACGGTCGAATTGCCTTTCGTTCGTCATGGCAAGGCGCTGGTCTGAAAGTTTTCCTCATTTCCCTGTCCGGAGATTCCCATGAGCAAGGTTCCCGCTGAACTGCAATACACCCCGTCCCACGAATGGCTGCGGCGCGAAGCCGACGGCACCGCCACCATCGGCGTCACCGACCACGCGCAGGAGGCGCTCGGCGACATCGTTTTCCTCGAACTGCCCGAAACGGGCCGCGTGCTGGCAGCGGAAGAAGCCTGCGCCGTCGTCGAATCGGTCAAGGCCGCCTCCGATATCTATGCACCGCTGGCGGGCGAAGTCATCGCGGTCAACCAGTCCGTCATCGACGCGCCGGAGAGCGTCAACACCGACGCTTATGCCGCCTGGCTGTTCAGGCTGCGCCCCGCCGGCGACATACCGAAGCTTCTCGACGCTGCCGCCTACCAGGCCGTGATCGCCGAAGAATAAAAAACGGCTCGCCCCGCCCCGAGACGCCACGACCCGCTTCCCGGCGGGCTTTTGGCGGCTTCGCGACCCCTTGCCACCCGGCACGCCGGAACACCGGCCTTCCGCCAGACGAAACCGCCCCGCCAACCGTCCATTGCCATCACCATCGCCATGCTCACCCTGGATGACCTCACCCGCCACGACGATTTCGCTCCCCGCCACCTCGGCTCCCCCCCGAACGAAATCGCCCGCATCTGCGCCGCGCTCGGCGTCCCCGACATCGAAACCCTGATCGCGCAGACCGTGCCGCCTGCGATTCGCCTGCCGGAACCGCCGCCGCTCGATCCCCCTCTCGGCGAACGGCAGGCTCTTGCCCGCCTGCGCCGGATCGCCGCGAAAAACGTGCCGAAGAAATCCCTGATCGGTCTCGGCTACCACGACACCCACACCCCCGCGGTCATTCTGCGCAATGTGCTGGAAAACCCCGGCTGGTACACCGCCTACACGCCCTACCAGGCCGAAATCGCGCAAGGACGGCTCGAAGCCCTGCTCATCTTCCAGCAAATGATCGTCGACCTCACCGGGCTGGATGTCGCCAATGCTTCGCTGCTCGACGAGGCCACCGCCGCCGCTGAAGCGATGACGATGGCGCGACGGATATCGAAATCCCCCGCCAACGCCTTTTTCGTCGACACCGTCTGCTTGCCGCAAACCCTCGATGTACTGCGCACCCGTGCGCAAGGTTTCGGTTTCAGCATCGTGACGGGGGAAACGGAAGAAGCCGCCGGATATGACGTTTTCGGCGCCCTGCTGCAATACCCCGGCGTCGACGGCGAAATCGAAGACCTCGCCCCCGCCATCGCCGCTCTCAAGGCGCGCGGCGCGACGGTCGCGGTCGCCGCCGATCCCATGGCGCTCGTCTTGCTCAAAAGCCCCGGCGCGCTCGGCGCGGATATCGCCCTCGGATCGACCCAGCGTTTCGGCATCCCCATGGGTTTCGGCGGCCCGCACGCAGCCTACTATGCCACCCGCAAAGAATATATCCGGGCGATGCCGGGACGCATCATCGGCGTCTCCAGGGACGCCCGCGGCAAGCGCGCCCTCCGGATGGCGCTCCAGACGCGCGAACAGCACATCCGGCGCGAAAAAGCCAACTCCAATATCTGCACCTCGCAAGTGCTGCTCGCCAACATGGCCGCCTTCTACGCCGTCTGGCACGGCCCGCGCGGTCTTGCCGCCATCGCCGGGCGCATCCACCGGCTGGCCGCCATCCTTGCCCTCGCCCTGCGCGCAGCCGGGCATACGCTGCGCAACCGGGCGTTTTTCGACACCATCGCGGTCTCCTTCGCCGACGCCGGTCTTGCGGACGAAACCCTTGCCGCCGCTGAAGAAGCAGGCTACAACCTGCGCCGGATCGACGCAAATACGCTCGGCATCGCACTGGACGAAACCGTTACCCGCGCCGACCTCGTCGCACTGCTCCGCGTCTTCGGCATTCCCAGCGACGAAGCCGCGCTCGATGCCCTCGACCGCCGCGCCGCCGCCGGCATCGTCCCCCCTGCCCTTTTGCGCGGCGACGCCATCCTCACCCATCCGGTATTCAATGCCCACCACACCGAGCATGCGATGCTGCGCTACCTCAAGCGTCTGCAAAACCGCGATCTGGCGCTCGACCATGCCATGATCCCGCTCGGCTCCTGCACCATGAAACTCACCCCCGCCGCCGCGATGATCCCCATCGGCTGGGAAGCCTTCGCCGGTCCACACCCCTTCGCCCCGGCCCGCCAGGTGCGCGGCACGCTCGAAATGATCGGCGAACTGGCCGAATGGCTGCGCGCGATCACCGGCTTCGATGCCCTGTGCATGCAACCGAACTCCGGCGCACAAGGCGAATACGCGGGGCTGACCGCCATCGCCCGCTATCACGCCGCCCGCGGCGAAGCGCACCGCCGCGTCTGCCTGATCCCGCAATCCGCGCACGGCACCAACCCGGCCTCGGCACAAATGGCGGGCATGAAAGTCGTGACAGTCGCCTGCGACCGCGACGGCAATGTCGATCTCGCCGATCTGGAAGCCAAGGCCGCCGAACACGCCGGCGAACTCGCGGCGCTGATGATTACTTACCCCTCCACCCACGGCGTCTTCGAGGAAGCCATCCGCGATATCTGCGCCATCGTCCACGCACACGGCGGACAGGTTTACCTGGACGGCGCCAACCTCAACGCCCAAGTCGGCCTCACCTCCCCCGGCTTCATCGGCGCGGACGTCTCGCACATCAACCTGCACAAAACCTTCGCCATCCCGCACGGCGGCGGCGGCCCCGGCATGGGTCCCATCGGCCTGGCCGCCCACCTGGCCCCTTTTGCCGCCGGCCACCTTTTCATGCCGGACGGCGGCGAGCGCCCCGGCAAAGGACAGGGCGCGGTCGCCGCCGCGCCTTTCGGCTCCGCCGGCATCCTGCCGATCTCCTGGATGTACATCGCCATGATGGGCGCGGATGGACTCAAACGGGCCAGCGAACTCGCCATTCTCAACGCCAACTACCTCGCCGGATGTCTCAAGGCCCACTACCCCGTGCTCTACACCGGCAAGAACGGGCGCGTCGCTCACGAATGCATTCTCGACATCCGTCCGATCAAGGCCGCCACCGGCATCAGCGAAACCGATATCGCCAAGCGGCTCATGGACTACGGCTTCCATGCCCCGACCGTCTCCTTCCCGGTCGCGGGCACGATCATGGTCGAACCCACCGAATCGGAACCGCTCGCCGAGCTCGACCGCTTCATCGAAGCCATGACCGCCATCCGCGACGAAATCCGCCGCATCGAGCGCGGCGAATGGAGTGCCGCCGACAACCCGCTCAAGCGCGCGCCCCACACCCAGGCCGACCTCGCGGACGAATGGCATCGCCCCTACAGCCGCGAGCAGGCGGCCTTCCCATTGCCGTGGGTCGCGGAGAATAAATTCTGGCCCGCCGCGAACCGGATCGACGATGTATGGGGCGACCGCAACCTGTGCTTCACACTGGCGTAAAACGGGAAAATGCATGACCATAGCATCAACATCCCCTTTCGCGCGATACACGCGCCGGTAGATAAGCCGTCGCCGAGCGGGTAAAATCCGCCCACCCGCTCCTCCGGCCAGGGCGCATCGCCCCGACCGGCCTTCGATCAGGCCGCAAGGCCGCGCACTTGCCGTTCCGTGCCCGCCGGCGCGGCAGGTGTGGTTGACGTATCCTTGAACACCGTGCCGCAAACGCAAACCGTCCTTTCTGTCGATCAGGAATTCTGGCCTTTCTGCCTGTCGCGTCTGGAGCAGGAACTGCCTCCGCAGCAGTTCAACATCTGGATCAAGCCTTTGTCGGCCCAGTACGCCGACGGCGACAGCGGCCCCCGCCTGACGCTGGTCGCCCCCAGCCGCTTCGTGCTGGACTGGGTGCGCGATCGCTACCGGCGCAGAATCGGCGAGCTGTGCGAGGAATTCCACGGCGCGCCTTTGTGCCTCGATTTGCAGTTGGCCCCGCCAAAGGCCGTATCCGGCGCGACGACGCCCCCCGCAGCCGGGGAGACGACGTCCGCCGCGTCGACATCAACGGCTGCGCCGCCGTCCCGACCGACGCCGGTACTGCGCCGCGCCGCGCCGGAGACCGCCGCCCCGGACAAGGCGCAGCCCGGAAACACTCCGTCCGGCGGCGCATCCAACGCCGATCTCGCCTACGAAAAAACCCGGCTCAACCCCGATTTCACCTTCGACACCCTGGTCACGGGCCGCGCCAACGACCTTGCCCGCGCCGCGGCAAAACAGGTAGCGGAGAACCCCGGCGCGTCCTACACCCCGCTGTTCATCTACGGCGGCGTCGGACTGGGCAAGACCCACCTCGTCCATGCCATCGGCAACGAGGCGTTCAAACACAATCCCCGCGCGGTAGTGCGTTACGTGCATTCCGAGGATTTCGGCTCCGATGTGGTGCGCGCCTATCAGCAAAAAAGCTTCGACGCACTCAAACGCTATTACCGTTCACTCGACCTGCTCATCATCGACGACATCCAGTTCTTCCGCACCAAGGACAGGACGAAGGAGGAGTTCTTCCACGCCTTCAATGCGCTCACCGAAGCGAAAAAGCAGATCGTCATCACCTGCGACACCTACCCCAAAGACATCCAGGGCCTGGAAGACCGCCTGATTTCGCGCTTCGACTGGGGCCTGACGGTGCACATCGAAGCCCCCGAACTGGAGATGCGCGTCGCCATCCTGCAAAAGAAGGCCGAGGCGCTGAAGGTGGCGCTCGACGACGACGTGGCCTTCCTGATCGCCAAGAACCTGCGCTCGAACGTGCGCGAACTCGAAGGCGCGCTCAACAAAGTGGTCGCCTACGCCCGTTTCCATGGCCGCGACATATCGCTCGATCTCTCGAAAGAGGCGCTCAAGGATCTGCTCAACGCCCACAACCGCCAGTTGTCGGTCGAGCACATCCAGAAAACGGTGGCCGACTATTACAAGATCAAGGTCAACGACATGCATTCCAGGAAACGCACCCGCGCCATCGCGCGTCCGCGCCAGGTGGCGATGTGGCTGGCCAAGGAATTGACCGCGATGTCCCTGCCCGCGATCGGCGAAGCCTTCGGCGGGCGCGACCACACTACGGTATTGCACGCCTGCCGCAAGGTGACCGACCTGCGTCAGCGCGACCAGCAGCTCAACCACGACGTTCATGTGCTCACCCAGGTTTTGCGGGGATGAGCCGCTTTTTCCACTGATTCCGAGTTTTTCTTTCCTCCAGCCGAACCCGACCATGCTCCTGCTCAAAACCCCTCGCGATGCGTTACTCACGCCGCTGCAAGCGGTATCCGGCGTCATCGAAAAGCGCCATACCCTGCCCATTCTCTCGAACGTGCTGATCGAAAAGGCGGGCGAGCGCCTGACGCTCACCGCCACCGACATCGAAATCCAGATCCGCACCATCACCACGGGCAATGCCGGCGGGGAAGATGCCGCCATCACCGTTGGCGCGCGCAAGCTGCAAGACATTCTGCGCGCCCTGCCGGACACCGAAGTCAGCCTCACCCTCGAAGAACGCCGCCTTGCCGTCAAGGCCGGACGCAGCCGCTTCCAGTTGCAGACGTTGCCCGCCGAGGATTACCCGCTGCTCACGCCGCCCGCCAACGAAGCGGCGCGCTTCTCGGTGCCGCAACGCGCCTTCAAGCAACAATTGGCGCTGGTGGCCTACGCCATGGCGCAGCAGGACATCCGCTATTACCTCAACGGCCTGCTGCTCATCGCCGACGGCGAGACGCTGACGCTGGTGGCGACCGACGGCCACCGCCTGGCCTATGCGACCGGCGAACTCGAAGCCCCTGTCGCCTCCCGCAGCGAAGTCATCCTGCCGCGCAAGACCGTCCTTGAGCTTTCGCGCCAAATCGGCGATAACGACGATCCGATCGACATCGTCCTCGCGGCCAACCAGGCCGTCTTCCGTTTCGGCTCGGTCGAATTCGTCACCAAGCTCATCGACGGCAAATTCCCCGACTACCAGCGCGTGATCCCGCCAGATCACCCCGGCTGCATCGCCCTGCCGCGCGTACCGCTGCTTGCCGCCCTGCAACGAGCCGCAATTCTCTCCAACGAGAAATTCCACGGCGTGCGGCTGGTGCTGGACAACGGCATACTTTCCATCATCAGCTCCAACACCGAGCAGGAAGAAGCGCAGGAAGAAATCGAAGTCGATTTCCAGGGCGAACGCCTGGATATCGGTTTCAACGTCGGATACTTGCTCGACGTGCTCAACAACGTGTCGCCGGAGACCATCGAATGGCGTTTCCGGGACGGCGATTCGAGCGCGCTGGTCACCCTGCCCGGCAACGACAGTTTCAAATACGTCGTCATGCCGATGCGTATCTGAACGACGCGGTCGTTCCCTCCGGCGCGAGCGTCTTCCGCGCCGCGGCTCGCCTTCCGCCTCAACGCTCTCCGCTTCCCTACCGAGATATCCATGTCCGAACAGCAAAACCCGCCCGGCCCCGCCAAGAACGATTACGACGAATCCAGTATCCAGCAACTCGAAGGACTGGAAGCGGTCAGGAAGCGTCCCGGCATGTACATCGGCGACACCTCCGACGGCACCGGGCTGCATCACATGGTATTTGAAGTCGTCGACAACGCCATCGACGAGGCGCTGGCCGGGCACTGCGACGACATCGCGGTGACGATTCACAGCGACAACTCCATCTCCGTCACCGACAACGGACGCGGCATCCCCGTCGGCGTCAAGATGGACGACAAACACGAACCCAAACGCAGCGCGGCGGAAATCGTCATGTGCGTGCTGCATGCCGGCGGCAAGTTCAACCAGAACAGCTACAAGGTTTCCGGCGGCCTGCACGGCGTGGGCGTCTCGTGCGTCAATGCCCTCTCGAAATGGCTGCAACTGACCATCGCCCGCGACGGCAAGCGCCACTTCCTGGAATTCCATCGCGGCGCGGCGCAGGATCGCGTGATCGAAACGGTCGACGGCGTCGAAACCTCCCCGATGAAAGTCGTCGGCGAAAGCGCGAAGCGCGGCACCAAGGTACATTACCTCGCCGACGAAGAAATCTTCGGCAACATCGAATACCACTACGACATCCTCGCCAAGCGTCTGCGCGAACTCTCCTTTCTCAACAATGGCGTAAAAATCCGCCTCATCGACCAGCAGACCGGCAAAGAAGAAGATTTCGCCTTCGCCGGCGGCGTCAAGGGCTTTGTCGAATACATCAACCGCGCCAAGACCGTGCTGCATCCCACGGTGTTCCATGCCACGGGTTCCAGCCGCATTTTCACCGGCGCGAGCGAAGCCGAACTCGATGTCGAAGTCGCCATGCAATGGAACGACAGCTACCAGGAACAAGTGCTGTGCTATACCAACAACATTCCGCAAGCCGACGGCGGCACCCACCTCACCGGCTTGCGCGCGGCGATGACGCGGGTCATCAACAAATACATCGAAGAAAACGAAATCGCCAAGAAGGCCAAAGTCGACGTGACCGGCGACGACATGCGCGAAGGGCTGGCCTGCGTCCTGTCCGTGAAAATGCCCGATCCCAAATTCGCCAGCCAGACCAAGATGAAACTGGTGTCTTCCGAGGCCCGTCCGGCAGTGGAAGAAGTCGTGGCGGCGCGGCTCACCGATTTCCTGCTCGAAAACCCGATCGATGCCAAAACCATCTGCGGCAAGATCGTCGAAGCCGCGCGCGCGCGCGAAGCCGCCCGCAAGGCGCGCGAAATGACGCGCCGCAAGGGGGTGCTCGACGGCGCGGGCCTGCCCGGCAAGCTCGCCGATTGCCAGGAAAAGGACCCGGCGCTGTGCGAGGTCTACATCGTCGAGGGCGACTCCGCCGGTGGCTCGGCCAAACAGGGGCGCGACCGTAAATTCCAGGCCATCCTGCCCCTGCGCGGCAAGGTGCTCAACGTCGAAAAAGCCCGCTTCGAGAAGCTCATCGGCTCGGAAGCCATCGTCACCCTGATAACCGCGCTCGGCACCGGCATCGGCAAGGACGACTACAAGCCCGAAAAACTGCGCTACCACCGCATCATCCTGATGACCGATGCCGACGTCGACGGCGCGCACATCCGCACCCTGCTCCTGACCTTCTTCTACCGGCAAATGCCCGAACTCGTCGAACGCGGCCACATCTACATCGCCCAGCCGCCGCTCTACAAACTGAAACACGGCAAGACCGAGATCTACATCAAGGACGACCACGAACTGAACAACCATCTGCTCAAGCTCGCGCTCGACGGCGCCTCGCTCGTGCCGCACACAGACGCCGCGCCCATTACCGATGAAACCCTCGGCGGACTAGCGCGCAGCTACCTGCTGGCCGAAGCCATCATCAAGCGTCTCGCCAGCTTCATCGATTCCGAGATACTGCACGCCATCCTTGCGCACGACCTCGCCCTGAGCCTCGCCGACGAAGCCGCCGCCCGCGCCACCGCCGACGGACTGCAAGCCTTCCTGCCGGACGGCCTGCGGGTATATGCCGAATTCCATGAAGAATCCGAAAGCTGGCGTCTCGCCATCGAGCGCATGCACCACGGCAACCGGCGGCTCGGCTGGATCGAAACCGATTTTCTCGCCTCCGGCGACTATCGCGGCATTCGCACCGCAGCCGAATCCATCGCCGGCCTGATCGGCCCCGGCGCCGAAATCCGCCGCCTCGACAAGCGGCAGACAGTGGCCCGTTTCTCCGACGCCATCGCCTGGCTGCTTGCCGAAGTCGAACGCGGCCTGACCAAGCAGCGTTATAAAGGACTGGGCGAAATGAACCCCGGCCAATTGTGGGAAACCACGATGGATCCGGCGGTGCGCCGCCTCCTGCGCGTGCAGATCGACGATGCCATTGCCGCCGATGAAATCTTCACCACCCTGATGGGCGACGATGTCGAGCCGCGCCGCGCTTTTATCGAGTCGAATGCATTGCGGGCGCAGAATATCGATGTGTGATTCCATTGCCCGCCGCCGGTCGATACGCGGGCGGCGGGCAATGCGACAAGCCAGGCAACCCGGTTGCGATAAGGCCGGACAAACCGGAATCTCCGGCATCGCGGAAGGCGGGCGGGAAAGCTCGCCAGGGAAATGACTTTTCCGGATTCCCGGTATTCATATCAAAAACAGCTGCCCTCCAATTCGATGGCAGGCTTCCGGTAAGCCAGGGCTGGCTGCGAGCGAAAAACCGCCGGCGCAATACGTCTCACGACGATACTGTTCACGGTCCCGGCATGCGCGAAGCGAGACATTTTCACTTGCGCACATGAATGGCCTGCCCAATCATGTGGCGCGATCATGAATGAATTGCACATAATATCTCGACGCCATTACAACTGGCGCCGCGAATCGTATTTGCGTAACCCACCGGAGAAACAACGTGAGTGTCAAGAATAAGCTGTTCATGCTGATCAGCGTGGCCCTGGTCAGCATGCTGTTAATTGGGGGAATTGGCCTTTGGAATACCTCGCACGATGCGGATGTAATGAACGACATCCATAACAGGGGGATGAAAAAGTCCAGCGAGATCCTGTTGCTGATGTCCGATCTCACCGAATTGCCCCGCCGTTCCTACGAAGTTGCTTCCAAGGCGGTATTGCCATTCGAACAGCAAGTCACGGAGCTTCAGCGATCACGGGGCAAACTGCGCGATTTGCATGAAGTCGTCCAGAAGCGCATCAAGGCATATTCGGCCTTGCTGGTCACGGAAGAAGGCCGGCGAAAATGGGAAACATTTCTGAGCATCTGGAACGAGTGGTATGTCTACGATCAGGATTTCGCCCATCAGATGGACAATGTGCTTGCAAGACCCACGCCGGAAGCCATGGAAGCACTTTTCAAGTTCATCGTGGAGGGCAACCTGAAACGCCGCGACAAAACCACGGTGTTGACGGATGGCATCCGGGATCTGGCGAATATCAACCTCGAACTCGTCAGCAATCAAATCTCCGAGGCGGGCGACAATGCACGCAACGCGATGATCTTTACAGTTGTTGTCATTGTGTTCGCGTGCGTGGTATTGGGATTCTTTGCCTTGTCGATCAGGGCCACTGTCATCAAGCCCGTCGAGAAGATACGCGACCTGCTGGTGCGCGTCGCGCACGATCACGACTTCACTTTGCAGGCCAACTATCGCGCGAACGACGAAATCGGCGAAATGACCCTGGCCTTCGATAGCATGCTCAGTTCATTGCGCGACTCTTTCCAGAGCATCCAGTCCAAGATGCGCGAGGTCAGGAGCGGCGTGGATGCACTGACCACCAGCGCGCGCCAGGTCGCGGACAGTTCGGCCCAGCAGAGCAGTTCATCCTCGGCGATGGCAGCTTCGGTCGAAGAAATGACGGTATCGATCAACACCGTGTCCGACAGCGCGGACGAGGCGCGCACGATCGCCCAGGAAGCGGGCGCGACCGCCCATCAGGGCGGCGCCATCATCGAGCAGACGGTCAATGAAATGGTGATGATCGCCAAAGCCGTCGGGCAGGCGTCGGGCGCGATCGATTCGCTGGGTCGCGAATCGGAGCAGATTTCCAGCGTGGTACAGGTCATCAAGGAAGTGGCCGACCAGACCAATCTGCTCGCGCTCAATGCCGCCATCGAAGCGGCCAGGGCCGGCGAGCAGGGGCGCGGCTTCGCGGTAGTCGCCGACGAAGTGCGCAAACTCGCCGAACGCACGACCCAATCGACCGGCGATATCAGCAGCATAGTCGGCAAGATACAGACATCGAGCAAGGAAGCGGTCTCCGAGATGGAACAAATGGTCAAGCAGGTCGAATCCGGTCAAACCCTGGCCCACGAAGCCGGGGAGCGCATCCAGTCCATCCTGGAAGGGGCGAACAAGGTTGTAAAGGCCGTATCGGAGATTTCCAATGCACTGAAAGAGCAAAGCTCGGCCAGTCACGACATCGCCCGCCACGTCGAGAGCGTGGCCCAAATGACCGACCAGAACAGCGCCGCCGCCGGGGATACCGCCAGCGGGGCGCACCACCTCGGACAATTGGCAAAAGAGGTCGACGAGATCGTGGAACAGTTCAAGGTCTGATGCACGCCGCTCCCCTGACGCCCGGCCATCGAGCCGGGCGTTTTTTTATGTCGACGGCAGGGGGACGAAATCATGCTCACTGGCAGTGATAGCGCAATAGTTGCGACAGGTGGCAAGGTCTGTGCGACAATTGCCCATCAAAGACCGATTGGGAGACGCCCATGTCTGAACGCATCAACGCTCGCCTGTCCCTGCCCTTGGCCAAGTTCGTGGAGCGGATGGTCGGTGAGGCAGGTCTTTACGAAACCCCCAGTGAATACGTGCGCGACCTGATCCGCCGAGACATGGAACGGCGCGAAGGCCAACTGGTGCAAGACGCTATCCTCACCGGCTACCGTGACTTGGCCGCAGGCCGCATCTTTGCGTCGAGCGGCGATTTCAAGACCGACATGGCGACACTCGAACGCAAGGAAGCCGATGGCTGGCAATGAAAGCCAGTCGCCTGCCACGTTCCTCCTGACCCGCAACGCGGTTCTTGATCTGCGCCGCATCTACACGCAATCACGCCGCGGATGGGGTGAGAACGTTGCCGACCGCTACCTTGCCAATTTGTACGCCGCCATGCGCAAAGCGGCGACCCATCCTGAAATGGGCAGCCTTCGGCAACATCGTTCTGCTCCTTTTCTGATGGTTCCGGCGCACCGGCATTTCGTGATCTACGACCTCGTGCCCCAGGGCATTGCTGTGCTGACGATCCAGCATCAAGTACGCGACATCGAAACCCTGATCGCCGAACTGACGCCATCGTTCCACGCCGAAGTCGAGCGGCTGAAGCGAAAAACCTGACCGCGCTGGAAGTTCATCCAGATAGACAAAAACAGAACTTCTCCCGCGCATGCATTCTCTTTTATAGTGTCGAGTTCGCTTGTCGTGCCGGCCCTGTCATGGATGAAATCCGCATTCGCGGCGCTCGCGCCCATAATCTGAAGAATATCGACGTCGACTTGCCGCGCAACCGGCTCACTGTCATCACCGGCCTGTCAGGCTCGGGGAAGTCGTCGCTGGCCTTCGATACGCTTTATGCCGAAGGCCAGCGACGATATGTCGAATCGCTTTCGGCTTATGCGCGGCAGTTCTTGCAGTTGATGGAAAAGCCCGATGTCGATCTGATCGAAGGTCTCTCGCCGGCAATCTCCATCGAGCAGAAAGCCGCCAGTCACAATCCCCGCTCCACGGTGGGCACCGTCACCGAAATCCACGATTACCTGCGCCTGCTTTTCGCGCGCGCCGGTACGCCGCATTGCCCGCGCCACCCCGAACGCGCGCTCGATGCGCAAAGCGTGTCGCAAATGGTCGACCAGGTGCTGGCGCTGCCCGCCGATTCCCGCGTGATGATCCTCGCCCCGCTGGCAAGCGGCAGAAAGGGCGAACAGCAGGAGCTTTTCGCCGATCTCACCGCCCAGGGATTCGTGCGCGTGCGGGTCGATGGCGCCGTCCATGAACTCAGCGCCCTGCCCCCGCTGGAGAAGAACCGCCGTCACGAAATCGAAGTCGTCATCGACCGCTTGCGGGTCAGGCCCGAATTGCGCGGACGGCTGGCCGAGTCTTTCGAGACCGCGCTCGCACAAGGCGACGGACGCGCCATCGCGGTGGAAATGGATCGCGCCGAGGACGGCGAGCATCCGTTTTCAGCCCGCTTCGCTTGCCCGGTATGCGATTTCGCATTGCCCGAATTAGCGCCGCGCCTCTTTTCGTTCAACAATCCGGCAGGCGCCTGCCCACGTTGCGACGGCCTAGGACAAATCGATTTTTTCGACCCCGCGCGGGTCGTCGCCCATCCCGGATTGTCGCTGTCCGCCGGGGCGATCCGGGGCTGGGACCGGCGCAACCAGTTCTATTTCCAGATGATCGCAAGCCTCGCCGCACATTACGGGTTCGATGTCGAAGCGCCGTTCGAGAGCTTGCCGCCCGAGGTGCGCGACATCGTGCTCTACGGCTCGGGCAAGGAATGTATCGCCTTTCGATATCTCTCCGATAACGGCCGCACAGCCAGCAAGAAACATCCGTTTGAAGGCATCATCCCCAATCTCGAACGACGTTTCCGCGACACGGATTCGACCGCGGTGCGGGAAGAATTGCTCAAGTACCGCGCCAGCCGCGCCTGTCCGGACTGCGGCGGCACGAGACTGGCGCCGGCTGCCCGCCATGTACGGGTCGCCGGTCTGTCGCTGGCCGATGTGGCGCAATTGCCGCTGTCGCGCTGCCTGGCGTTTTTCGCCGATTTGCGGCTCGATGGACAGCGCGCGCTCATCGCGGAAAAAATCGTCACGGAAATCGCCACTCGCCTGCGCTTTCTCACCAATGTCGGCCTGGACTATCTGAGCCTCGACCGCGGCGCCGATACCCTCTCCGGCGGCGAGGCGCAACGCATCCGGCTGGCCAGCCAGATCGGCTCCGGACTGACCGGCGTCATGTACGTACTCGATGAACCTTCGATCGGCCTGCACCAGCGGGATAATGGCCGCTTGCTCGAAACGCTCGGACAATTGCGCGATCTCGGCAACACGGTGATCGTGGTCGAACACGACGAGGATTCTATCCGCAGCGCCGATTATCTCGTCGACATGGGGCCAGGCGCGGGCGAACGCGGCGGTGAAATCGTCGCCTGCGGCACGCCGGAGGCGGTCGCCGCCAACCCCGCTTCCATCACCGGCGCATGGATCGCGGGCCGCCGCAAAATCGCGCTCCCCAGGCGCATGCCGCCAAGGGCCGGATGCACGATCCGGATCGCCGGCGCGCGCGGCAACAATCTGAAGAACCTCGATGTCGACATCCCCGCCGGACTTTTCACCTGCATCACGGGGGTATCGGGTTCGGGCAAATCCACCCTGATCAACGAGACGCTCGGCGCTTGCGCCGCCCGCCAGATCAACGGCGCGAACGCCGAAGCCGCGCCGCACGACGCCATCCTCGGGCTGGAAGCATTCGACCGCATCATCGACGTCGACCAGTCGCCGATCGGCCGTACACCGCGCTCCAATCCCGCCACATACACCGGCTTGATGACGCCGATCCGCGAATTGTTCGCCAGCGTACCCGAAGCGCGCGCACGGGGCTACGGCGCGGGGCGATTCTCGTTCAACGTCAAGGGCGGACGCTGCGAGGCTTGCCAGGGCGACGGCATGATCCGGGTCGCAATGCACTTCCTGCCCGATATATACGTGCCTTGCGATAGCTGCAACGGTCGCCGCTACAACCGCGAAACGCTGGAAATTCGCTATAAGGGCCGCAACATCTTCGAGGTACTGGAGATGACCGTCGACCAGGCGCTCGTCTTTTTCGGCGCGGTGCCGGGCATCGCGCGCAAGCTCGAAACCCTGGCCGATGTCGGCCTCGGCTATATCCGCCTCGGGCAAAGCGCCACCACGCTCTCCGGCGGCGAGGCGCAGCGGATCAAGCTTGCGCTCGAACTCTCCAAGCGCGACACGGGCCGGACGCTCTACATCCTCGACGAGCCGACGACCGGCCTGCATTTCCAGGACATCGAACTGCTGCTTCGCGTCCTGCACCGGCTGCGCGACGGCGGCAATACCGTCATCGTCATCGAACATAATCTCGATGTCATCAAAACGGCGGACTGGGTCATCGACCTCGGCCCGGAAGGCGGCAACGGCGGCGGCGAACTGATTTGCGCCGGCACGCCGGAAACGGTCGCCGCCTGCGCGGAAAGCCACACGGGACGATATCTGGCGGCAGTGCTGGCGCGAACGCGGAAAAAATGAGCCGCTGCGATCCGTCCCCCCAAGGCGTACCAGATGCCGGTCAGGGCGCTTTGACTTCCGGGAGGCTTCCCTGAAACGAGTTTCTACAACTATTCGAGGTTGTCCAGGGAAGACGCTTTACAGGCGATCCGGAATCACGCTCCCCAAACCGCGATGTCCGTTTCCCCGAACTTCTCCGTCCGCCGCCAGATGCGCTCGTCCCACGGCCTGCCCGATTCGCGGTCGAAGATGAAAAGATGCGCTTCGTCCGCCCCGGCCCGTTTCGCATAATCGGCGGTTTGCGCC
>JAISCE010000026.1 GCA_031265765.1 Azoarcus sp.
GCCTGTTTCGCTGCCCTGGGGCTGGATATCGTCCCGGAAGACGTGAGCAATCGAGGGAAGCTGGACATGGCCATCAAGTTCAACGAACAGGTTTATCTCTTTGAATTCAAACTGGTAGAAGAGAACACCGAGGGGAAGGCGTTATCGCAGATCAAGGAGAAGGGGTATGCCGATAAATATCGCTCGCTCCAGCAACCCATCCACTTGATCGGGGTGGAGTTCAGCAAGAAGGAGCGGAATTTGGTGGGGTTTGCGGTGGAGAGTTTGGGCGGTTGATTTTCCGCCTGTCTTTCACCCAATGCCGGCCCTGCCGGCCTTTC
This sequence comes from Azoarcus sp., assembly GCA_031265765.1. Classification (GTDB taxonomy): domain Bacteria; phylum Pseudomonadota; class Gammaproteobacteria; order Burkholderiales; family Rhodocyclaceae; genus WRNU01. Next base: position 321 of record JAISCE010000026.1, read on the forward strand.
GCTATGGGGAAATACAAAAAGTTTTCATCCCTTCGGGCCGAGCGATGAACGCCGATCGTAAAACGCCAGACAGGCTCGCGGGCATTGCATCCGAACCGCGCGACAGCTTATCGCCCGGCGTCCTCCCCTTCGCCGCTGTCGAGCCGCCCCGCGAAGTCGCGCGCGAACTGCCACGCCACCCGCCCCGAGCGCGAACCGCGCATCAGCGCCCATTGCAACGCTTCCTGGCGCGCGCCGTCGATGCGCGCCTCCGGCACGCCGAAAACCTGTAGCCAATAACCGACGATATCGAGATATTCGTCTTGCCCGAACGGATAAAAGGACAGCCACAGCCCGAAGCGTTCGGAAAGCGACACTTTTTCTTCCACCGCCTCGCCCGGATGGATTTCGCCATCGGCGTGACGCACGGGCCGGTTTTCGTCGTGATATTCCGGCATCAAATGGCGGCGGTTGGAGGTCGCGTAGATCAACACGTTGTCGGCCATGCCCGATACCGATCCGTCGAGCGCGCTTTTGAGCGCCTTGTAGGCGGCTTCGCCCTCCTCGAAGGAAAGGTCGTCGCAATAGACGATGAAACGCTCGGGCCGCCCGGCCAGCAATTCCATGATTTCGGGCAGGTCGGCGAGATCGGTTTTATCGACTTCGATCACGCGCAGCCCCTTGTCCGCGTATTCGTTGAGCAGCGCCTTGACCAGCGACGATTTCCCCGAGCCGCGCGCGCCGGTCAACAAAACGTTGTTGGCGCGCCGTCCGGCGAGAAATTGGCGCGTATTGCGGTCGACGCGCGCTTTTTGTTCGTCGATGTCGCGCAAATCCCGCAAGCGGATGGCGGAGAGCGCCGTCACGGCCTGTAGACCGACGCGGCCATGGCGGCGACGCCACAGAAAAGCCCGCGCGGCATCCCAGTCCGGGGCCGGCGCGGGGCCGGGCAAGATGGCTTCCAGCCGCGCCAGTACCCGTTCGGCGCGCGCGAGCAGGAATTCCAGTTCATTCGCGCTCATCGCCCGCTTCCTCTCCGTTCTCCGCGCGCCCCATTTCCGCGCGCGGCTTCGGCGCCCACGGCGCGGCCATGCCGATTTCCCAAAAAACCAACCACATCGCCTCCTCCACGAGCGGACGCCATTCATCCGCCGGTATACTGGGTATCGAATTCGTTCAGTTTATCCTGATCGCGCCATGTACCTATCTTCCCGCCGCCCTCTTGCCGCTCTCGTCTGTATGGCCGCCACGGTTCTTTTGTCCGCCTGCACCCAGCCGGCATTGAAAACGAAAGACCACGAAGCCGATTTTCACCCCGCCGAGTGCCCGGACTGCCTGCCGCAATCCGATACGCCGCTGCCCGACGCGGCGCAGCCCGCCCCGCCGCCTTCCGATGCGGACACCGCCCCTTCCGGCACGGTCCGGACCGAAATATCGACAAAATCCTCCGCTGGCTGGCGCGAAACGAACTGGGCGGCGCTGCCAGGCTGGAACAGCGACGAACCCGGCGCGGTCTGGCCGGCGTTCCAGGAATCCTGTCGCGTGCTCGCCCGCAAATCCGGCTGGCAAGAGGTGTGCGCCGCCGCAAGCGCCCTGCCCGCCAAGCCGACGGATGGCGAAGCGCGCCGGTTTTTCGAGCAGCGTTTCACGCCGTGGCAATCCATCGCCGGCGACGGCGCTGAACAGGGACTCGTCACCGGTTATTACGAACCGCTGATTCGCGGCAGCCGCCAACGTTCGGCCTCCGCGCTCTGGCCTATCCTCGCGCCGCCCGACGATTTGCTCGCCATCGATCTCGGCGGCGCTTATCCCGAAATCAAGCCGGCGAAGCTGCGCGGACGGGTCATGGGCAACAAGATCGTGCCTTACTGGACGCGCGCGGAACTGGAACAGCGCCGCGACAGCGGCAACTTGCCCGCGCGCGCATTGTTATGGGCGAACGATCCGGTCGACCTGTTCTTTCTTCAGGTACAAGGCTCCGGACAGGTCGAACTGCCCGACGGCAGCCGGGTGCGCATCGGTTTTGCCGATCACAACGGCCATCCTTACCGCTCCATCGGCACATGGTTGATCCGGCAAGGCGAGCTTTCCGCGCATCAGGCATCGATGGAGGGCATCCGGCAATGGGCGCGGCGCAATCCGCAACGGCTCGGCGAATTGCTCAACAGCAATCCGCGCTATGTCTTTTTCCGCGAGTTGCCGAAAGCCGATGGCGGCCCCATCGGCGCACAGGGCACGCCGCTGTACGCCGGGCGCAGCATCGCCATCGACCCCGCTCATATCCCGCTCGGCGCGCCGGTGTTTCTCGCCACGACCTGGCCGTTGTCGGAAGAACCGCTCAACCGGCTGGTCATGGCGCAAGACACGGGCAGTGCGATCAAGGGCGCGGTACGGGCCGATTTTTTCTGGGGCTTCGGGCCGGAAGCCGGAGCCCAGGCGGGGAAGATGAAGCAACCGGGGAAAATCTGGGTGCTCTTGCCGAAAGGGATCGCGGCAGGACGGGCCGTTGACAGATAAGGGCGCGAATCTCCGGTAACGTCATCCGGTAGCCTATAATCTCCGCAAACAGACCGCCCGCGCCACCCGCTTTCCAGCCCCCGACGACACCCTTCGACGTCTATTGCACCGTGAAACTGCGTCACAGCAAACTCAGCATTCCCGCGCGCGATGCGTGGTTGATCGCTCGCATGGCCCACGCCCCCGATGTGCGCGGACTGGTTCTGATATTGCAATGCGCCCTCCCCCACGGCCGCGGGCTGGAAGCGCCCGCAGCCCTCGCTCTGCAAAAAGCCGGCTACGCCACACTGGCGCTCGATCTGCTGACCCCCGAGGAACGGGACGATCCCGATACCCATTACAACGTCGCCAGCCTGGGCGAGCGCATGCAGGCCGTGCTCGAATGGCTCCGCTACCAGCCTGGGCTGGCCATGTTGCCGCTTGGCGTACTGGCATCCCACACCGCCGCCGCCGCCGCCATCCGTGCCGCCGCCCGCTTCCCCGGACGCATCGCCGCCCTGAGCATTCTCGCGGGCCGCCCCGATCTGGCCGGTGCAGCGCCCTTGCGCAGTCTGAAAACGCCTGTCTGTTTCATCGTCGGCGAAAACGACCCGCGCGCGGAAATCCTGCGCCAAACCTTCGACCTGATCGCGGCGACGCGCGACTGGCGGACAAGCGGCAGCGGCAACCCCGAGCAAATGACCGCCGACATGCTCGCCGCCTGCGCGGACATCGTTTCCGATTGGATGCGCGCCCACCTGCCATCGCCCATCGAAAACAAAGGCCCCGTCTTCCCGCCGCTCGCCGCGGCGCTTTTTTTCGCCGACGCGACGCCGTTTCCCCAATCTCCCGAGAAATAAAGCGCACATCGGCCCCAAGAAACGCATTTCCCCGCATGTCGTGATCTTCTAAGCTTCAAGCGGAAGCGTTGTTCCGCTTGCCGTTTGTTTTGCGTATCTCCATGATTTCCGGTCTTTCATCCTCCATCGCCAGCGCCATCCAGTCGGCTTCGATCCATGCGAACGCCTGGCGCGTCGATGCGTCCGGCAAGGAGGCGGAACGGGAGGCCGGCGCGACGGATGAACGCGCGGGTAACAGCCGCTCCAGCGAACTGAGCGCCGCCGAGCAGCGCCAGGTCGAGGAGATGAAGTCCACCGACCGCGCCGTGCGCGCCCACGAAGCCGCGCACATGGCCGCCGGGGGCAGCCTCGTCACCTCGGGCGCGAGCTACAGCTACGAAACCGGCCCGGACGGGCAGCGTTACGCGGTGGCGGGCGAAGTCGGCATCGATACCTCGAAAGGCCGCACGCCGGAAGAAACCCTTATCCGGGCCGACCAGATCCGCGCCGCCGCGCTCGCCCCCGCCGATCCCTCGGCACAGGATCGCGCCGTTGCCGCGGCGGCAGCGCAAATGGCCGCCGAAGCCCGCGCCGAAATCGCCCGCGCCCGGATGGACGAAGGCAAGGCGAACGAGGCAGGGGAAACCGGCGAGAACGAAGCCGCTTCCAGCGCAAAACCTCGCGCCCCGGCATCCGGCGGCGAAAGCGGCAGCCGCGCCGCCTCTTTCGGCCAGGCCATCGAACGCAGCCTGAATCCCGCCGCCGGGCAAGCGGTCAATATCTACGCCTGAACCGCCCTGCCCCGCTTCCGAGGCCACCGAACACGCATCTGTCGTGAGCCGTGGTCATAAACCGCTAGCAATCAGCGGGTTATGGTTCGGAACGGGGCCATGAATGCAATCGCTCCGTGGAAAATATCACGGCAGGTTTTACGGCGCGAGATTTGCTAGAATCGCGCCTTTAAGCACGATCATATTCATCGGGTTTCATGGAAAACTGGCTCCGGCTGGAAACCTTTTCCTTCAGGGGAATGATCCTATACGGGAAGGGCGCAGCCTCTTCCATACCTTGTCGTCCGGCTCTGCCGGACGTGGAGTGAAATAAACAAACAAACGGACATGGCATCGACCGCTTCCGGCAATCCTCTCGTCAGTTTGAATCATGTCGGCTTCGCCTATGGCGCGCGCGAGATTCTGCGCGATGTCGATCTGACCGTGCATTGCGGCCAGGTGGTGGCGATCATGGGGGGCAGCGGCTCCGGCAAGACAACCTTGTTGCGCTTGATCGGCGGTCAGTTGCGGGCGGATGCGGGCACGGTGGAGGTTGACGGGCAAGATATGGGCCGCCTGCCGGTTCCGGCCCTTTATGCCTTGCGGCGGCGCATGGGGATGCTGTTCCAGTTCGGGGCGCTTTTTACCGATATGTGCGTATTCGACAATGTCGCCTTTCCCCTGCGCGAACATACCGCCCTGCCCGCCGAAGCGATCCGCGACCTGACGCTGATGAAGCTCCATGCCGTGGGCCTGCGCGGCGCGGCGGCCCTGATGCCTTCGGAGCTTTCGGGCGGCATGGCGCGGCGGGTGGCGCTGGCGCGCGCGGTGGCGCTCGACCCCATGCTGATGCTCTACGACGAGCCTTTTGCCGGACTCGATCCGATTTCGCTCGGGACGATCGGGCATTTGATCCGCCGCCTGAACGATGCCCTCGGCGCGGCTTCGATCATGGTCACGCACGACGTGCAGGCTTCGCTCGATCTGGTCGATTATGTCTATTTCGTCTCGGAAGGCGGCATCGTGGCGCGCGGCGCGCCCGCGGAGATCCGTGCCTCGAACGATCCTTTCGTGCATCAATTCGTCCATGCCGAGGCCGACGGCCCGGTGCCGTTTCATTATCCGGCGCCGCCCCTGGCAAGCCTGCTCGACGAGGCGCGGACATGAACGCCTTGCTGCGCAGGCTCGGCGCCATGACCGTCGATGGCGTCTGGCGGCTCGGTTTCATGGCGCGCTTTTTTTTCGCGCTGCTGCGCTATTCCGGGCAATCGTTCCGCCGCCTGCCGCTGACGATCCGCGAGATTTATTTCAGCGGCGTACTCTCGCTGCTCATCATCCTGGTGTCGGGCCTGTTCGTCGGACTGGTACTGGGTTTGCAGGGCTACGATATTTTGCAGCGTTTCGGTTCGAGCGATGCGCTCGGCATCATGGTGGCCCTGTCGCTCCTGCGCGAACTGGGGCCGGTGGTGGCGGGGCTGCTGTTCGCCAGCCGCGCCGGATCGGCGGTGACAGCCGAAATCGGCCTGATGAAAACCACCGAGCAATTGCAGGCAATGGACATGATGGCGGTGAATCCCATTGCGCGGGTCGCGGCGCCGCGTTTCTGGGGCGGTGTGATCTCGATGCCGCTGCTGGCGGCGATGTTCTCGGCCATGGGGATATTCGGCGGCTGGCTGATCGGCGTCGTGGCGATCGGCGTCGATGACGGCGCTTTCTGGTCGCAGATGCGGGCTTCGGTGGATTTCCGCTACGACATCGTCAATGGCGCGATCAAATCCTTCGTGTTCGGGGTGGCGGTGTCGCTGATCGCGGTATTCGAGGGCTACGATTGCCAACCCACGGCCGAGGGGGTGTCGCGGGCAATTACGCGCACCGTGGTGAGTTCGGCGCTGGCGATCCTGGCGCTGGATTTTGTACTGACTTCTTTCATGTTCCGAGGTCTTTGATGAGCCGGACGACGCTCGATCTGTGGGTAGGCTTATTCGTGGCGCTGGGCTTTGCCGCGCTGGTTTTCCTGGCGGTGAAGGTCGGCAGTTACGCGGACGCATCGGGCGGGACGACCTACGCGGTCGAAGCGGCGTTCGACAATATCGGCGGCCTGAAGGCGCGCGCGCCGGTCAAGAGCGCGGGCGTAGTGGTCGGGCGGGTCGGCGGCATCCGCTTCGACTCGCAGAACTACCGCGCCATCGTCCGCCTCGATCTCGACGGGCGTTACGAATTTCCGGTCGATACCAGCGCCTCCATTCTGACGTCGGGTTTGCTCGGCGAGCAATACATCGGCCTCGACCCCGGCGCGGACAGCGAAATCCTGAAAGGCGGCGACAAGCTGCAAATCACCCAGTCGGCAGTGGTGCTGGAGAAACTGATCGGTCAGTTCCTGTTCAACAAGGCGGCTGGAACGCCCGCGCATGAAACGCCCGCACAGTGAGACGGTCATGACGGTAAAAATCATCGGCTTCGTAAAAACGTCCGGCCCGATCCTCGCCGCGGCGGCGCTCCTTGCCGGCTGCGCCAACACGCCGCCGGAAGACCCGTTCGAGCATTACAACCGCGCCATGTTTTCGTTCAACGAAAAACTGGACGCCGTCGTGGCCAAGCCGGTGGCAAAAGCCTATGTGGCGGTCACGCCGTCGCCGGTGCGCGCCTGGGTCGGGAATTTTTTCGGAAATCTCAACGATCCATGGGTCGGCCTCAACAATCTGCTGCAAGGCAAGCCCGCCGACGCGCTCTCCGACATGATGCGCTTTCTCGTCAACTCGACGATGGGAATCGGCGGTCTGCTCGACATCGCCACCGAGGCGAGACTCCCCAAGCACGATGAGGATTTCGGCCAGACATTGGGCGTCTGGGGCTTTCACGGCGGCCCGTATGTGATGCTGCCTTTTTTGGGGCCGCGCACGCTGCGGGACGCGCTCGCGCTTCCGCTGGACGCGACGTTCGACGATTCCTGGCGCTTCGTTTCGGACATCGCGGTTCGCAACACCCTGACCGCATTGCAACTGGCCAGCGAGCGCGCCCGCCTGCTCGGGTTCGAGCGCACCCTCGACGAAGCCACGCTCGACAAATACCGCTATTCGCGCGACTTCTATTTGCAACAGCGCCAATTCAAGATCCATGATGGCAACCCGCCGCTCGAATACGAAGATTTCGATCTCGACGACGACAGCCGAACGGAAACCCCAGGAGAAACGCCATGACAAAAAAAATCTTCGCCTGCTGCCTGATGCTGGCATCGGCGCTTTTCACCGGCCCTGCCGTTGCCGAAGACCTCATGCCCGACGCACTGGTGCGGCACGTCACCGATGAAGTGCTCGCCATCGTCCGCAGCGACCAGGCGATCCAGTCCGGCGATGCCCGCAAGGCGCTGACGCTGGTCGACGAAAAGGTATTGCCGCATTTCAACTTCCGCCGCATGACCATGCTCGCCGTCGGCAAGGATTGGCGCACCGCCACGCCGGAACAGCAGGGCCGCCTCACCGATGCCTTCCGCACCCTGCTCATCCGCACCTACTCCAACGCGCTCACCCAGTACCGCAATCAGACCATCGATGTCAAACCCCTGCGCGCCAGCCCGGACGACAAGCAGGTGAAGGTAAAGACCGAAGTCTCCCAGGTCGGCGCGCAACCGATCGGCATCGACTATTCGCTGGAAAAAACGGATCGGGGCTGGAAGGTATTCGACGTGATCGTGGCGGGCGTCAGCCTCGTCACCAACTACCGCGGCAGCTTCGGCGACGAGATACATGCCAAGGGCGTCGATGGCCTGATTGCTTCGATCGAAGCCAAAAACAAATCGCTGGAAGCGGAACAGGGCGGCAGGTGATGACGGAGCCGCCGGTCGTGAAGCTGGAAGGAACGCTGACGTTCCAGACCGTCGCCGCCAGTCTCGAACGCCCCCTGCCCGCCGGGGATTTCATCATCGACCTCGGCGGCGTCACCCAGGCCGATTCCGCCGCGCTCGCGCTCCTGCTCGCCTGGCTGCGGCGGGCGAAGGCAGGCGGCGGCCGGGTCGAACTGCGCGCCCTGCCCGAATCGCTGCGCGCCCTCGCCAAACTGTACGGTATCGATGCGCTGCTGCCGGTCGCGGCCTGAGCGGGAAATCCCGCCACGCCTTCCCGGCGGCGCCCTCCTTTCGACATGACCACGCCCGCGATCCGTATTGCCGCACTGACCAAACGCTACGGCAGTTTGCAGGCGCTCGCCGGCATCGATCTCGAAATCGGACAAGGCGAATTTTTCGGCCTGCTCGGCCCCAACGGCGCGGGCAAGACCACGCTCATCTCGGCGCTTGCCGGATTGATCCGCGCCGATAGCGGCAAGCTCGAAATCATGGGGCACGACGTCATCGCCGACTACCGCAACGCACGGCTCAAGCTCGGCGTCGTGCCGCAGGAACTGGTGTTCGATCCGTTCTTCACCGTGCGCGAAATGCTGCGCTTCCAGGCCGGCTATTTCGGCATCCGCGGCAATGACGAATGGATCGACGAGATTCTTCACCGCCTCGGCCTTTCCACAAAGGCCGAGGCCAACATGCGCACCCTCTCCGGCGGCATGAAACGCCGGGTGCTGGTCGCGCAGGCGCTCGTGCATCGCCCGCCGGTCATCGTGCTCGATGAGCCGACCGCCGGCGTCGATGTCGAACTGCGCCAAAGCCTGTGGCAATTCGTCAAAAAACTCAATACCGACGGCCATACCGTCGTACTGACCACCCACTACCTCGAAGAAGCCGAAGCCCTGTGCGGGCGCATCGCCATGATGAAAGCGGGCCGCATCGTCGCGCTCGACACCACCGCCAACCTGCTGTCCAGCGCCGCCGTCCGCAGGCTCAAAGTGCGCGTCGAATGCCCCGCCGCCGCACTCGCCCTCGGCGGCGCGGCGGCGGGAGACTGGCTCGAATTCAGCTTCGATGCGCCCGGAGAAATCGAAACGCTGCTCGCCCGCCTGCGCGAAGCGGACGCGGGCGTGCGCGAAATCGCCGTGGGCGAACCGGATCTGGAACAAGTCTTCGTGGAAGTCATGCGGCATGCCTGATCCCTTCCAGACCTCGCCCCTCACCGGCTTCCGCACCCTGCTCCACAAGGAAGTGCTGCGCTTCTGGAAAGTCGGCTTCCAGACCGTGGGCGCGCCCGTGCTCAACGCACTACTCTTTCTCCTGATCTTCTCTCGCGTGCTCGACCGTCATCTCACCGTCTATGGCGAAGTGCCCTACACCGCCTTCCTCGTGCCGGGACTCATCATGATGTCGCTCCTGCAAAACGCCTTCGCCAACAGTTCCTCTTCGCTCATCCAGAGCAAAATCACCGGCAATATCATCTTCGTACTACTGCCGCCGCTGTCGTACCGCGCCTTCTACGCCGCCTATATTCTCGCCGCGGTGCTGCGCGGTCTGTTCGTCGCCGCCGGCATATGGCTCGCGTCCGCGATCTTCGCCGCCACACTGCCCGCGCATCCGGCATGGGCGCTCGCCTTCGCCGTGCTCGGCGGCGCGCTGCTCGCCACCTTCGGTGTCATCGCCGGTATCTGGGCCGACAAGTTCGACCAACTCGCCGCCTTCCAGAACTTCCTCATCCTGCCGCTCACCATGCTCTCGGGCGTCTTCTACTCCATCCAGTCCCTGCCGCCGCTCTGGCAGCGAATCTCGCATATCAACCCATTTTTCTTCATGATCGACGGCTTTCGTTACGGCTTTTTCGGCCAGTCCGATACCTCTCCCTGGCTGAGTCTCGCCGTGACGGGCGGCAGTCTCGCCGTACTGGCCGCGCTCACGCTGGCCATGCTCGCCAAAGGTTACAAACTGAGGGACTGAAAACCATGTAACCGGCGATAGAATACATCCCCCCGGCATGCCCGGTCCGAATACCCGCCATAACGCAATGGAAATATTTTAAACATGGACAAATTGTCGATCGAAGGCGGCGTCCGCCTCGCAGGCGAAATGAGCATCTCCGGCGCCAAAAACGCCGCCCTGCCCATCCTGTGCGCGGCGCTGTTGAGCGCCGAACCCGTGACTTTCACCAACGTGCCGCAACTCAAAGACATCGCCACACTCCTTGCCCTGCTCAGGCAAATGGGCGTCAAAGTCGAACGCGACGGCGACGCGGCAACACTCGACGCCAGCGCCCTCGCCGAACCGGTCGCCCCCTACGAAATGGTCAAGACCATGCGCGCCTCCATCCTCGTCCTCGGCCCGCTCGCGGCGCGCTGCGGCGAAGCGCGCGTCAGCCTGCCCGGCGGCTGCGCCATCGGCGCGCGTCCGGTCGACCAGCACATCAAGGGACTCCAGGCCATGGGCGCCGAAGTCGCGGTCGAACACGGCTATGTCCACGTTCGCGCCTCCCGCCTCAAAGGCGCGCGGCTAGCCGCCGACATGGTGACCGTTACCGGCACCGAAAACCTGATGATGGCCGCCTGCCTTGCCGACGGCGTAACCCTCATCGAAAATGCCGCGCGCGAACCCGAAGTCGTCGACCTCGCCAATTGCCTGATCGCCATGGGCGCGAAAATCTCCGGCGCGGGCGGCGATGTCATCCAAATCGAAGGCGTTCCCCGCTTGCACGGCGCGCGCCACCACATCATGCCCGACCGCATCGAAACCGGTACCTACCTCTGCGCGGCGGCGGCCACCGGCGGCGACATCCGGCTTACCGGCGCCCTCGCCGCCAGCCTCGACGCCGTCATCGACAAACTCACCGACGCCGGCTGCACCGTGCAGGCCGACCCCGCCGCCATCCGCCTTTGCGCCCCGCCGAAGCTCACAGCGGTCGACCTGCGCACCGCCCCCTACCCCGCTTTTCCCACCGACATGCAGGCCCAGTTCATGGCGCTCAACTGCATCGCAAAAGGCACGGCGATCATCCGCGAAACCATCTTTGAAAACCGCTTCATGCACGCCGTCGAACTGCAACGCCTGGGCGCGGACATCCACATCGACGGCAATACAGCGGTCGTGCGAGGCGTCGAACGTCTCCAGGGCGCGACCGTCATGGCCACCGACCTGCGCGCCTCCGCAAGCCTCGTCATCGCCGGGCTGACCGCCGAAGGCGAAACCACTATCGAACGCATCTACCATCTCGACCGGGGATACGAACAGCTGGAAGAAAAGCTCACCGCACTGGGCGCAAAAGTGCGGCGGATAAAATAGGGATAGAACAAGCAGCAGGCGCTCATGCCCAGGTCGAAGCAGCCATCAGACGGTCTCGAGTACGCGCATTTCTACGTGAAGCCCGGCAGCCGTTGCCATGTTCACCAGCGCATCCAGTCCGAACAGGTGGATTTTGCCGCGCATCAGATCAGAGACTCGCGGCTGGGCCACGGCAAAGAGCTTGCCAGCTTGCGCCTGACTCATTTTGGTGTGAGTGATGTGATTCTTCAGCGCCATCATCAGCATCGAACGCAATTTCATGTTTTCCGCTTCTTCCGGAGTGTCCTCAATGGCGTCCCAGACGCTGGCGAATCGTTGGTCGTTCATTGGCCTAGCTCCTTCTTGGAATCAACCATGCCCTATTTATACAAAATTTTATATATCTTGGCAAGCTGGGGCAGGGGTCGACTCAGGACGCACCGTTTCCGCCCGTCCCGGCCCAGGCCGCGCGGATTGCCGCGATGCCATGCGCGCCTGCCCGGCGAGCCGCGGCCATATCCTCATCCGCAAGGCCGCCCAGCGCGAACACCGGCAACGGCAGACCGGCAGCCAGCGCCGCGAAGCCTTCCCAACCCAACACGCCGCCCGAAGGATGGGTCGCGGTGGCTTTCACCGCCCCGAGGAGCGCGTAATCCAGCCCCAGGGCCGCGGCGTGTTCGAGTTCGGCGCGACAATGGCAGGATGCGCCGACCCAGGCAAAACCGGGACGCGCCGCGCTCGCCATCAAGCGCGGCGCGGGCAGGTGGAGACCGTCGGCCCCAACCGCGAGCGCCAGTTCCGGATCGTCATTGACGAGGACCAGCGCACCCGCCGCATGGGCGCGGCGGACGGCTTCAGCGGCAAACGCCCGCCGCGCGGACGCGGGCAGCCCGGCTTCACGAAGCTGAACCAGGCGCAGCCCCGCCGCCAGCGCGCGCGAGAGCGCGGCGAGTTGGCGCTCGACGCCAACCGCCGCGGCCTGGGTGATCCCCATCCGGCGCGGCAAGCTCAATGCCTTGAGAACAGGGCCGTTCGCAGGCAGCATCGGCGCGCAAGCTTCGTCCGCCGCAACCCACGCCAGGGCGGCATGCACATGGTTGCGGATTTCTCCCCGCCAGCGGATAACTTCAAAAAAATGCAAACTGACGCTGGCATGCTCATATTCGTGCGCGCGCACGATCCACGGATAAAAGCTTTCGACCCCGATATCCAGTTCTTCACGGAGTTCGCGGCACAGCGCCTCGGCGGGCGACTCGCCCATTTCCACCTTGCCGCCGGGGAACTCCCAATAACCGGGATAAAACGTGCCCGGCGCGCGCCGCCCGAGAAGAAAGCGCCCATCGCCTCGCACGATGATGCCAGCGGCGACATAAACGATTTTGCGGTTCATCGAAAACTGACTCAGGGTGGAAACCTCCTCCTTCAGGGAAATAACCATATACGGGAGGGGCGCAACCCCTTCCCGGCCTTATCGTCCGGCTCTGCCGGGTGTGAATTGAAACATGTTTCAACCAAGCTCAACCAAGTTACAATTCCCGCTTTGACGCAAGAGGATATTATGGTTATCGAATGGTGGGTCTGGATAATCGGCGGGATCGCGCTGGTTTTGCTGGAACTGGCAATTCCGTCTTTTTTCGTGATCTGGTTCGGCCTGGGCGCGCTACTCGTCGGCGTGCTGCTGCTGATCGCGCCGGGCTTGCCGGTTTCCGGGCAATTGCTGCTGTGGGCCACAGCTTCGACGGCAATGACGATACTGTGGTTCCGATATTTCAAGCGTTTCACGAACCAAACCCCGATCGGCACCGCTGATGGCGACATCATCGGCGAGATCGGCTTGCTGGTTCATGCCGTGGCGCCGTTTACACGCGGCAAGGTGCGCTTCCAGCGGCCCATCCTCGGCGCGGAAGAATGGCCCTGCGCCGCCGATGCCGAAATCGAAACAGGCACCCGGGTGAAGATCGTTTCCGTCGAAGGCAGTTTCGTCAAAGTCGGCAGGGCTTGAAAATCATCCCGCTCCACCCCGCAAGCATCATTGCCCGTGCCGCAAAAATCCCCTTCCCTGTTCCTCTCTTTCCGCGCGCCGCCGGAAGGCGCTGTACCGCAACGCCATCGCACAGGCCCGTCTCATCGTTTTCGTCCTTCCCGCCGCCGCCTTTCATCACGGAGAATTTCTCATGACCAACATCGGCTTTTACGTCACCTTCGCTATCCTGATCCTGGTCGTCGTCACCATCGCCAAGGGCGTCCGCCTCGTTCCCCAGGGTGAAGAATGGGTCGTCGAGCGTCTCGGCAAATACCAATGCACGCTGCGGCCCGGTCTCAATTTCCTGATTCCTTATCTGGACAGGGTAGCCTACAAGCTCATTACCAAGGACATCATCCTCGACGTGCAGGAACAGGAAGTCATCACGCGCGACAATGCCGTAATCCTCACCAATGCCATCTCATTCATCAAAGTCACCGACCCGGTGAAAGCGGTCTATGGCGTCACCGACTTCTCGGAAGCGATCCGCAATCTGATCATGACCACCCTGCGTTCCATCGTCGGCGAAATGGAACTCGACGAGGCGCTCTCCTCGCGCGACAAGATCAAGGCGCGCTTGCGCGAGAGCATCGCCGACGAAGCCGTCGACTGGGGCCTGACCGTGAAATCGGTGGAAATCCAGGACATCAAGCCATCGCCTTCGATGCAGCGCGCCATGGAAATGCAGGCTGCCGCCGAGCGTGAGCGCAAGGCCATGGTCACGCGCGCCGAAGGTGAAAAGCAATCCGCCATTCTCGAAGCCGAAGCCCGGCTCGAAGCCGCGCGCCGCGACGCCAGCGCCCAGGTCACGCTGGCCGAAGCCTCCGCCGAATCGATACGCCGCGTCACCGCCGCGCTTGGCACAGAACCCGGGCCCATGCTTTATTTGCTTGGGGAGAAGTACATTTCCTCAGTTCAAAAACTCGCAGCATCGGAAAATGCGAAGCTCGTGCTGCTGCCCGCGGATATACAGGAAACCATTGGCGGATTGATCGGCAAGATCTCCCGCTTCGGCGGCACGGCATAATACCGGCATGCTTGCGAAAACCCGGGCGCATGCCAGCCGGCGCCCGGTGCCATTTGAGTGGCCGATCCGGGCGAGTGGACATTTTTTCCACCTTCGAGGATGGGGCTGGCCATGCAGGATTTCGGGGTACAAACACGGGCTTTTGCCGCGCAGATCGAAACGGAACTCGATGCCGGGCACTTGAACTTCCCCACCTCGATGGACATTTCGCTCCGCATCAAGCAGCTTGCCGACGATCCGGACTCCTCCATCGACGACATCGTTACCGTCGTGCGCGCCGAACCGGTATTGAGCGCAAAGGTCATCCGCATGGCCAACGCGATGTTGCTCAACCCCTACGGCGCGCACATCACCAGCGTCAACAACGCGGTCAGGCGCATCGGTCTGGCGGCGTTGCGCTGCCTTGCCTTCGCGGTAGCCGCCGAACAACTCATCCAGGACCACCGCTCCCCTCATCTGCGCAAGATCGCCGCGCAGCTTTGGCGGCATTCGGCGGACATCGCCTCCTGGGCCTACGCCTTCGCTCACTACCTGCGCACAGTCAATCCCGACACCGCGATGCTCGCCGGCATGATGGTCGACATCGGCCAATTCTTCCTGCTGGCGCGCGTTGCCGACTATCCGGCGCTGGAAGGCGACTTCGCGCGTTTCACCGAATTCGTCTCGGTATGGAACACACCGATCTCCCGTTCGGTGCTCGAAGCATTCGAGCTCCCCGACGACATCGTCGACGCGCTCGACAACGACAACCCCTACAGCGGCGCCTGGCCTCCGGAAGCGTTGCACGACATCGTACAAATCGCCAACCTGGCCACAGCTGAAAACAATCCTTTCACCCCTCGCAAAAACGCTTCCAGCCCCGAAGCGGAAGATGACAGCCTCGGCATCGACAAAGCGCAATTCGACCACCTGCTCGAAGAAACCCGCGCGGGCAAGGATGCCATGCTGCACGCGGTGCACGGCTGAACGCGATCTGGTTCTCTTGCCCGGAAAGCCAGGAGGAAGGCGTCACGACCGGTAGTCGGCGTTGATCTTCACGTAATCATAGGAAAAATCGCAAGTCCATACCGTCGCCCGCGCCTGCCCGCGCGCAAGGTTCACGCGTACCGTGAGTTCGGCATCTTCCATGATTCTCGCGCCGGCTTCCTCGGTGTAGCTCGCCGCCATCCCGCCGCGCTCGGCGACGAGGACTTCCTCCGCCGGGTTGCCGAGCCAGACCCGCAGACGGTCGACGTCGAGATCCGCGATGCCCGCATGGCCGATTGCGGCAAGAATGCGGCCCAGATTGGGATCGGAAGCAAAGAAGGCCGTCTTGACCAGCGGCGAGTGCGCCACGGCATAGGCGACCCGGCGGCATTCCTCGCGGCTCGCGCCGCCGTCGACCGCAATAGTCATGAACTTGGTGGCGCCCTCGCCGTCGCGGACGATGGCTTGCGCCAGCCGGACGGCGACCGCGCCAATGGCATCGGCAAGCGCGCGATATCCGGCGCCGTCGGCGATTTCGGCATTGCCGGCCTGCCCGGTGGCGATGATGATGAAAGAATCGTTGGTCGAAGTGTCGCCATCGACGGTGATGCTGTTGAACGAAGCATCCGCCGCTTCGCGAACGATGGCTTCGAGCGACGGCTGGCTCACCGCCGCGTCGCAAGCGATGAAACCAAGCATGGTCGCCATGTCCGGATGGATCATGCCCGCCCCCTTGGCGATGCCGGTGACGGTAACGATCTTGCCGCCGATCTCGACCCGCTTTGAGACGGCCTTGGCAACGGTGTCGGTGGTCATGATCGCGTGTGCGGCATCGAACCAGCCATCGGGCCGCAAATCCGCTACCGCGACCGGCAGCCCGGCAAGCAGGCGTTCCATCGGCAAGGGTCCCAAAATCACGCCGGTGGAAAACGGCAATACGCCTTCAGCATCGACGCCGAGTATTTCCGCCAGCGCCCGGCAGGTGGCGCGGGCATCGAGCAAGCCCTGTTCACCCGTACCGGCGTTGGCAATGCCGGTGTTGATGACCAGCGCGCGGATGCCGTTCGCCGCCGACAAATGTTCCCGGCATACCGCGACCGGCGCGGCGCAAAAGCGGTTTTGCGTGAAAACGCCTGCCACTCGACTGCCGGAAGCCAGTTCGACGACCGTCAGGTCGCGGCGGCCCGCCTTGCGGATGCCCGCTTCCGCCACACCCAGCCGCAGCCCCGCGACGGGCAATAAATCCGCCGGAACGGGAACCCCCAGATTGACCGCCATGCCGCCACCTCCTCAAAACACCTCGTCGGCTGTCCGCGCCCCGCCGCGCTGCGGCTTCAGTTCAACCTGCCGTGGCAATGCTTGTATTTTTTGCCCGAGCCGCAAGGGCATGGATCGTTTCGCCCGATTTTCGGCCCGGCTGTCGCGGGCAAGCGCGTGCGCGACCTGTCCGCCGCACCGTCGGCGAGGGCTTCGTCGTAGTCCGCATGCTGGTAACGGACATTCCCGGCCCGGGGCGACTGCTCGGCGGCGGCGAGTTGTTCTTCGGCCACTTCGGTGCGGATCTGCACCGTCATGAGCGCGCGGGTGGTCTCCTGGCTCCAAGCGTCGATCATGCCGCTGAAAAGATGGAATGCCTCGCGCTTGTATTCCTGCTTGGGGTTTTTCTGCGCATAACCGCGCAAGTGTATGCCCTGGCGCAACAGATCGAGCGCGGCCAGATGCTCGCGCCAGAGATTGTCGAGGCTGTTGAGCGTGACATTGCGCTCGAATTGATGCCACGCCGCCGGATCGATCGGCTCGATCTTCTGCCGATAGGCGGCCTCGGCGGCTTCGACGATGCGGACAAGAATGGCGTCGCTGTCGAGACTGGTATCGGTCTTGATCCACTCTCCAACCGGCAGGGGCAACAGGAAATCGGCGGCCAGCGCCCGTTCGAGCGCCGGAATGTCCCACTGCTCCTCGACGCTTTCCTCGGGCGCGTAAAGCCGGAAAAGCGCGCTCAACACCTCGCGGCGCATGCCGCGCACGGTATCGGTGATGTCTTCGCTTTCCAGCAGTTCATTGCGGTTCCTATAGATCACTTTGCGCTGGTCGTTGGCAACGTCGTCGTATTCGAGCAATTGCTTGCGGATATCGAAATTGCGTTGCTCGACCTTGCGTTGCGCCGACGCCAGCGACCGCGTGACCATGCCATGCTCGATGGCTTCGCCTTCGGGCATCTTCAACCGGACCATGATGGCGTTCAGGCGCTCGCCCGCAAAGATTTTCAGCAGGGGGTCTTCCAGCGAGAGGTAAAAACGGCTCGATCCCGGATCGCCCTGCCGCCCCGAACGTCCACGCAACTGATTGTCGATACGGCGCGATTCGTGGCGCTCGGTGCCGATGATGTGTACGCCGCCCGCCGCCACGACCTTGTCGTGCAGGACCTGCCACTCGGCGCGCAGGGCGGTGAGCGCCGCCTCCTTCCCGGCTTCGGGGCGCGCTTCGTCGGCACGGATCGCCGCCAGCGTTTTCTCGATATTGCCGCCGAGCACGATGTCGGTGCCGCGCCCGGCCATATTGGTGGCGATAGTGACCTGGCCCGGCAGCCCGGCCTGGGTGACGATCTCGGCTTCGCGCTCGTGCTGCTTGGCGTTGAGCACTTCGTGCGCGATCTTTTCTTTCTTCAGCAGACCCGAAAGGTATTCGTTGATCTCGATCGAAGTCGTCCCCACCAGCACCGGCTGGCCGCGCTTGACGCAATCCTCGATATCGTCGATCACCGCCCGCCACTTCTCGGCCGCGGTGCGGTAGACCTTGTCGTTGCCATCGGTGCGCCTCGATGGACGGTTGGTCGGGATCACCACGGTTTCCAGTCCGTAGATCGAATGGAATTCATACGCTTCCGTATCGGCTGTGCCAGTCATGCCGGCGAGCTTGCCGTACATGCGGAAGTAATTCTGGAACGTAATCGAGGCCAAGGTCTGGTTTTCGGATTGCACCCGCACGCCTTCCTTGGCTTCGACCGCCTGGTGCAGCCCCTCCGACCAGCGCCGTCCCGTCATCAGGCGGCCGGTGAACTCATCGACGATGACGACTTCGCCGTTCTGCACCACGTAGTGCTGATCCTTGTGGTAGAGCGCATGGGCGCGCAACGCGGCATAAAGATGATGCACGAGAAGGATATTGGCCGGATCGTAAAGCCCCGCCCCCTCGGACAGCAGCCCCGCCTGCACCAGCAATTGCTCGGCGGTCTCGTGCCCCTGCTCGGTGAGCAACACTTGATGCGCCTTGAGATCGACGGTGTAGTCGCCGGGCGCGGTCACGTTTTCGCCTTCGCCTTCCTGCCGCTTCAGTATCGGTGCAACGCCGTTCATTTTCACGTACAGCTCGGTGTGATCCTCGGCCTGCCCGGAGATGATGAGAGGCGTGCGCGCCTCATCGATGAGGATGGAGTCGACTTCATCGACGATGGCATAGACCAGCGGCCGCTGCACCCGGTCGCCCGTCGAATAAACCATGTTGTCGCGCAGGTAATCGAAACCGAACTCGTTATTGGTGCCATAGGTGATGTCCGCCGCATAGGCGGCCTGCTTCTCGGCATGGGCCATGCGCGCCAGATTGCAGCCGGTCGAAAGACCGAGGAATCTGTAAATCTGCCCCATCCATTCCGCGTCGCGGCTGGCGAGGTAATCGTTGACGGTCACCACATGCACGCCCTTGCCCGGCAGCGCGTTGAGGTAGGCCGCCAGGGTGGCCACCAGGGTCTTGCCCTCGCCGGTACGCATCTCGGCGATCTTGCCCGCGTGCAGTACCATGCCGCCAATCAACTGCACGTCGAAATGGCGCAAGCCGAGCGTCCGCTTGCCCGCCTCGCGCACCACGGCGAAAGCTTCCGGCAACAGGGAATCGAGTTCCGCGCCCTGTTCCAGCCTTTGCCTGAATTCGGCAGTCTTGCCGGCAAGCGCCTCATCGGAGAGCGCCGAAATCGCGGGTTCGAGATCATTGATACGCGCGACATCACGGGAATACTGGCGAACCAGACGATCATTACGTGAGCCGAATACTTTCTTGAGCAAGCCGGAGAGCATGGGATGAAATTAGAATCGACACGGAAAAACGCGGAGTTTATCATGCCGGGAGCCGTCTGCCCGGAGCCTGTCATCCGATGAGCGGGGCGATTGCCTCGGGCTTATCCCTCTGCCCCGCCGCCGCGCTGGCGAACGGTCTCGAACAAACATATCCCGCTGGCCACCGACACGTTGAGGCTTTCGACGCTGCCCAGCATCGGGATATGCACCAGTTCATCGCAAGTGGCCCGCGTCAACCGCCGCAAACCCTCGCCCTCGGCCCCCAGAACCCAGGCAAGCGGTCCCCGCTGGTCGATGCCGAAAACAGACGTTTCCGCTTCGCCCGCCGCCCCCACGACCCATACCCCGGCTTTTTTCATCTGCTCCAATGCCCGCGCGAGATTGGTCACGGCAATGTAAGGCACGGTTTCAGCCGCGCCGCTGGCGACCTTGACTGCGGCGGCATTGAGACTGGCGGCGCGATCCTTGGGCGCGATCACGGCATGTACGCCCGCCGCATCCGCCACCCGCAGGCATGCGCCGAGGTTGCGCGGGTCCTGCACACCGTCGAGCACCAGCAGCAAAGCCGGCCCGGCCAGGGATTCCAGCACGTCGTCGAGCGCGATCATGCGTTGCCGGGCGTCGACGCGGGCAATCACGCCCTGATGACGGCGGGTACCCACCATGCCGTCGAGACGCTCGCCTTCGACCTGGGTCATCCTCACCCCGGCTTCTTCGGCGAGCCGGTGGACTTCACGCGCGCGCGCATCGTTGCGCAGCGCGGAAAGATAAAGCTCGAACACAGCGTCCGGATCGCGGCGCAAACGACCGAGCACGGCATGGAAACCGTAGATCAGACGGCTGGGCGCATGCGCCGCCGCGCCGCCGCCATTCTCACGTTGCTGCCCATGACAAGCGTCGCCGCGTGGCGCGCGCGCCTTTTTCCCGCTCGTGGAAAAATGGCATTCAGACATGGCGCTTTCCTCCGGCGCGACGCGCTTCGCCTTCGAGCAAACGGAAATCGATCTTGCTGGTTTCCAGATCGGCGCGGACCAGCTGCACGCGCACCCGGTCGGAGAGACGGTAACGAACATGCGTGCGTTCGCCCGCCAGTTCATGGCGAGACTCATCGAAATGGAAATAATCACTGCCGAGATCGGAGATATGCACCAGTCCTTCGATGAAAATATCGTCGAGCGCAACGAACAAACCGAAAGGCACTACCGACGACACACTGCCGGAAAACGTCTCGCCGATGCGATCGCGCATGTAATAGCACTTGAGCCATGCCATCACATCGCGGGTGGCTTCGTCGGCGCGGCGCTCCGTTGCCGAACAGGTCATGCCCACGGCGTCCCAATCGCCCGGATCGTAGCGCCCGCCGGCAAGCACGGCCTTGATGGCGCGGTGCACGAGCAAATCGGGATAGCGCCGGATCGGTGAAGTGAAATGCGTATAGGCGTCGTAGGCGAGGCCGAAATGGCCGACATTGTCCGGGCTGTAGACGGCCTGGCGCAACGAGCGCAGCATCACCGTCTGCAAAAGCTGTGCATCGGGGCGCTGGCGCGTCTTGTCGAGCAGCGCAGCATAATCCTTGGCCGTCGGCTTGTCGCCGCCGCCGAGAGCGAGGCCGAATTCGGCAAGGAATCCGCGCAGTTTTTCGAGCTTCTCCGGCGTCGGCCCCTCATGGATACGGTAAAGCGCCGGATGCCTGTGGCCTTGCAGAAAATCCGAAGCGCACACATTGGCGGCAAGCATGCATTCCTCGATCAAGCGGTGTGCATCATTGCGCGTCTCGGGAACGATGCACGCGATCTTGCCCTGGCCGTCGAATTCCATGCGCGTCTCGACGGTCTCGAAGTCGATTGCCCCGCGTCGCGCGCGCGCCTTGAGCAAGGCGCGGAACAAATGGTCGAGATCCTGCAAATGGGGCAACAGATCGCCGAGCGCGGCGGCGGCCTCGCCATTCCCTTCGTAAAGCGCCGCCGCCACCTGGCCATAGGTGAGCCTCGCATGGGAAAACATTACCGAGGGATAAAAACGGTAGGCTTCGATCTCCCCGCTCGCGGAAATATTCACATCCGCCGCCATGCAAAGGCGCTCGACTCGCGGATTGAGCGAACACAGCCCATTGGAGAGCTTTTCCGGCAGCATGGGAATGACACGGCGGGGGAAATACACCGAATTGCCGCGCTCGCGGGCATCGCGGTCGAGCGCGCTGCCCGTCTCGACGTAATGCGACACATCGGCAATCGCCACCACCAGCCGCCAGCCGCGCGCCCGGCGCTCGCAATAAACCGCATCGTCGAAATCGCGCGCCGTCTCGCCGTCGATAGTCACCAACGGCAAGGCGGTGATGTCCTCGCGCCCGGCAAGATCCTTCTTGCGCACGCTCTCCGGCAGCCTGCGCGTCTGCGCGCGCGCCTCGGGCGAGAACTCGAACGGCAGTTCATGCTTGCGCAATGCGATCTCGATTTCCATGCCGGGATCGGCATAATCGCCGAGCACTTCGACGATGCGCCCCACGGGCCGGGCATCGCGCGCCGGCTGGCCGACCAGTTCCACCACGACCACCTGCCCCGAGCCGGCCCGCTTGCCGCCCGAGGCGACCAGAATATCCTGCGCCAACCGTTTATCTTCCGGCGCAACGACCTTCACGCCGTGCTCATCGAGCACGCGGCCCACGATCCGGGTGTTGGCGCGTTCGAGCACCTCGACGATCTTGCCTTCCGGACGGCCCCGCCGATCCAGGCCGGCAATGCGCACGATCACGCGGTCGCCATGGAGCGCCGCGCGCATGGTTTTGGGGCCGAGAAAGATATCGCCGCCGCCATCGTCCCGGCGCAAAAAACCGAAACCATCGGGGCGTCCTTCGACACGGCCGCGTATCAACCCGGCCTTGTCCGGCAACAACCATGCATCGCGACGATTGCGCAACAACTGCCCATCGCGCAACATCGCCCGCAGGCGGCGCTCGAAAAATCCGAATTCTTCGTCGCGGATGTCGAGTGCATTCACAAGCGCGTCGAACTGCATCGGCACCCCTGCACGGGAGAGAATCTGTTCGATGTACTCCCGGCTAGGCAGTGGCGCGGGGTATTTCTGCGTCTCGCGCTCAAAGAAAGGATCGGCGCGGCGAATCGCGCTCGGCCCGGCATCGCCGTTCTTTTTCGTTTTTCGAGTCACTGAAAATTATCTCCGATTGAAACCCTCCCCCTTCAGGGGGATAAATCCGGCGCGGGAGAGAGCTCCCTTCCACGTCGTGTCGCCCGGTCATGGACGCGGACTGAAACATTGACTTTCTTCCCCAGGCTTTTATAATGCGCCCCGCTTGCCCAGATGGCGAAATTGGTAGACGCGCTAGTTTCAGGTACTAGTGCCGCAAGGCGTGGAGGTTCGAGTCCTCTTCTGGGCACCACTCTAACACCGCCGACTGTTCGCAATTATCCCGCAAATCCATCAATAATAAGGGCTTGCGGGTTTTTATTTTTTCATCATATACGATCTCGTCCGCTGCGATCCCATCATGGTTGTTGATGGTATTGTTGGTATCAGCAATCGACACCGGCAAAAATACCATCATGCCCTTGACCGGCACGGTTACCTTTCTTCGTTTGATGCATCTCCGGGTCGCGCTGTCGGGCAACCAATTCGATAACGACACCAATGCTCTTATAAGAGAAATATTTTCGTAGACACGAAAAACAAAGAAAAAAATACGGCAGACTCAACCTTGAGAATGATCTTCTCTCCATTCCTCCCGCGCCCGTCGCGGGATGGATGGAGAGAAGAACACCATCAAATATCCAGCACCAGCCGCGCCGGGTCTTCCAGCGCCTCTTTCATCGCCACCAGCCCAAGCACCGCTTCGCGCCCGTCGATGATGCGGTGGTCGTAGGACAGGGCCAGGTAGTTCATCGGGCGGATGACGACCTGACCGTTTTCCGCCACCGGGCGATCCTTGGTGGCGTGGATGCCGAGGATGGCCGACTGCGGCGGGTTGATGATCGGCGTGGACATCATCGAGCCGAACACGCCGCCATTGGAAATCGAGAAAGTGCCGCCGGTGAGGTCTTCGATCGTGAGCTTGCCGTCCTTGGCCTTGAGGCCGAATTCGGCGATCTTCAGTTCGATTTCGGCCACGGACAGCAGTTCGGCACTGCGCAGGATGGGCACGACCAGGCCGCGCGGGCTGCCCACGGCGATGCCGATGTCGATGTAGCCGTGGTAGATGATATCGCCGCCGTCGACCGAGGCGTTCAGGATCGGATAACGCTTGAGCGCCGCCACGGCAGCCTTGACGAAGAAGCCCATGAAGCCGAGGCGCACGCCGTGCACTTTCTCGAACCTCTCGCCATATTGCTTGCGCAGCGCCATCACCGGGGCCATGTTCACTTCGTTGAAGGTGGTGAGGATGGCGTTTTCGTTCTTGGACTGGATCAGGCGCTCGGCGATGCGGGCGCGCAGACGGGTCATCGGCACCCGCTCTTCCGGGCGGTCGCCGGTGATCGTCACCGCCGGCGCGGCAACGGGCGCGGGCGCTTTGGCCGCTGGCGCGGCCCTGGCGGCAACGGCGTCTTCCTTGGTCACCCTGCCGCCGCGTCCCGTGCCGCTCACCGTGGAAGCGGGGACGCTCTTTTCTTCCAGTATCTTGCGCGCCGCCGGGCCGGGTTCGCCCGCCGCGCGGGCGGCGGAGGCTTCGTCCGCGCCGGCGGGCGCGGCTCCGGCGCTCGCGGCGGCCTTGGCTTCGGTGTCGATACGGGCGATCAGATCGCCCGAGGTGACGGTTTCGCCGTCTCCCTTGACGATTTCGACCAGCACCCCGTCGGCGGGAGCCGGGGTTTCGAGCACGACTTTGTCGGTTTCGATGTCGATCAGGTTTTCATCGCGCGCGACCGCTTCGCCAGCCTTTTTATGCCAGGCCACAAGCGTGGCCTCGGACACGGATTCGGATAGCTGCGGTACTTTGACTTCGATCAGCATGGTTGTCTCCTCACTTTATCTGCTTATGGATTATTGGGCGATTGCGGCGTGGTGTCCTGGATGGGACCGAAGGCGTGTTCGATCACATCCTTTTGCTGCTGCACGTGCCGGGCGTGGTAGCCGACGGCGGGCGAGGCCGAGGCCGGACGGCTGACCAGCAGCAACTCGCGGCGCGCTTTTCCGCCGGATGCCCGCCCAGGTTGTCCGGTGAGGACGCCGATGAGGTGCTGGCGCGAAGCCAGCCAATACCAGGCGCCCTGGTTGCGCGGTTCTTCCTGGCACCACACGATTTCGCCGGCATTGGGGAATTGCTCGATCGCTTCGGCGAACGCGCTGGCCGGGAAGGGATAAAGCTGTTCTATCCGCACCAGCGCGGCATCGGTGATTTTCCGTTCGCGGCGGTAGGCGAGCAGTTCGTAATAGAGCTTGCCCTGGCACAGCACGATGCGTTTGACCTTCTTGCGGTCGAGTGCTTCGGTTTCCGGAATGACGGTCCGGAAGCCGCCGCTGGCGAGATCGTCGAGGGACGAAACCGCCTCCTTGTGACGCAGCAGCGATTTCGGCGAGATGATGACGAGCGGCTTGCGCGTCTTGCGCATCATCTGCCGACGCAGCAGGTGGAAGATTTGCGCGGGCGTGCTCGGCACGCAGATCTGCCAGTTTTCTTCCGCCGCCATGTTCATGAAGCGTTCCAGGCGGGCGGAGGTGTGTTCCGGCCCCTGTCCCTCGTAACCGTGCGGCAGCAGGAGGGTCAGTCCATTGAGGCGTCCCCATTTGGCTTCGCCCGAGGAGATGAACTGGTCGATCACCACTTGCGCGCCGTTGAGGAAGTCGCCGAACTGGGCTTCCCAGACCACCAGTTCGTTCGGCTCGGTGGTGGCATAGCCGTATTCAAAGGCGAGCACGCCTTCTTCGGAAAGCACCGAGTCGAAGCACTGGAAGCGGGCCTGCCCTTCCTGGATATGGGCAAGCGGCGCGAAAATGCCTCCGTCCCAGTGTTGCCGGTTCTGGTCGTGCAGTACCGCATGGCGATGGAAGAAGGTGCCGCGCCCGACATCCTCGCCCGAGATGCGCACGCCGAAGCCCTGCGCGAGCAGGCTGGCATAGGCGAGGTTTTCCCCCATGCCCCAGTCGAGCGGCAATTCGCCGCGCCCCATCGCGGCGCGGTCGTCGATGATTTTCTTCACCCGCGAGTGCAGGACGAAACCTTCCGGAATGCGGGTGAGGGCTTCGGCAAGGCGGCGGACTTCCTGCGCCGGAATCGCGGTGTCGGCTTCGTCGGTGTAGGGTTGTTTGTGGAAAGGCAGCCATTCCGCCGAGAACTGGCGGTTATGGCCGGAAAGCATCGGGTTGTAAAGCAGTTCGCCCTGGTCGAGATGCTCGCGGTATTCGGCGATCATTCTTCCGGGTTCATCGGCCGCGAGCGTGCCTTCGGCCACCAGGCGGTCGGCGTAGAGTTTGCGAGCGCCCGGATGCTTCTGGATGATGTGGTACATCAACGGTTGCGTGACCATCGGCTCGTCCTGCTCATTGTGGCCGAGCTTGCGGAAGCAGAATACGTCGATTGCCACGTCCTTCTTGAATTCCTGGCGGAATTCGACCGCCAGCCGGGTCACGAAGGCCACTGCTTCCGGGTCGTCGCCATTGACGTGGAAAATCGGCGCTTCGACCAGCTTGAAGATGTCCGTGCAATAGAGCGAGGAACGCAGGTCGCGCGGGTCGGACGTGGTGAAACCGATCTGGTTGTTGATGACCAGATGCACGGTTCCGCCCGTGCCGTAGCCGCGGGTCTGGGAAAAATTGAGCATTTCCTGGTTGACGCCCTGTCCGGCCACCGCGGCGTCGCCGTGGATCAATACCGGCAGCACCTGCGCCTTCTCCGTGTCGCGGCGGCGGTTCTGGCGCGCATAGACCGAGCCTTGCACCACGGGATTGATGATTTCCAGATGCGACGGATTGAACGCCAGCACCAAGTGCATCGGCCCGCCCGGCGTCATGACATCGCTGGAAAAGCCCATGTGGTATTTGACATCGCCGGCGCTGAGGTCGACCGCGGTCTTGCCCTCGAATTCGGAAAACAGCATCGAGGGCGATTTGCCCAGGACATT
This sequence comes from Azoarcus sp., assembly GCA_031265765.1. GTDB lineage: Bacteria > Pseudomonadota > Gammaproteobacteria > Burkholderiales > Rhodocyclaceae > WRNU01. The sequence goes on from JAISCE010000026.1 coordinate 26,681, forward strand.
GACCAGCAGGTTGAGGCGGCCGCGGTGCGCCATGCCGATGACGGTTTCGGCCACGCCCAGGCCGCCCGCGACTCGCAGGATTTCGTCCATGGCCACGATGGCCGATTCCCCGCCTTCGAGCGAGAAGCGTTTTTGCCCGACGTAGCGGGTATGCAGGTAGCGTTCGAGCGTCTCGGCGGCGGTCACGCGTTCGAGGATGTGGCGCTTGGCTTCGGGCGAGAAGTTCGGCGTGGCCCGGACGCCTTCGAGGCGGCGCTGGATCCAGCGCCGCTGGTCGACGTCGGTGATGTGCAGGTACTCGGTGCCGATCGAGCCGCAATAGGTCTGGCGCAAGGCTTCGAGAATCTCGCGCAGGGTGGCGCGATCTCCCGGAAAGCCCATGAAGGAGCCGACGTTGAAGGTCTTGGACAGATCGGCCTCGGTGAAACCGTAATGCGAGGGTTCGAGTTCGGGAATTCGCGGACGCTCGCCGCGCTTGAGCGGATCGAGGCTGGCGCGGCGATTGCCGAGATAGCGGTGGGCGGTAATCAACTGCAAGACGTCCGCCTGCAATTTGTCGTCGCATTCGGCGCTCGTGGTGCGTACCGGGCCGCGCTTGGCCATCTGCTCGAAGGCGGCGATGATCGGGCTGTGCGCCACATCGCGCACCGCCGCGCCCGCCTGCGCCTGGAGTCGGTCGAAATGCGCGCGCCAGCTCTCATCGACCGAGGCGGGGTTGGCCAGGTAGTTCTCGTAAAGTTCCTCGATGAACGGCGCATTCGACCCGTACAGATAAGAGGTGCCCTGTAGTTCTTTCTCTTTCATGTTGAAACCGTCCGTCATATTTGCGTAGCGGCGCCGTGTAGAGTGTGTACCGGCATGCCGCGCCGTTTGCGGAAAGGAAGACGCCGCAAGAAAAAGCGGGACAGCCGCAATCGCTCCGGCCATCCCGCGCGGTCGAGGCTTGCTACGCCTTCCACGTTTTGCGCATCCGATCGGTTATCGGCGCACTCCGATGTCCGGAACGTCGCGGCGGCCGGCGCCCACGTAAAGCTGGCGCGGACGGCCGATCTTGTATTCCGGATCGGTAATCATTTCCTCCCACTGCGCCAGCCATCCCGCCGTGCGCGCCAGCGCGAAAATGCAGGTGAACATGGTGGTGGGGATGCCCATCGCTTTCTGGACGATGCCGGAATAGAAATCCACGTTCGGGTAGAGTTTCTTCTCGATGAAATATTCGTCTTCCAGGGCGATCTTTTCGAGCGCCTTGGCGAGCTTGAACAGGCGGTCGTCTTCCAGACCCAGTTCGGCGAGCACGTCGGCGCACACTTTGCCCATCAGCTTGGCGCGCGGGTCGAAGTTCTTGTAGACGCGGTGGCCGAAGCCCATCAACTTGAAGCTGTCGTTCTTGTCCTTGGCGCGCTTGATGTATTCGCCGACGCGGGAAACGTCGCCGATTTCTTCCAGCATCTTGAGGCAGGCTTCATTCGCGCCGCCGTGCGCCGGTCCCCACAGGCACGAGATGCCCGCCGCAACGCAGGCGAAGGGATTGGCGCCGCTCGATCCGGCAAGCCGCACCGTGGACGTGGAGGCGTTCTGCTCGTGATCCGCGTGCAGAGTGAAGATGATGTCGAGCGCGTGCGACAGCACCGGATTGGGTTGGTATTCCTCGCACGGCACGCCGAACATCTGGTGCATGAAGTTCGCCGCGTAGTCGAGATCGTTGCGCGGGTACATGAACGGCATCCCGGTCGTGTAGCGGTAGGCAAGCGCGATGATGGTCGGCAGCTTGGCGATGATGCGGTTGAAGCAAACGTCGCGGTGTTCGACGTTGGAATAATCCATGTCCCGGTGGTAGAACGCCGAGAGCGCCCCGGCCACGCCGATGATGACCGCCATCGGATGCGCGTCGCGCCGGAAGCCGTTGTAGAAACGGGTCAATTGGTCATGCACCAAGGTGTGGTGCCGGATGGTGTCCTCGAACTCCGCTTTTTCGGCGGCGTTCGGCAATTCGCCATTGCGCAGCAGATAGGCGACTTCCAGGAAATTGCATTTCCCGGCCAGTTGCTCGATGGGGTAGCCGCGGTAGAGCAGTTCGCCCTTGTCGCCATCGATGAAGGTAATGGCGGATCGGCAACTCGCGGTCGATAGAAAACCGGAGTCGTAGGTGAATAGACCCGTCTTGCCGCCCAGGGTGCGGATGTCTATGACATTGTTCCCATGGACGCCGGGCAAAATCGGAAAGTCGACGGTCTTGCCATCGACGGTCAGGCTTGCGGTACGCTGCTTTGCACTCATTGTGGTCTCCTTCCTTGGTACCCATACGGAGTTTGGATTCAAAACTCCCGTTTCGCGTGGCCGTCGCGGCGAGCCGCTGCCTCTCAGCATTGGCGCAGCCGCGCGACCATCTCCTGCCAGCGGCCGATTTCGCAGTCCTTGCCGCCATTGACCATCGCCCACAGGTCGTAATCGTCGCAGCGCAGCAGGTCCTCGAAATCGGCGACTTGTTCGTCGTTCAGGCGGTCGAACGCCGTCTCCAGGAAGCGCGCCAGCACCAGGTCGAGTTCAAGCAAGGACCTGCGGCACTGCCAGCGCACTTTCCCCCGGTTGATCGCCATCGCCTCAAACCGCCCGGCGAACCATCAGATCCTTGATCTTGCCGATGGCCCGGGTCGGATTCAGGCTCTTCGGACAGACATCGACGCAACTCATGATCGTGTGGCAACGGAACAGGCGGTAGGGGTCTTCGAGATTGTCCAGACGCTCGTTGACCGCCTGGTCGCGCGTATCGGCAATGAAGCGATAGGCGTTCAACAGACCCGAGGGGCCGACGAACTTGTCCGGATTCCACCAGAACGACGGACAGGCCGTAGAACAGCACGCGCACAGGATGCACTCGTACAACCCGTTGAGTTCCTCGCGTTCTTCCGGGCTTTGCAGCCGCTCGCGCTCGGGCGGGGGATCGTCGTTGATGAGATAGGGCTTGATCGAATGATATTGCTTGAAGAACTGCGTCATATCCACGATCAGGTCGCGGATCACCGGCAACCCCGGCAATGGCCGCAGCACGACGGGCTGCTTCAGGTCGTCCACGTCGGTCAGGCAGGCCAGCCCGTTCTTGCCGTTAATGTTGATCGCATCCGACCCGCACACCCCCTCGCGACAGGAGCGGCGAAACGACAGGCTGTCGTCCTTGGCCTTCAGCCGCACCATGGCGTCGAGCAATTTCTTGTCGGCGGGATCGAGTTCGACCGAGATGTCCTGCATGTACGGCGCGGCATCCTTGTCCGGGTCGTAACGGTAGATTTTGAATTTGACGGTACGCTTGCTCATCGTGATCTTCTCCCGCGCTCAGTAGGTACGCTTGGCGAGCGCGATCGGCTCGGCGTCGCCGGACATGGGTTTCAGGCACACCGGCTTGTATTCCAGATGGTTGTCCGCGCCGAACCACAGGGTGTGCTTGAGCCAGTCCTGGTCGTTGCGGCCATTCGGATGTTCGGGGGTGTCCGGCGCATCGTCGCGGACGTGCGCGCCGCGCGATTCCTTGCGCGCTTCCGCCGAAATCATCGCCGCCTTGGCGACTTCGATCTGGTTGTCCAGTTCGAGGGCTTCCTGGCGCGCGGTGTTCCACACCCTGGACTTGTCGTTGATATACGTCGTCCTGGCGCTTTCGGCCACTTCGAGGATACGGGTCACGCCTTCCTTGAGCAGATCCTTGAAGCGGAACACTCCGGCATGCTTCTGCATGGTGCGTTGCATGGCCAGGCGCACGTCGGACACGGCATTGCCGTCCCTTTGCGATTCCAACCGGGCGAGACGCGCCAGCGCCCGGTCGGCGGCATCCGCCGGCAGCGGATGGAGCGCCAGATTGCCCGCCTTGAAGTCCGCGACCACGGATTCGCCCGCTGACTTGCCGAACACCAGCAGGTCGAGCAGGGAATTCGTCCCCAGGCGGTTCGCGCCATGCACCGAAGCACAGGCGCACTCGCCAGCGGCGTAGAAACCGGGCACGGGCGTGCTCGGGTTGCCGTCCCTGGGCGCGACCACCTGGCCCTTGTAGTTGGTCGGGATGCCGCCCATCTGGTAGTGCGCGGTCGGCACCACCGGGATCGGAGCCTTGATCGGATCGACGCCCGCGAAACGGATCGAGATTTCGCGGATGCCGGGCAGGCGCTTCATGATGACGTCGGGCGACAGGTGGGTGATGTCGAGCATCACGTGATCCTTGTCCGGCCCGCAGCCGCGCCCTTCGTTGATCTCCGTCACCATCGAGCGCGACACCACGTCGCGCGAAGCCAGATCCTTGAGATTGGGCGCATAGCGTTCCATGAAACGCTCGCCGTCGTGGTTGCGCAGGATGCCGCCCTCGCCGCGCACCCCTTCGGTAATCAGCACGCCCGCGCCCGCCACGCCGGTGGGATGGAATTGCCAGAACTCCATGTCTTCGAGCGGGATGCCGGCGCGCGCCGCCATGCCCAAGCCGTCGCCGGTATTGGTGAAGGCGTTGGTCGAAGAATAGAAGATGCGGCCCGAGCCGCCCGTGGCGAAGACCGTTGCCCTGGCGTGGAAAATCGACACTTCGCCGGTTTCCAGTTCGAGCGCCACGACGCCGAGCACGTTGCCGCCCGCGTCGCGGAGCAGGTCGAGCGCCATCCATTCGACGAAGAACTGCGTGTTCGCGCGCACGTTGCGCTGGTAGAGCGCGTGCAGCATGGCATGGCCCGTGCGGTCGGCCGCCGCACAGGAGCGCATCACCGGCGCCTTGCCGTAATTCATCGAATGCCCGCCGAAGGGGCGCTGGTAAATCTTGCCGCTGTCGGTGCGGTCGAACGGCATGCCGTAGTGTTCGAGTTCGATCACGACCTCGTTGGCCTTGCGAACCATGAACTCGATGGCATCCTGGTCGCCGAGCCAGTCCGACCCCTTGACGGTGTCGTACATGTGCCAGTGCCAGTGATCCTCGGTGGAATTGCCGAGCGAGGCCGCCACCCCGCCCTGCGCGGCAACGGTGTGCGAACGGGTCGGGAACACCTTGGAGAGCACGGCGGTTCTCAAGCCCGCCTCGGACAATTGCAGCGCGGCGCGCAAACCGGCGCCGCCCGCGCCGACGATGACCGCATCGAAAGTACGTTTTGCGATGTTCACGCCAACGGCCTCCAGAGAATATGCACGGCCCATCCGGCGTACCCGACGAGCAGCAAGAGAGTAACGATATGCAGCGCCAGGCGCACGCCGGCCGGCTTCACGTAATCCATCCAGATGTCGCGCACGCCGATCCAGGCGTGATAACAGAGCGACAGGACGAAGAGAAAGCCGAAGAAGCAGACGCACCACGATGCGAACAGATCCTTCCAGGCTTCCTGCCATTCCTGCGTCCCGAACTCGGGCAGGCACAGCAGGCAGATGACGAAAAAGAGCGTAAACAGCGCCATGTAGATGGCGGTGACGCGCTGCACGAGCCAGTCTTTCAGGCCGTAGTGGGCGCCCACGACAGGACGGTTCACCATAATTTCACCCCGATGACAGCGGTAAGCGCCAGGCTCACGGCGAGCACGGCATAGGACGACTTGCGCGCGCACGGCAAGTCCAACCCCTTATGGGCATCGAGCAGCAGGAAGCGGATGCCGGCACAGAAGTGGTGCAGATAGGCCCACAGTAGACCCAGCAGCAGGAACTTCACGAGCGGATGGGACGCGCATTCCACGAAATGGCCATACGACGCATCGTCCAGGCTCTTGTCGAGCAGACAGAGCAAGAAAGGCAGCAGCAGGAAAAGCCCCGCCCCGCTGACCCGGTGCAGGATGGACACGATACTCGGCAATGGAAACCGTATCCTGACGAGGTCCAGATGCTTCGGCCTGGACTTCGGCGCCGGTTTGTTGATTGTCGCTTCCGCCATGAAAAACTCCCTCCTCCAACAAGAGCGGTAACCCCGCCACGAATTCAAAACAAAAACAGCCCCCTCACCGAACCGCCGACCAGGCCGGCAAACCTGCCATCAGGTCAACTCATTCAAATAATAATGCCCGGCCGTCGAATACACCCCGCGACGCCATTCCACCGGCTTGTCATCGTAGGTGAAAGTCACCCGCTCGACCGACAGCAGCGGCGTCCCCTCCTCCACCTGGAGCAGGGCGGCGGCATCCCGGTCGGCGGCCACGGCGCGGATGCGTTCCTGGGCACGAATCATGCGCAGCCCGAAACGGGTTTCAAACAGTGAATAGAGCGAACTGTTCCAGCTTTGCAGCATCTCCAGGTCGAGGCCCTGGAAAACGTCTTCGGGCAGATAAATTTCATCGGCCACGATCGGCTTCCGCTCGAACTTGAGCACCCGCCGCAGGATGATGATCGGCGTTCCCAGGTCGATCGCCAACAAACGCGCGGCCTCCTGCCCCGCCTTGGCGCGCCAGCAATCGATCGGCACGCTCTTGGGATGGGTAAGATCCCCCTCTTCCGGCACCAGGCGCAAAAAGCGGTACATCTGGCGCGGGTCGTTGTGCGACGCTACGTAAGTGCCCTTGCCCTGCTTGCGCACCAGAAGATTTTCCGCGGCCATCTCGTCAATCGCCTTGCGAACCGTGCCCTGCGAGACATTGAAGCGCGCGGCCAGTTCCTGCTCGCTCGGAATGACCTGCCCCGGACGCCATTCCCCGACTTCAAGCGCCTGTAGGATCAGGGACTTGATCTGCCGGTAAAGAGGGCTGAAAGTTGGCGATACGCGCGACATGCGTCGATTTGAGCACAAAAAACGGTCATCGTCCATAGGGCATCATTTATCTTATATCATATGTAAGACATAATTTGACACAGGGAAGCATCTCCCCTACCATCCCCACACTTCGATTTCGTGTTCCGGGCAAGTCTGCCGATAGCGAAAAACGGATCCATCCACACCAACGTCACACATGAGAGGGAGGAGTACCCATGAGTAAAACCCCCGTGCGCATCGCCGTGACCGGCGCCGCAGGCCAGATCGGCTATGCCCTGCTGTTCCGCATCGCCAGCGGCGAAATGTTGGGCAAGGACCAGCCCGTCATCCTGCAACTGCTCGATCTGCCGCAAGCGCAAAAAGCCGTCCAGGGCGTCATCATGGAACTGGACGATTGCGCATTCCCGCTCCTGGCCGGCGTAACCGCCACCGACGATCCCTGCGTTGCCTTCAAGGACGCCAAGGTCGCGCTTCTCGTCGGCGCCCGCCCGCGCGGTCCCGGCATGGAACGCAAGGATCTGCTCACCGAAAACGCCAGGATTTTCACCGTACAGGGCGCGGCCATCGGCCAATACGCCGATCCCGGCTGCAAGGTGCTGGTCGTCGGCAACCCATGCAATACCAACGCCTACATCGCCAAGGAGACCGCGCAAAAATACGGGCGCGTCCCGGCCAGGAATTTCACCGCCATGCTGCGTCTCGACCACAATCGCGCCCTGTCGCAACTGGCCGCCAAGTCGGGCCGCCCGGTCGCCAGCCTGGAAAACCTGGCGGTATGGGGCAACCACTCGCCCACGATGTACGCCGACTATCGTTTCGCCGCCGCCGACGGCGGCAAGATCCAGTCCATCATCGGCGATGAAGCCTGGAACAAGGATGTCTTCCTGCCCACCGTCGGCAAACGCGGCGCGGCCATCATCGAAGCGCGCGGCCTGTCGTCCGCGGCCTCGGCGGCCAACGCCGCCATCGACCACATCCACGATTGGGCGCTCGGCTCGAAGGGTAAATGGGTCACGATGGGCGTGCCCTCCGACGGCTCCTACGGCATCCCCGAAGGCATCGTCTTCGGCTTCCCGGTCACCACCGAAAACGGCGAATACAAAATCGTCCAGGGCCTTGAAATCGACGAATTCTCGCGCGAACGCATGACCAGGACATTGAACGAACTGCTCGAAGAACGCGAGGGCGTAAAAGACCTCCTGGCCTGAAACCCGTCCCTCTCCGTGCGAAAGGCGCACGGCCTCCCGTCGCGCGCCTTTCGCCGGACGCTCTCCATGAACGCCTCACCGTCCCAAACCGCTTGCGGCGGCCATCCGCGCGATGTGCTTTTTACCGGCGAAAAGCCTTTTCCCGCGCTGCCGGCGGTCGATCACTACGCGGGAGCCGAAAAATTCCTGCGCAAGGCGCTCGCCCTGCAACAAGAATTCGGTCCCGTATTCGACATCACCGGCGACTGCGAGGACGGCGCGCCCGCCGGCGGCGAAACCATGCACGCGGCCATGGTGGCCGCGCTCATCGCCAGCCCCGGCAACCGCCATGGCCGCGTCGGCGCGCGCATCCACGACATCACGCACCCGCACTGGCGGCGCGACCTCGAAATCCTGCTCGCGGACGCCGGCGCGCGACTGGCCTTCATCACCTTGCCCAAAGCGCGCGGCGCGGCGGACGCCGCCGCGCAAATCGCGGCGCTGCGCGAACTCGAAACGCGCCACGGCCTCGCCGCCCCCATCCCGGTACATGTGCTCATCGAAACCCACGGCGCACTGCGCGAAATCTGGCAAATCGCCGCGCTGCCCGGTGTGGAATCGCTCGACTTCGGCCTGATGGATTTCGTCTCCGCCCATCGCGGCGCCATCCCCGGCGCGGCCATGAGCAGCCCGGAACAATTTGAACATCCCTTGATCGTGCGCGCCAAAACCGAAATCGCCGCCGCCGCGCTCGCCAACGGCCTGGTACCGTCACACAACGTCAGTACCCGGATCGACGACGCGGAAGCCGTCGCCAGCGATGCCCGCCGCGCCCGCCGGGAATTCGGCTACCTGCGGATGTGGAGCATCCATCCCGCGCAAATCCGCCCCATCCTCTCCGCCATGCAACCCGGCCAGCAAGAAACGGAAGAAGCCGCCGCCATTCTCATCGCCGCCCAGGACGCTTCATGGGGACCGATCCAGCGCCGCGGACGTCTGCACGACCGCGCCTCCTACCGCTATTACTGGACCTTGCTCGAACGTGCACACAATACCGGCATGGCGCTTCCCGGCGATGCCGTGCAACGTTTTTTCGCCCCGCCGGGATGATGCCGGCGTTTTACCCTTTATCCGCCGCCCTGCGACCGCCCCGCCCTGCCGGCTTGACCGCCGCCGCCTCGCCATCCGGCGGCAAAGCCAGCCTGGTTTCTCCCTGTTCCAGCGCCGCGCCGCCCGCGCGGTAACGTCTTACCGTGGCGTCCACTTCCAGTCCGCTTCCGCCCAGCCCGCCGGGCAAGGTCGCGCGCAACATCATGCGCACGGCATTGTCATCGCCATGATCGAGCGGCGAGACTTGCGCCTCGATCCTTGGCAGCCACGGCAAAAAAAACGCAATGGACGCAGGCTGTCCCTGCCGTTCTTCCGCCAGGGCAGGCACCCAGGCCGCGGGCATCGCCGCCACGGACTCCAGCCAGCGCCGCCACGGCCCCGACCAGCCGCCCCACAGCGCATTCCAGTTCCCGAACATGCCCCACGGACGCGTCCATGCCGACAACCACAGACCCGGCAGCCCGGCCATGCCGGACTCGTCGTATCCAAAAAATCTCATCGCCATGCCTCTCTCGCTTTTGAAGCCAAGTTTGCAGGATACATCCGCGAAAGCGGGCCGCCACAATCCCGTGCCCGCGATAACAGGCAAAATCACACGCGCTTCCTCAACTCGCGCACGAAACGGGCATTGGGCGCGACGCCGGAACGCGAGCGAAGGCGTCCATACAATCGCCCCGGCAGCGATCGCCCCGGCAGTTGACATTGGCCGGAACTGCTCTAGAATGCCGCTCTCTCACGAGACTCAAGCGCCCGTAGCTCATCTGGATAGAGTACTTGGCTACGAACCAAGGGGTAGGAGGTTCGAATCCTTCCGGGCGCGCCAGTAACATCAAGGGGTTAGACGTTTCGCCGTCCAACCCCTTTTCCATTTGCGCGACTTTCCCGCCCCGATTGGTCGTTTACGACTCGCAAAATCGTGCGCGTTTCATTTCGTTCGCATGCACGATTCGCCAACTCGATCAAAGCGCCGCGCGACGATTCCGCCCGGTCTCAATCTCTGGCTCAGGTTCCGGCTCCGGCATCGGGCTGTGAGAACTGGCCTTGGCTGCGCCGATGCCGGTTTCCGAGCGTACTTTCTGGTCGGCGAAAAGTTCGCGGTCTCTTTCGGCTTGCGCGCTGCGATCGAGCACCGAGACCAGCCAGATGGCGATGAACGCGATCGGCATCGAGAAAATCGCCGGCGAAGCATACGGGAAAGGCGAACTGCCCGGCGGATTGCCGAGCGTGTCGACCCATACCGCGTCGGAAAGCACCGTCAGGACGAGCGCGGAGATCAGCCCGAGGAAACCGCCGGCATACGCGCCACGCGTGGTGCAATCCTTCCATAGAATCGAGAGCAGGAGCGCCGGGAAATTGGCCGAGGCGGCGATGGCGAAGGCGAGCGACACCATGAAGGCGACGTTCTGCTTCTCGAACGCGATGCCGAGGAAGATTGCCAGGATGCCGAGCGCGACCGTGGTGATGCGCGAGACGCGGAACTCGTCCTGCGACGTGACCTTACCCTTCTTGATCGCGGTCGCGTAGAGATCGTGCGACACGGCGGAAGCGCCCGACAGGGTCAGGCCCGAGACCACCGCGAGAATCGTGGCGAAGGCGACCGCCGACATGAAGCCGAGGAACAGGTTGCCGCCCACGGCGTCCGCCAGATGCACCGCCGCCATGTTGAGCCCGCCCAGCAGATTGCCGTCCGCATCGAGAAAAGCCGGGTTCTGGCTGACGAAGACGATCGCGCCGAAGCCGATGATGAAGGTCAGCACGTAGAAATAGCCCGTCCAGGTCGTCGCCCAGAACACGCTTTTGCGGGCTTCCCTAGCGTTGGGCACAGTGAAGAAGCGCATCAGGATGTGCGGCAACCCCGCCGTGCCGAACATCAACGCCATCCCGAAGGAAATCGCCGAGACCGGATCCTTGATGAAGCCGCCCGGCCCCATGATCGCGTTGCTACCCTTGATGTCGACCGCCGCGCTGAAAAGCTTCTCGACGCTGAAGCCGTGCGCCATCATCACCATGAAAGCCATGAAACTTGCTCCGGCAAGCAGCATGACCGCCTTGGTGATCTGCACCCAAGTGGTCGCCGTCATGCCGCCGAACAACACGTAGGCCATCATCAGGATGCCGACGATCACCACCGCATACACATAATCGAGGCCGAACAGCAGCTTGATGAGCTGCCCCGCGCCGACCATCTGCGCGATCAGGTAGAAGGCGACGACCACCAGCGTACCGGAGGCGGCGAAGATGCGGATCGGCTCCTGCCGGAAGCGGTAGGCCACCACGTCGGCGAAGGTGAAACGCCCGAGGTTGCGCAGGCGTTCGGCGAGCAGGAAGGTGAGGAAGGGCCAGCCGACGAGAAAGCCGAGCGAGTAGATGAGTCCATCGAAACCCGTCATCATCACCGCCGCCGAGATGCCGAGGAACGAAGCCGCGGACATATAATCGCCGGCGATCGCCAGGCCGTTCTGGAAGCCGGTGATGCCGCCGCCCGCGGTATAGAAATCCGCCACGGAACGGGTGCGCGAAGCGGCCCATTTGGTGATCCACAGCGTCAGGCCGACGAAAAGCGCGAACATGACGATGGCCGTCCAATTGATCGGCTGCTTTTCGGTTTCGCCGATGACTTCCGCGGCAAATGCGCCGCCGGACAATACCGCCAAGGCAAGAAAGGCCATTATGCGCACAAAAACGGGAAAGCGATCATGGGTTTTCATGGTCAGACTTCCTCCGCAATGATTTTGCGAATCGCCGCATCGTATCTCGTATTGGCGCGGTGTACGTAAATGCCGGTCATGATGGCCGTCAGCAAAATAATGCCGAACCCGACGGGAATACCCAATGAAGTGGCCATTCCTTCTCCGAGAGGCGTCGCCAGCAACGGCTTGTCGAAAGCGACGACCAGGATAAAGCCGTAATACACGACGCAAAGCAGCAGCGTCAACCACCAGCCAAAGGCATTGCGCTCCCGAACCAGCGCCTGGTAATCGGAATTACCCATGATGCGAACGGATAGTTTCGTTGGCATGATTGCCCCCTCCTTTTGTGTGGTTTATTTGTTGGCGCTGACGCGGTAATGACGAGATAACGCCTTCCATTTATGAAACAGATTGACGGAATCGGTTCCCTGAAAAAAGGAATTACTTATATCGGGCAAGAGGCTGGCGAAAGCGTTCTTCCAGCGATAAATACATCATGGCGGCGGTAATGGCGTCATTCATTGCGTCGTGACGCGGCAGCGCGGGTATTTCCAGGCGGCTTGCCATGACATCCCAGCGCAGGTCGATATAAGAGCCTGGATACAAACGCTGCCGCCAATGGTAATAGCGCGCGGAAAGCTCCAGTTGCCGGTTCGGCAGGGATGCGCCGAGTAGCGGCGTCAGGTATTTATTCAATACCGCAATATCGTATTCCAGGTAATACCCGAGCAGCGTCCGCCCGCCGATGAAAGCGAGCAGCGCCCGCAAGGCGTCTTCCGGCTGCATCCCCGCGCGCACGTCCTGCGGGCGCAGGCCGTGGATGCGCACGTTGTCGCCGGTCGGCGCTTTTTCCGGTTGCACGACGGCGCGGAAAGCCGTGCCCGCGGCGATCCGCCGACCGTCGATCTTCACCGCCGCGATCGCCAGCAACTCCGCGCGCGCCACGTCGAGCGAAGTCGTCTCGCAATCGATGCTGACGATCTGCCCGTCATCTTCGTCGAAAAGCGCCCGGAATGATGGATGGATGCGCCGTTGACGCAGCGCAGCGAAAAATCCCCCGCTCACGCTCAGAACCGCCCGAGTTGGTAATGACGGCTCACGAAAGCCTTGAACTTGCGGGCGAGCGCCAGCGATTCCTTGAGCGAATCGCGTTCGAGGGACGACAGAGCGCCGGTGTCGATGACGTTGCCGATTTCCGCGCCCCAGCGCCGTGCGGAAAGGCCGCTGTCGAGCCGCAGTTTCATCATGAAGGCCAGCGCGCCGGCGAGGTCGTCGGCAAAGGCGCGCTCGATCCGCCCGTCGGCGGCCAGCGCCTCCAGGCGCTCGAAAGTGTTGACCGGAACAACGCCGGCTTCCAGCGCCAGCACGCGGACGCCATGCACAATCGGGAAAATGCCGCCCTTCTTGAGGTCGAAGCGCGCCTCATCGTGACGATGCAACAACTGCCGCCAAAAGCGGTTTTCGGCCTGGAGGTGATCGAACTGGGAAATCGCGCGGGCGAGCCAGCCGAGCCACTGCGTTTCGCCGCGCACGCGCCCGGAAAGATCGTCGCGGCATGCCGCAAACCGCGCCGGGTCGCCCGCTGCCACTTCCGCGTCCAGCCAGGCGGCGAAATGCATCCATGTATCCTGCTCCGGCTGGTAGATCCAGCCCAAGAAGCGTTCTTGCCATTGCCGCGGCGTACCGCGCCAGGCGGGCCGGTTCGCCATGATCCCGCCGCTGCACGGCGGATAACCGACCTTCAGCAGCCCGCTGCAAAACGCTTCCGCCGCCTCGGCGACGGCGGCGGGATCGAGCGCCTCGTCGAAAATCAGCGCGTTGTCCTGATCGGTCTTCAATATTTGCTCGCCGCGTCCACCGGAGCCGAGCACGAGCAACGTGCTGCCGGCGGCGACCTCCGGCGGCGCGACAAGCCGCCACAGGCGCTCCATCAAGCGCAAATCGAGCGCCTGCACGAGCCGCGCCAATTGCGGCGTCTTCATTCCGGTAGCGTTCAGCGTCCCGATGGCCGCGTCGATGCCGCCGCCCGCTTCGATCAGGCCGTTCAGGTCGGCGGCCTGCTCGATCTGCTTCGAGACCAGGTGCGAATGACTGGAGAGGAACGACAATAAATCGATCTGCGGCAACACGCCGACCGGCTTGCCTTTTTCCGTGACTACGACGCGCTGGATGTTCTGCCGCGTCATCAGGAGCAAGGCGGAAAAAACATGCGCGTCGATGTCGCAACAATGCAATGTGTAGTGCGCGCGCGCCCCGATCGGCGTATCGGGCGGGATGGCGTCGACAATGGCGTCGCAAAAATTGCTCATCGTGAAAATCCCGACCCGTTCGCCGTCGAGGACGAGTACGGCGCGGCAATGGTTTTCCTTCATCGCCCGCGCCGCCAGCTTGACCGTGGACGAGGCGTTCAGGAAAACCGGCGGGCGCATGCCTGCTTCGCGGATCGTCGCGGTAAGAATGTTCTGCCATTCCCCCTGTCCGCCGCGTCCCGCCAGTCCCGGCTTTTCCGAAATACGCGCGAAGAAATGCGCGCCGAATTCCGGATCGTTTACCGCCGCCGCAAGCACCGCCTGCCGCGGCAAGGCGCAGAGCAATGTTTCCTCATGCGCGACGAAACTGTTTTCGATCCGCCCCGTCAGCAGCGAGCGCGAATCGAATACATCTTCTTCCCGATAGACGCCGACCACTTCCTTGCCAGCCATTTCGCCGACGATGCCTTTCAGTACCAGATAAAGCTCATTCACTTTCCGCTCTGGCGAAAGAATTTCCTCGCCGCTGCCGAAAAAAAGCAAATCGGCGCTTTCCGTCAGTTTTTCTTTTTCCGTCATATTCAATTTATAAAACGGCGGAAAAGACAAGCCGAACCGGGTTGCGGGCATCTGGGTCTCCGTTTCGTTTTATATTGAAACGATAGACCTCGGCTATCGGGCGGCGTTCATTGCAATGACGGACATCCGTCGATAACTTGTCCGCATACACCCGTCGCGCAAAACGCACCCGTCGTCATGAACCTCGCCGGGTTCGTGAAATCCGTCACACTCTACCGTCACGATGCGGCGTGCGCCGATCGTTTCCAGTTGACGGACTGAACCTGCCCCCCCAGCCCGCAAGCTGGTGCGTCAGGCATCGGTGAAAAGCGCATCGAGTTTGGCGACGGAGCCCGCGTAATCTTCGCGTTCTTCGATGCGTTGTTGCAGGAAGGCTTCGAGGCGGGGATGAATGGCGACGGCGGCATCGAGCAGCGGATCGCCGCCGGGCTGGTAGGCGCCGACGGCAATGAGGTCGCGCGAGCGTTGGTAACGCGAGAAAAACTGTTTGAACTGGCGCACCTTTTCAAACTGTTCTTCGCCGATCAGGCTGTGCATGGCGCGCGAGATGGATTGCTCGATGTCGATGGCGGGGTAGTGTCCCTGGTCGGCCAGGGCGCGGGTGAGAACGATATGGCCGTCGAGGATGGCGCGCGCCGAATCGGCAATGGGGTCTTGCTGGTCGTCGCCTTCGGCGAGCACGGTGTAGAAGGCGGTGATGGAGCCGCCGCCTTCGGGACCGTTGCCCGCACGCTCCACCAATGCGGGCAGCAGGGCAAAAACCGACGGGGGATAGCCGCGCGTGACGGGCGGCTCACCGATGGCAAGCGCGATTTCGCGTTGGGCCATGGCGTAACGGGTGAGTGAGTCCATGACCAGCAGGACTTGCCTGCCCTTGTCGCGGAAGTATTCGGCGATGGTGGTGGCATAGGCAGCGCCTTGCAGGCGCATCAATGGGCTGGTATCGGCGGGGGCGGCGACGACGACCGAACGCTCCAGCCCGGCTTCGCCCAGGCTCTGTTCGATGAATTCCTTGACTTCGCGGCCCCGTTCGCCGATCAGGCCGACGACGATCAGATCGGCGCCGGTATAGCGCGCCATCATGCCGATGAGCACCGATTTGCCGACGCCGGAGCCGGCGAAAAGGCCGAGCCGCTGGCCGCGCCCGACGGTGAGCAGGCCGTTGATGGCGCGGATGCCGACATCGAGCGGGGTTCGGATCGGCGAGCGGTTGAGGGGGTTGGTGGGCCGCCCTTGCAGCGAGCGGGTCTCTTCGGTTTCGAGCCGGCCAAGGGCGTCGAGAGGCCGCCCCGCACCGTCGACGACTCTGCCGAGCAGGGCTTCGCCGACCGGCAGGCGCTTGGCGCGGTCGGAGGCGCGCCGCCGCGGGCCGATGCGGCGGCCGGGAACGAGTTGCGGGTAACCGGCTTCGATGGGCCGTACCAGTGCGCCGGGGGAGAGGCCGAAAACGTTGTCGGTGGGCATCATGAACAGCTTTTCGCCGCTGAAGCCGACGACTTCGGCTTCGACGAAGCCGCCGCCGGAGACCATAACTTTGCAGCCCGAGCCGACCGGCAGTTTGAGTCCGGAAGCTTCCATAACCAGCCCGCTGGTTCTCGTGAGCAGGCCCGCGTTCTGGAAGGGGTAGACGGTGTCGATCAGGTGGCGGCCATCTTTGAGGAAGGTGCGCCAGAGTGCGCCATGGCGCATGGGGGGAGGCTTGCCGTTCATGTTCCGGCATCCGGCCCCGGCGCACCTTGCCCATCCGGGGTGGCTGTTTCGAGCGCATTTCCGGCTGCACCGCTCCGGGGCTTTTCCAGGGAAAGAGACGACCAGGGGGCGTGCTGACGTCCAAGGCTGTCGAGCACCCGCCGCCAGCGCGTTTCCATGGTGGCGTCGATTTGCGCGCCGGGCGTCTCCACCCGGCAGCCGCCGCGCGAAACGCTGTCGTCTTCGACGATGAGATGGCCGTTTTGGCCGAGCATTTCGTCGAGATGCTTGCGGGCAAGCGCCGCGTCGGCGGGGTGCATGTGGATTTTGGCGCGGCTCTCCGGCAGGTGTTGGAGGGCGGCGCGCACGGCGCTGATGACGGCTTCCGGTTCGATCGCCAGGGTGTGCTGGAGCACTTTGCGCGCCAGTTCTATGGCCAGGGACATCAATTCTTCGGCAACTTCGGCATCGAGCCGCGCGAAGGCAAGGTCGAGTTGTTCGAGCATTTCCCGCAGTTGTTTCGCTTCCGCCTCGGCTGCGGCCTTGCCTTCGCGGTAGCCCGCGTCGCGGCCCTCTTCATGTCCGGCCAGGCGGCCATCGGCATGGCCCGCGTCGCGACCTTCGGCCAGTCCTTCCTGATAGCCCGCGCAGCGCGCGTCTTCGTGCATTTGCTCGATTTCCGCCGCAGTGGGCAGCTTCAGGCCGGGCGGCAGCGCGGGGGCGGGATCCATCTCGATTTCGGCTGCCGCTTCCGGCGCTTCCATCGAGGGGTCGGGCGGCGGCGGTACAGGATCGGGCGGCGGCGACGGAGCGTCGAACTTCGGAGGCTCCCAGCGGCGGTAAGCGCCGACGGCCTGATGTTGCGCGAAGCTTGCGAGTTTTTTCATGCGCGTTCAGCCGCTTGGGGGGATCAGACGAAACTGTCCTCGCTACCTCTGCCACCCATGACGATCTGGCCTTCTTCGGCGAGGCGGCGGACGATCTTGAGGATTTCCTTTTGCTCGGCTTCGACTTCGGACAGGCGTACAGGGCCTTTGGCTTCGAGGTCTTCGCGCAGCATTTCGGCGGCGCGGCTCGACATGTTCTTGAAAATCTTTTCGCGCAGTTCGGGCGGAGACCCCTTGAGAGCGGTGATGAGCGAGTCGGACTGGATTTCGCGCAAGATGGTCTGGATGCCGCGATCGTCGATGTCGAGCAGGTTTTCAAAGACGAACATTTCGTCGAGGATTTTCTGCGCCAGATCCGGATCGTATTCGCGCACGTTGTCGAGAATAGCCGTTTCGGCGGCGGAACCCACGAAGTTGAGGATTTCGGCGGCGTGGCGCACGCCGCCCATCGCCGCTTTTTTGGCGGTGGCCGCGCCCGAGAGCATCCGGGTCAGCGATTCGTTGAGTTCCTTGAGCGCCTGGGGCTGTACGCCGTCGAGAGTGGCGATCCGAAGGACGACATCGTTTCGCAGGCGGTCGGAGAAGTGTTTGAGGATTTCTCCCGCCTGGTCGTAACCGAGGTGGACGAGGATCGTGGCAATGATCTGGGGGTGTTCGTTTTTGATGAGATCGGCGGCGGTGCTCGGGTCCAGCCATTTCAGGTTTTCGATGCCGGCGGTGTCGGAACCTTGCAGGACGCGGGCGATGAGGTTGGCGGCGCGTTCGTCGCCGAGCGCCTTGGTCAGCATCTCGCGGATCTGTTCCTGGTCGGCATGGATGGCGGCGCCTTTGCTGAAATGCGCGTCCAGTTCGGCAAGGAGGGGTTCGACCTTGGCGCGCTCCTGCGCGGGCATGCTTGCCATTTTCATGCCGAGTTTCTGCACTTCGCGCGGCCCGAGGTGCTTGAGTATACCGGCAGCTTCGTCGGGGCCGAGCGCGGCGAGGAGGAGCGCGGCCTTGTCGACGCCTTCGTCGGGCGCGGCGTTGTTCATTTGCGGCCTCCTTCGTCGACTGCGCCCATCCATTGCTTGATGAGCTCGGCAACGCTTTTCGGGTCTTCGCGCGCCATCTCTCTCGCGCGCGCCAGCCGCGTTTCGTAGTCCTCGGCGCGGGCGGCGGCGGACAATTCGACATCGACGCCTTCTTCGTCGTCGTATTCTTCGTCCCCGGCTGCCGTCGGTTCCTCGCGCGGCGGCGGCGGAATCACCGTGCGCAACAGAGGCCGGATGATGGCGAAGTAGGCAAAAAGGATAGCGGCGATCACCAGCAGATATTTGCCGCCTTCCTTGCCCATTTCGATCATTTCCGGATCTTTCCACAGGGGCGGGGGCGGCGGCGCGCCGGTCGGTTCGGCAAAGGGGCTGCTGGTGACGTTGATGGTATCGCCGCGCGCGGCGTTGTAGCCGACGGCTTCGCGCACAAGGTTGGCGATGCGGGTGATTTCTTCATCGCCGATCGGCAAGGCTTGCGGCTCGCCGGTGGGAAGCTGCGCGGAACGGTGATTGATTACCACCGCCACCGAAAGTCGCTTGATCTGGCCAAGAGCCTGCTTGATGTGCTGGATGGTGCGATCCAGTTCGTAATTGAGCACCGCCGAGCGGGAACTCGATTGCGGCTGCTCGCCCGCGCCGGTCTGCGGCGGCACGGGCGGCACGGTAATCGGCGCGGTCGCCGGCACCGGCGGCTGGTTGGTGAGCGCGCCGGGCACGCCTTGCGGCCCCTGGTCGCGGTTTTGCTGTTCGCTAGTCTGCTGACTGCGGATCGCTTGTTCCGGGGCGGGGTTGGGGCGATAGGTTTCCGCCGTCTGTTCGACCTGGTTGAAGTCGATGTCGGCGGCGACCTGGGCGCGGAAATTCCCCTTGCCGAACATCGGGGTGAGGATGTTTTCGATACGCCGGTTGAGACCGGATTCGACTTCTTCGATGTAGCGAAGCTGGGTGGGATCGAGTCCGGAGCGGCGCAGGGGATCTTCGCGCGTGAGCAGTTCGCCGTTCTGGTCGACGACCGCCACGCCCGCGTCATTCATCTTGGGAACCGAGGAAGCCACCAGATGCACGATGCCGGCCACCTGATTGGCATCGAGCGCCCTGCCGGGGCGCATCTGCACCATGACCGAAGCGGTCGGCTTTTGATCGTCGCGCAGGAAAGCGGTCTGCTTGGGCATCGCCAGATGCACGCGCGCGCCGACAACCGAGGCAATCGACTGGATCGTGCGCGCCAGTTCGCCTTCAAGGGCGCGCTGGTAGGTCACTTGCTCGTTGAATTGCGAGACGCCCAGTTTTTGGGTGTCCATGATCTCGAAGCCGACCAGCCCGCCCTTGGGCAGACCGGCTGCGGCGAGGCGCAAGCGGGTTTCGTGCACAACGGGGGCGGGCACGAGGATGGCGCGACCGTCGCCGGAAACGCTGTAGGGCACGTTCTGCTGTTGCAGGGCGGCGATGATCTCGCCGCCGTCGTGTTCATCGAAATTGCTGAACAGCACCGCCTGGTCGGGCTTGCTGTTCCAGAGCAGCGCACCGGCGATGAGCGCGATGGCGAGCGCCAGCGCGGCGGCGGCGGCGATTTTCTGTTGCTGGCTGAATGCCTTGATGTTCGTGACCGCCTGTTGCAGCCGCCCGCGCAGGGAATCGGTCGGCGGCGGCGGCGCGACGATTTCGCCAGCGGTGTTTTCAGCGGTGGCCATTGCGTGATCTCGGACCTTTCGATGGATGATGGCATTGTCCATCCGCGCGCATGCGCGGCGTTGCGTGAAAAGCGGCAATTTTTACGGTCTGTTTGCCGATTGCCATGGACGCCCGCCCAGGAAGAATGTCATCATGAAAACGCCATGAAACGAACTTTTCCCGATGACGCAGCCTGACGCACAGTTCCCTGCCGATGCCGCCGCGCCGCTGTCCGCCGAGCAACTTGCGGAAGCCTTTACCGTGTTCAACCGCGCCTCGGAAGAACTCTCCGGCGCTTACAACGCGCTTCAGGCACAGGTCGCGCAACTGAGCGAACGCTTCGCCGTATTGATGGATGCATTGCCCGCCGGTGTGGTGGTGCTCGACCGGCACGACCGCATCGAGCAACTCAATCGCGCCGCCGAAAGCTTGCTGGGCGGCGATCTGGGCGGGCGGGCATGGCGGACGGTCGCCGCCACGCTCCAGCCCACGGAAACGCCGGGTGAAATGAGTCTGGAGCGCGACGGCGGCACGCGGCGGCTGGCGGTTTCCGGCACTGCGCTCAGTTCCGGCGAAGGACGCATCCTGTTGTTGAGCGACGTGACCGAAACACACGGGATGCGGCAGATGGTCGAACGCAACGAGCGGCTGGCGGCGATGGGCGAAATGGTGGCCGGACTCGCGCATCAACTGCGAACGCCGCTGGCCGCGGCCCTGCTCTACGTCGGCAACCTGCGCCAACCCGAACTGGGGCCGCCCGAACGCGCGAAAGTGGCCGGGCGTGCGCTCGAACGTCTGCACTATCTCGAACGCCTGATCCGCGACATGCTGCTTTTCGCGCGCGGCGACAGCCTCGGACGGCAGGATTTCGACGTTGCCGGGCTGATTTCGGAACTCGCCCATACCCTCGAACCGCTGGCAAAGGCGCGGCAAATCGTGTTCCGCAGCCATTGCGATTGCGCGGGCGCGGTTGTGCATGGCGATCGCAAGGCGCTGGGCGGCGCACTCGCCAACCTGATCGAAAACGCCATCCAGGCCACCGCCGCGGGCGGTCTCGTAAGTTGCGAAGTGACGCGCGGCACCTGCCAGAACGGGCCGGCAGCCGAGGAACTGCGCTTCGTCGTCCGCGACAGTGGCCGGGGCATCATCCCCGAACTGCAATCGCGCCTGTTCGAGCCCTTCTTCACCACCCGCGCCGAAGGCACCGGCCTGGGGCTGGCCATCGCCCGCGGCGTGGCGCGCGGGCACGGCGGCGACATCCTGCTCGAATCCACACCCGGCGCGGGTTCCGCTTTCACGCTCACCCTGCCGCTGATGCCGCCGGACTGGCGATACCGCGACCGCCGGGGCGGAGAAGGCGACCGCCGCCGAAGCGGCGACCGCGCCGGGCGCCGGAGAAATCCCGCGCCCGCGGCAGTGCCCAATGTAGCGTCAGCAATGGCTGGAGCGCGAACCTCATGATCGAACGCCTGAACATCCTGATCGTCGAGGACGATGCCGCCTTGCGCGACGCGGTCTGCTTCACGCTGGAAATGGCGGGCCACGGCGTGACCGGCGTCGACGGCGGCGCGGCGGCGCTGGCCGAACTCGAACGGCAGAGCCTCAACCTTGTCATCTCCGACCTGCGCATGCAGCCAATGGACGGACTGGAACTCCTCGGCGAAATCCACCGGCGCCAACCGCAATTGCCGGTACTGCTGATGACCGCCTACGGCGACGTCGACAAAGCGGTGGCAGCGATGCGCGGCGGCGCCTGCGACTTCCTGATGAAGCCTTTCGAGCCGGACGTACTGCTGGAAAGCGTGCGCCGCTATGCCATATCGCCGCCGGAAGCGGACGACACCATTGCCGAAGACCCGCGCAGCCGCCAATTGCTCGCGCTCGCGGCCAAAGTTGCCGAAAGCGACGCCACCGTGCTGCTCACCGGCGAGTCCGGCACGGGCAAGGAGGTCTTCGCGCGCTACATCCACCATCACTCGCCGCGCCGCGCCGCGCCATTCGTGGCGATCAACTGCGCGGCCATTCCCGAAAACCTGCTCGAAGCCACCCTGTTCGGCTACGAGAAAGGCGCTTTTACCGGCGCGCAAAGCAGCCAGCCCGGCAAATTCGAGCAAGCGCAGAGCGGCGCCATCCTGCTCGACGAAATCTCCGAAATGCCGCTCGGCCTCCAGGCCAAGCTCTTGCGGGTCTTGCAGGAACGCGAAGTGGAGCGGGTCGGCGGCAAAAAACCGGTACCGCTCGATATCCGCGTACTGGCGACGAGCAACCGCGACATGGAAAAGGAAATCGCCGCCGGGCGCTTCCGTGAAGATCTGTATTACCGGCTGAACGTTTTCCCGCTCGTCATCCCTTCCCTGCGCGAGCGTCCGGGCGACATCGTACCGTTGGCGCGTCACTTCCTCGCCCGGCATGCCCAGCGCGCCGGGCGGCAAGCGTGGTTTTCACCCGAAGCCGAGGCGCGCCTGCCGCGCTACCGCTGGCCAGGCAATGTGCGCGAACTGGAAAACACCATGCACCGCGCCTTGATCCTGACCTCCGGCGACATCGTCGGCGCCGAAACGCTGCGCCTGTGCCTGCCGAACTGGACGGACGGCAGCGAAGACGAAAAGGATGGCGAAATGGCCACGATAGCCGCAAAAAACGCAATGGCGGTAAATTTTGCCTCCCATGCCGCCGCCCCGGCTCCCGCCGCGTCCGTACCAAAACCGGGCAACATGCGCGACCTCGAACGCGACTACATCCTTGCCACCCTGCGCGAAATGAACGGCTCGCGCAAAAAAACCGTCGAGAAACTGGGCATTTCCGAGCGAACCCTGCGCTACAAACTCCAGCAATACCGCGACGAAGGTTACGACGTCTAGGTGGATGCGATGGTGGCACGGCGATTGCTCTGCTATGCTCGAATGAAATGAATCCGCTTCCGGAGCGAGGACTATGGATACCCGCGGAATCGAACAGATGCTCTCAGAACTGCGCTCGGTGTCGCAAGCGGCCCAGAACAAGCCCGTTCACGGCAACGATGCGCCTGCCGGCGGCGTCAGCTTCGCCGATGCGCTCGACAACGCGCTCAAGGACGTAAGCGCGGCACAGCAAGAAGCCCGCACGATGGCCCAGGATTTTTCCGGCGGCGACCCCAACGTCAACTTGCAGGACGTAATGCTCAACCTGCAAAAAGCCAATCTCTCATTCCAGCAAATGGTACAAGTGCGCAACCGCCTGGTGTCGGCCTACCAGGACATCATGAACATGTCCGTGTAACGGCATCCCAACGACATTCCATGCGGTTCCGCGCCCGATTTCGCCGCCATCGCACGGGAAATGCCCGATTGCATCTTCCGCGAACGCCATGTTAGCCTGCACCCCGCTTTGGTGTGTCCCAAACAGAAACCGGGGACGCGCCGGAGTTTTCGCACTCTTGGTGCCGCCGGCCTCGTAACCGGCGGTTGAACGGGAAAGCGGTGCGCGTCCTTCGGACGCAATGCCGCTGCTGCCCCCGCAACGGTAAGCAAGTGCGGATCCGCCATTCATGCCACTGGGCGTCCTGCCTGGGAAGGCGGCGGATCAAGACTTGCAAGCCCGGATACCGGCCAGATGCGAGCCAATGGAGACGCTGCGGGGCGGCGCCGCTTCCTTGCCCCCGCCGCCATGCCGTTTCCCTTTTTCGACCATGATTCCGGCCTGCGGGGACGCGGCCGGACGAGAGCCCATTCATGCCCATTCACAAAAAATTGCTGGCCTCCTTGTGCCTGGCGGCCATCGCCGCGCCCATCCCCTCCTTTGCCCAAAATGCCATAGACGTGGCGGAACTCGATACCGTCGTCGTCACCGCCACGCGGCAGGAAACGCGGGCGAGCGATGTGCTCGCCGATGTCACAGTCATCGATCGCGAAGAAATCGGGCGAAGCGGCCAGGAAACGATCGTCGACTTGCTCGCGCGCCAGCCGGGCATCCAGGTCAACACCAGCGGCGGCGCGGGAACAGCGTCGTCTTTTTATATACGCGGCGCGAATTCCGATCAGACCAAAGTGCTGGTCGACGGCATTCCCATCAACTCCGTCGACCTGAGCGGCTCGCCGCTGCGTTTCATGCCGCTCGGCGACGTGGAGCGCATCGAAATCCTGCGCGGCCCGGCGGCAACCCTTTACGGCGCGGATGCCATCGGCGGAGTGATCCACATCATTACTCGCCGCGGCAAACCCGGCCTGCGGGCGGAAGCTTCCGCCGGTTACGGCTCGCACGCCACGCGCAAGGCAACGGCGGGACTTTCCGGCGGCGATGAGCACTGGCGCTTTCATGTGGCGGCAAACCATTACGCAACCGATGGAATTTCCGCGCAACGGCACGCCACCAACAAGGATGCCGACGACGACGCCTACCGCAACACGGGCGGCGCGGTTTCGTTGTCTTTCCTGCCTGCGGAAAAGCACGAGTTCGGCTTGAGTTACCGGGAAAATCGGGGGATGGTGCATTACGACAGCGGCAACGTGCCTCCCTACGGCACACCGAACGGTGTCGACGACTACCGGAGCCGGTTCGACACCCGGCAATGGCAACTATTCAGCAAAAACCGCTTTTTCTCCGACCGCTGGACGAGCACCCTTCAATACGGCGAAGCCGTGGATGACGAGAAAAGTTACGGCGCAGGCGGCGACCGAAGCAAACTATTCACCCGGAACCGGCAACTGACGTGGCAGAACGACATCGAACTGCCGCTCGGCAAACTGATACTGGCGGGCGAGCGGCTGCGTCAAAACGCCGGGCCGAAAGCCGACTACCAGACCAGCCACATGACCAACGACGCCTTCATGGCAGGATGGATGGCCAGACTCGGCGATCACGACTGGCAAGTCAACGCTCGTTCCGACCATCATTCCGAATTCGGGCGCGAAAACACCTACAGCCTCGCCTATGGCTACCGGATCGCGCCGGAATGGCGCGCGCGCATCGGTTACGGCACCGCCTTCAAGGCGCCGTCTCTCTACCAGCTCTATACGAAATCGTGGGGCTACGGCAACCCGGATATCAAGCCGGAAAAAGCCCGCAACCGCGAAGCCGCCCTGATCTGGGAGCGCGGCCCGCACACGGCATCGCTCACCGTGTATCGCAATAAAGTCAAGGACTTGATCTCCTCGAACCCCATCACATGGCAAGCCGACAACATTTCCAGAGCCAAGCTTTCCGGCGCGACGCTTGCCTATTCCGGCATCTTCGACGGCTGGCGGCTGGGCGCGGCCTACGACCGGCTCGACGCGCGCAATGACGACACCGGCCGCCGCCTGGGCCGCCGCGCGCGCGACTCGGCCATCTTCAATCTCGCCCGCGAGTGGGGAAAATTCAACGTTGGCACGGAAATCGTCGCGGTCGGCAAACGTTACGACAACCATACGGAAAGCGAAACCCTGGGCGGCTACGTCCTGGCGAACCTGACCGCAAGCTACGCGCTGACGCCCGAACTGCGCATCGAAAGCCGCCTGAACAATCTTTTCAACAAAAAATACGAAACCGTGCGCTACTACAATACCGGCGGTTTCAATGCCTTCATCGGCCTGCACTACAGCCCGCAATAGACATTCAAAGCCGGCTTTCCGGCAAGAAACCGATTTGCGCTTCGCCCGCGCCGCGCCGGTCGATGCGGCCTATGCAATAAACGGTTTCGCCCGCAGCGGCGAGGCGCTCCGTCACGGCTTCGGCGTCTTCCGCCGCCACGACCGCCGCCATGCCGATGCCGCAGTTGAAGACGCGATACATTTCCCCCTGTTCGATCCGGCCCGCCTGCCGCAGCCATTGGAAAAGCGGCGGCAGAGGCCAGCTTCCGGCGTCGATCCGGGCGGCAAGGCCGCCGCCGAGGATACGCGGCACGTTTTCGGCAAGGCCGCCGCCGGTGATGTGGGCAAGCCCTTTGATCGCGCCGGGCTGCTCGCGGAAGACCGCGAGCAGCGGCTCGACGTAGATCCGGGTCGGCTCCATCAGGACATCGCGCAAGGGACGGCCATGGAAATCGGCGGCGAGGTCGGGTTCCGCAAGGCCGATGATCTTGCGGATGAGCGAATAGCCGTTGGAATGCGCGCCGCTGGAGGCCAGCCCTAGCACCGTGTCGCCCGGCGCGATGCGCGAGCCGTCGATGATGTCGGTTTTTTCGACCACGCCGACGGCGAAACCCGCAAGGTCGTATTCGCCGTCCGGATACATGTCCGGCATTTCGGCAGTTTCTCCGCCGATGAGGGCGCAGCCGGCGAGTTCGCAGCCGCGGGCGATACCCTGCACGACCGTGGCCGCCGTGTCGACATCGAGTCTGCCGCAGGCGAAATAGTCGAGAAAGAACAAAGGCTCGGCGCCTTGCACGAGGATGTCGTTGACGCTCATCGCAACCAGGTCTTGCCCCACGGTGTCGTGTTTGCCGAGCGCGAAGGCGAGCTTGAGTTTGGTACCGACACCGTCGGTGCCGGAAACGAGCACGGGATCGCGGTATTTGCCGGAGAGGTTGAACAGCGCGCCGAAGCCGCCGATGCCGCCAAGCACTTCGGGACGCATGGTTCTTTTGGCGAAGGGTTTGATGCGCTCGACCAGCGCATCGCCGGCTTCGATGTCGACGCCGGCATCGCGGTAGGAAAGCGGAGATTGGGGAGAGGAGTGTTGGGCGCTCAAGGCCATTCCTTTGAAAAAACGGGGACGGCGCTTGAGACCGCGCCGTCAAATGGCTAATTCATGCGTTTTCAGCGAAAGCGATCCGGCAAGGCACAAGGCCGCCGCATAACTTGGCGATTCTACTTGAAAATGCTTTCTCTCCACTCTCCGTTGTATCGAGGGCTTGCGAGAGACGGCGCTGCCAGGCCGCTCAGCAAGAAGCGTGTAGCAACGGCAAAACCGTGAGCAAAGCTCCCACTGCCCGAAATCATGCCCCCCAGACCGCAATGTCCCTTTCCTCGAACTTCTCCGTCCGCCGCCAGATGCGCTCGTCCCACGGCCTGCCCGATTCGCGGTCGAAGATGAAAAGATGCGCTTCGTCCGCCCCGGCCCGTTTCGCATAATCGGCGGTTTGCGCC
>JAISCE010000034.1 GCA_031265765.1 Azoarcus sp.
TGCAGTCCTTCAGTAACTCGTCCAGTATTTCGGGCTTCTGGGTCATGACTCTGTGCTCCTTCCGCGGCTTCTCCGCCTGTTTTTCAAAATGCAGTTACACAGTTTAATTTACAGACTCAGTTATTTGCCATTTTGGCATGAATCGCTCACCAGAGTAATAAAATGAAAATAAAATATCTTATGTATGCTTTAA
Source organism: Azoarcus sp. (assembly GCA_031265765.1). Taxonomy (GTDB): domain Bacteria; phylum Pseudomonadota; class Gammaproteobacteria; order Burkholderiales; family Rhodocyclaceae; genus WRNU01. Next base: position 194 of record JAISCE010000034.1, read on the forward strand.
TCTTATTGTCTTCCATGGCATCAGCTAGGGATCAGTTTTCTTGTGACGAGCATTTTGTAGAGAATCTCCAAAATATCACTGAGCAAGTGTCTATCAAGTTCGGAGAAACTGTTGCTGATTTGGAGAAAGGGGATTTCAATGGGGATGGCTTAGAAGACAAAATTGTTATTCTGAGGTTGAATAAAAAGAGCAAGTTCGACGATAGTTGGCGTTGACAGATTTCATCATCATGCGAGCCTGAGTATTGCGGCCTATGCGTTTTTGATGGCCGAGCGACTGATCGACGACAAACACGCGGGCAATGAAAAAAACTTTATCGAACGCAAAATGCCTGCTATTCCCAAGGATTACCTCCCCAGAGGCTCTGCTTCGCGCCCAGCGTCATGTGGCTCACTCGATCACCACGCTACGCCACAAACTCAACTATGCACTACTCCTTCGCATCCCGCTGTGTCCCTGCTGCGGACGAATGAATAAAATACTACTTTTGTGACACAGTAAGACCAGCCGAATCTATTTACCCATCGTAAATTCTTGTTGCCAATGCCTTGTCGATGATTTCCGCCACGCCGGACGAGAGGTTCGCCGTATCTTTCACTCGCGAAAGTTGCGTCCGGATGCTTGCCTGCAAGGCTGGCGTATAGCGCCGCCAGCTTTCCAGCGCCCGCGCCAGCCGTGCCGCGACCTGCGGATTCATGGCGTCGAGCGTGAGCACCTGATCGGCCCAGAAGGCATGGCCCTCGCCGCCGGGACTGTGGAATTCGCCGGGATTGCCGCGGAAGAACGCTCCCAGCAGGGCATACACTTTGTTCGGGTTCGACAGATCGAAGGCGGGGTCTTTCATCAGTTCGCGTACCTTGGCGAGAACCGGGCCGGCCTGTTCGCGCCATCTCCATGCGGCGGCCTGGAGGGCGAACCATTTGTCGAGCGCCAGCGCATTGCCGTTGAAGCGCGAACGAAAGGTGGCGAGCGCCGCGTTGCGCGCCGGGTCTTCCGGGGCCGTCATCAGTGCGGCGAGCGCGCCCATGTATCCGGTCATGTTGCCGTTGGAACCGAAACGGGACAGGGCGAGCGGTGCGCCCCTGGCGTCGCCGCCCGCGACGAGATAGCGCAGCGCCAGATTGGAGAGCGCGCGCCGCCCGGCGTCGGCGGGATGGTAGCGGTACGGCTCCGTTACCCACAGTGTCCTGGCAAGCGCGTAGAAGTCGCCGGCCAGCGCGGCCCCAAGCTTGCGCGTCAGGACGACGAGCGCCGCGCGCAGGGCGGCTGGATCGGCGGGACTCATGCATTCGAGCAGATAGCTTTCCGACGGCAGGGCGAGCGCCTTGGCACGGAAGGCGGGATCCAGCTTCTCATCGACGAGCAGGGCGCGAAAAGCGTCGATATAGTCCGGCGGCATCTGCGCGTCCGCATCGGCGGCCAGCGCCAGGATCGTCCGCTCGCTGTAGCGTTGCGCGGCGTCCCAGCGGTTGAAAGGGTCGGCATCGTGCGCCATGCGGAAGGCGAGACGAGTATTGTCTTCCTGGATTTCGAGGATCACCGGCGCGGAAAAACCGCGCAGTACCGAGGGGATGGGATTGACGGCGATGCCGCTGAAGCGGAAAGTCCGCTCTGCGCGGTCGAGCGTCAGGATTCGGGTGGCGACCGTCCCGGCAGGGCTTTCGTGCTCAAGGCGCAACGGCAAGTCGCGGCCGTCGGGGCCGATCAGCCCGACCGCGACCGGAATCACCAGCGGCTCTTTGTGCGCCTGCCCCGGCGTGGGCGGGGTGTACTGCGAGAGCGTGAGGGAATAACTGGCGCTTTCGGCATCCCATTGCCCGCAGGCTTTCACTCTCGGCGTGCCCGCCTGGGCGTACCAGCGCATGAATTGGGAAAGATCCGCGCCGCTGGCCACGGCCATCGCGTCGACGAAATCGTCGCAGGTCACGGCGTGACCATCGTGGCATTCAAAATAAAGATCCATCCCGGCGCGAAAACCTTCCGCCCCGAGAAGGGTATGGATCATGCGGATGACTTCCGCTCCTTTTTCGTACACCGTGGCGGTGTAAAAATTGTTGATTTCCCGGTAACTCTCGGGGCGGATCGGATGCGCCATTGGGCCGTTGTCTTCCGGAAACTGCGCCGCGCGCAAGGTGCGCACGTCGTCGATGCGCTTGACGGCCCGCGCCGAAGCCGCGCCTTCTTCACCCGCCGCGCGGGCGAGCATGTCGGCGGAAAACTGTTGGTCGCGGAAAACGGTCAGCCCCTCCTTGAGCGTCAATTGGAACCAGTCGCGGCAAGTCACGCGATTTCCCGTCCAGTTGTGGAAATACTCGTGGGCGACGACGCCCTCGATGCCTTCGTAATCGGCGTCGGTGGCCATTTCCGGCGTGGCGAGTACGTATTTGGCATTGAAAATGTTGAGTCCCTTGTTTTCCATCGCCCCCATGTTGAAATCGGCTACGGCGACGATCATGAAACGATCGAGATCGAGCTCCAGCCCAAAACGTCGTTCGTCCCAATGCATGGCGTTGATGAGTGAATCGAGTGCGTGTCCGGCGCGATCGGTATTGCCCTCCTCGACCCAGATCTGGAGCAGCGCCTTGCGCCCGGAAGCCGTCTCGACCTCGCGCTCCAACGCCGCCAGCTTTGCCGCCACCAGCGCGAAAAGATAGGATGGCTTCGGAAACGGGTCTTCCCATCTCGCATAATGCCAGCCGTCGGGAAGATCGCCGGATTCGACCAGATTGCCATTGGAAAGCAGCACGGGGCATTGTTCGCGTTTCGCTTCCAGCGTTACGGTATAGCGCGCCATGACATCGGGCCGGTCGGGAAAACACGTCATGCGGCGAAATCCTTCAGCCTCGCACTGCGTGAAGAACCCGCCGTTGGATAGATACAGCCCGGAAAGCGCGGTATTGGCGCGCGGGTCGATCCGGGTGACGACCTCGACCGTGGCGCGTCCGCCGGCTGCATGCACATCGATTTCCAATGCGCCATCGGCTTCGCGCAAGACCGCCGGCTGGCCATCGACCGATATCGACAGACGTTCGAGTTCCTCCTCCCATAGCCGCAAGGGGCCGTCCCCGGCCAGCGGATTGCGCACGCACATCATGCGATTGGTGACTACGGTCGCATCGGGGTCGAGGCGGAAGTGCAGGTCGATGCGCTCGACCGTCCAGGCCAGCGGACGGTAATCGGCGCGGTGAACCGTCACGTGGGCATCATCTGATTTCATGTGAACGCTCGCTGCCGCGAAGTTGAAAGCATGTAGTGTAAGGTGCCCGCGCGCCCATCCAAAGCGCGAAAAAACCGCGGGATGACGCCCGCGCCCGTCGCTCGGTTCTGTATTCGCATTGCCAGCAGCCTCTGGATGGCAGAAACTTCGCCTATTGCATTACCCATACAACGGACAAGGAAGGGAACGCCATGACGCCAAGCTCGGTTTACGACATCCGCAATATCACTCTGCTCGGCCAGACCGGCAGCGGCAAGACGGCGTTGATAAAAGCCCTGCTTGCCGCGGCGGGCATCGAAGACAGCGGCAACGGCGCGGGCGCGCACTCGCTCGCGGCCACGCTGGCTCATCTGGAATGGGCCGGGCACTGGATCAATTTGCTCGACACGCCGGGATTGCCCGATCTGGCCGGACGCGCGCTGGCGACGCTGGAAGCCGTCGAAACCGCCGCTATCGTCATCAGCGCCGCTTCCGGCGTCGAAAGCGGCGCGCGCCGGATGATGGCGGCGGCCGAAGGCAAATGCCGCTTCATCGTCGTCACCAAAATCGACGCGGGCGGCGATTTCGGCGCGCTCATGGAAGATATCGCCGCCGCTTTCGGTCGCGAATGCTTGCCGCTCAACCTTCCTTCGCCGGACGCTTCCACCGTGGTCGATGGCTTCTTCGCCCCCGACGCCGATGCCGCGACCGCCTTCTCCAGCGTCGGCGCGGCGCACGAAGCCATCGTCGACCAGGTCATCGAACTCGACGAAGACCTCATGGCGCGCTACCTCGAACAAGGCGAGGCGCTCGAACCCGAACAACTCCATGCGCCCTTCGAGGCCGCCCTGCGAGACGGTCATCTGATTCCCGTCTGCTTCGTCTCCGCCCAGACGGGCGCGGGCATCCGCGAACTGCTCGACATTCTCGGCAAGCTGATGCCCGACCCCACCGAAGGCAATCCCCCGCAATTCCTCAAAGGCGAGGGCAGCGCCGCCGTGCCCGTCGACATCGTTCCCGACCCCGCGCGCCATGCGCTCGCGCACGTCTTCCAGATCAGCAATGATCCCTATCGCGGCAAGATCGCGCTTTTTCGCGTTCATCAGGGCAGCATCGCGCCGGGCAGTTCCCTTTTCATCGGCGATGGACGCAAACCCTTCAAAGTCGCCCACCTCCTGCGCCTGCAAGGGCAAAGCACCATCGAAACCCGGCTCGCGGTTCCCGGCGACCTCTGCGCCGTCTCCCGCATCGAAGACCTCCATCACGATGCCGTCCTGCACGACTCACACGACGAAGACTTCCTTCACCTTCGCCCGCCCGCCTATCCGCAGCCCGTCTACGGACTGGCCCTCATCGCCCGCAAAGCCGCCGACGAACAACGCTTGGGCGAGGCGCTCGCCCGTCTTGCCGACGAAGATCCCTGCATCGAAGTCGGCTACGATATCCGCAGCCGCCATACTGTCGTGCGCGGTCTCGGCGAACAGCACCTGAAAATTCTTCTCGAAGAACTCGCCGCGCGCTGGAACCTCGAACTCGACACCGCCTCGCCCGCGATCCCCTACCGCGAAACCATTACCGCCTCCGGCGAAGCGCGCTACCGGCACAAAAAACAAAGCGGCGGCGCGGGCCAGTTCGGCGAAGTCGCCCTGCGCGTGGAACCGCTGGCGCGCGGCGCGGGCATCGAGTTCGGCGACGAAGTCAAAGGCGGCGCGATCCCCGTGCAATTCATGCCCGCCGTGGAAAAAGGCGTCCGCCAGGCCATCGTCGAAGGCGCGCTCGCGGGCTATCCCATCCACGACCTGCGCATCGTCATCACCGACGGCAAGCACCATGCCGTCGACTCCAACGAGATTTCCTTCGTTACAGCCGGACGTCATGCGCTCATCGATGCCGTGCTCGCCGCCCGCCCGCAAATCCTGGAACCCATCGTCGAAGTCCAGGTCAGGGTCGCCGACGCCCATTTCGGCAATGTCAGCGCCGAGCTTTCCGGGCGGCGCGGGCGCGTCACCGCCACCGACAGCCCCGCGAGCGGCTGGACGCTGATTACCGCCTCGGTGCCGATGGCCGACATGGACGGTTTCGAGGCGCGGCTGAAATCGCTTTGCGCGGGCGAAAGCGAATTCGCCGTCGCCGCGGCGGGCTATGTGCCGGTCACCGGCGACGTGCAGGCGCGGCTGGTGAACGAGCACGGCAGCCGGGTGCAATAGAGGGGACTGCTCCGGAAGCCGCCTGCGACCTGGGCAAGCCGCCGCGCCATCCTGCGAGGGAAGGGGGGCAGCAGCATTGCCGGTAGTACGTCCGTTTCCGGGCGTACTACCGGGCGAGGCATGCAGGCATCCTGGGTTGACGAAAGTTCCGTCCCAAACTACCATGAACGGCTCTTTTGGGTTGTTAGCTCAGTTGGTAGAGCAGCGGACTTTTAATCCGTTGGTCGTGCGTTCGAGTCGCACACGACCCACCATAAAATCAATAAGTTACGAAAGCAAGCGAAACAAGGCCCGTTGCGCGGCGACTCGCTTCATCCGCGCCAGACGATCTGGCGGATGTCGATGCGTCTGGGAATCAGTTTCAGCGCGAAGAACTCGTCCGCCGTCGCCTGTTGCTGCGTGAGCACTTCTTCGCTGAAAGCGAAATGGGAGATCGGCGCGCGTGCGAAGGCGCGTTGCTGGATCGACAAGGGCAACCCGGTGTTCTTGGCCGCCAGCGCCGCTACTTCGTCGCGGTGTTTGTCCGCCCAAGCGATCGTGTCGATGATCGAATCGAGCGCGGCGCGCAGGGCGCCCGGATGCTCGCGCGCGAAACGCTTGTTGGCGACATAGAAAGAATAACTCGCCAATTCGGGGGTTTTTTCCGTGCTGGCGACGACTTTCGCGCCGAGTTGCTCCTCGGCCAGCGCGTAGTAAGGATCCCAGATCACCCACGCATCGATTTTGCCGCCCGTGAAGGCGGCGGTGGCTTCCGCCGGGCCGAGGTAGATCGGCTGTATGTCCTTGTAATCCAGCCTGGCGAGTTTCAACGCCTTGAGCAGGATGTTGTGGGCGCTCGACCCTTTGCCGAAGGCGACGCGCTTGCCTTTGAGATCGGCCAGCGCGCGAATCGACGAGCCGTCCGGCGCGATGATGCCGTGCGGGCTGGACGGCACCGCCAGCGCATAAAGGATGTCGCCGCCGCCCGCTTGGGCGAAGATGGGCGGCGTGTCGCCTACCGAACCGATGTCGATGGAATCAGCGGTGACGGCTTCGAGCATCGGCGGGCCGAACTGGAATTCGATCCAATCGACTTTGCCGACGCCCGCTTTTTGCAGCCCGACGTCGAGATCGCGCCGTTCTTTGGAAACGATCAGGATGGCGGTGCCTTTCTGGAAGCCGATGCGAACCGACGCGGGTTTGGGCGCGGCGGCGAACGTCGACAAGGGCGAGAGCATCGGCAGCGCCGACAGCCCGGCCAGTCGGGCGAGCGAAGAACGTTTGGCGGGGTCGAAACGGGTCATGTTTTTCTCCGGTATTCTGGTTCGATGCGCGCTTCAGGCGTCCAGCGAAGTCACGCCGTTGTTGATCAGATAGTTTTCGCCGTTCAGGTAAACCGGGCTTTCCTTGGCGAGCCAATACACGACTTCGGCCACTTCGCGCGGCAAGGCGTAGCGTTTGAGAATGGTGCGGGCCTTGACTTTCTCGAAGCGTTCCTGCTTCGGGGCGGCCGCGATGAGGTCGCCTTCGACCGGCCCCGGCGAGACGGCGTTGACGATCAGCCCACGCTTGCCGTAGAGGCTGGCGAAACTTTTCGTCGCATTGATGAGCGCGGCTTTGGTCGCGCCGTACCAGATGTCGTAATGCCCGAACACGCCCGCTTGCGAGGCGACGTTGACGACGCGACCCGCTCCTTGGGCGAGGAACCCCGGCAGGAAAGCGGTGATGAACGCCACCGGCGCGGCGGCGTTCAGGTTGAGGATGTCGTTGCGCGCCTTGCTCGTATAGGCCTCCGGCGTCAGTCCCTGCGCGCCGCCGGCATTGTTGACGAGCACGTCTACCGGCCCGACTCGCGCGACGAGGTCGGGGATGTCGTCGATGCGGGTGACGTCGAAGGCGATGGTGCGCACGCGCGGGCCGTGGGCTTCGCTAAAGTCCGTGAAGTCCCGCGCCGCCACGATCACCGTGTCGCCCTTCTCAAGAAACAGCTGGGTGATGTGCAGGCCGATTCCCTTGTTGCCGTCCGTGATGAATACCGTTTTCGCTTCAGCCATTCTTTGCTCCTCGCATGGGCGGCTCAAACGCGGATCGCCGCCAAGAGACGCGCTTCGCCGACGCGCGCGATTTGCCGCGCCGCCGTCAGGAAATCGCGGGTCAACCGCAGCGCGCCGCGCGCGCCGACGTAGGTATCAATGGTGATCGCCCGATCCAGCACTGGATGCGACACCGGCAGGAAAACCGCGCCCAGGTCGCGGGCGACGGGCGCTTCCAGCGAACTGGCGAAAATCAGTTCGACGCCGCTCTCGCGCAGAATGGCGTCGATTTCGCCGGCGTCGGCGGTGGCGCGCGTCGGCCACGGCAAGGCGGGGAGCGGCATTTCTTCCGCGTCCGCCGCGCGGTCGGTGAGGACGGCGGCGCGGATGTCGACGCCGAAAGCGCGCGCGAGAAAGCCGCCGATGCGCAGTACGGTTTCGCTGTCGCCGACGAGGGCGGCGCTTTTGCCGACCGCTTCGTCGAAATAGCGATCCGCCGCGCCGAGCAGGAAATATTCGGCCAGGGCCTCCTCGCGTTCGACGAAACGTTCGGCGGCTGCCGCGTCGAGATCGAGTTTCTCCACCAGGGCTTGCGCGAAAAGCGCCACTTCTTCCAGCCCAAGCGGCGCGGCATCGAACACCAGTTGCGGCGTGCCGTATTTTTCTTCGAGGCGGGCCGCCGCCGCTTCGCCCCACCGGGAGAAAACCACGTTGAGCGCGGCGCGCGGCAAGGCTTGCAGGGCCGCCGCGCCGCCGGGGCCGTAGAAGACGTTGGCGCGCGCGCCGATGCCTTCGACGATGCGGCGCAGTTCTTCCAGATCGCCCTTGTAATAGGGATTGCCGCCGGGAAAGAGGCCGAACAGGTTGACCGCCGGGCGGGCGTCCGCCTCCGCATGCGAGGGGGCGGCAAGGGTGACGTCCGGCAGCGCGTCGATCAAGTCGCGCCACACGCGCTCGTGGCCGCAATACACGTCGCCGTGAAAACCCGCGACGTTGCTGGCGACGACCGGCAAACCCTGTTCGGCGGCCTCGCGCGCCATGCCGCCGAGGTCGTCGCCGACCATCGCGCATTCACAACTGCCGAGCGCGACGTAAAGCTGGCCGTCGATGACCTTGACCGTGTTTTTGATCTGCTCGCGCAAGCGGGAGCCGCCGCCGAAGATCACCTGTTTGTCGACGATGTTGGAAGCGGGCGTCGCCAAGCCGCCGACGTAGCCGCCGCAGTCGCGGTTGGCCAGCGCGTGCTGGATGGCGCAACCGGCGTTGGCGTGCACGATGGGCACGACCCCCTCGATGGCTTCCAGTGTCGCCAACGCACCGTGCAGCGCGCAGCCGGCGCGGGGATGAAGAATGTTGGCCATGTCAGCGTACTTCCCGTTTCACGTACCAGTTGCCGGTCTTCTTCAACCAGCCCTCGCTGTAGAGGGGGCGGATGCGCTCGCGGAAATCCGGCATCGGGGCGGCGACGCGCGCGGCGAACGCCTCGATGCCTGCGTAGCCGAGATACGCCACGTCGCGTAGTGAAACCGGCGTCGCCCCGAAACGGGCGGCGAAAGCGACCTGTTCGGGGCCGACGTAGAAATCGATCGGGGTTCGCGCGAGGATGTTGGCGACCTCGAACGGCTGGCCGACCGCGACCATCGCCGGGATGTCGTCAAGGGCGTCGAGCCGCGCGAGATGGGCGCGGTTGTTGAGATCGACCCCGGTGAGCGCCAGTCCCGCCACTTCGCCGCCCAGTTCGCGCACGAGGGCGGTGAAACCTTCGACGAGCGCCGTATCCACTTGCAGGAATACCCGCTTGCCGTCGAGCGGTTGCGCGGCGAGGGTGGCCGCCAGGGATCGTTCGCTGGCCGTGGCGTAAGCCTCGGCCTTGTCTTCGACGCCGAAAGCGGCTCCGATTGCGAGCAGGAAGCGGCGCGTGGCCAAGAGTCCTACCGGCGCGGGAACGCGCAGCCAAGGCACGGCGAAATTTTTTTCCAGTCCGAGGGCGAGGTATTCGCTCTCGTCGGCGTCGAGCGTCACGGTGGTGCGCGCCCGTCCGGCTTTGCGCAGGTTTGCCAGCGTCGACAGGCGCGGTAGCGGGTTCCATGCAACACCCAAGGCGTCGAGCGCCGCGGCGACGGCGGCGAGGTTGTGGACGTTTTCGCTCACCGTGGCGATGTTGAGAGAATCTTCCCGCGCGGCGGGCGCTTCCACCAGTTGCAACAAGGCGTGGAACGCGGCGTCGAACCCGGAGAGCGGCGTCTTCGAGCGGAAACCGTCGGTGTTGACGTGCAACACCGGCGTTGCCGTTTCGTTCGCCAGTTCGAGCAGCACGGAATGCACGTCGTCGTTGTTGATCGCCACGACCGGCGTGCCGACGACGAAGACGACCGTCGCGCCTTCGGCGATGGCGCGCAGGATGGTCTGGCGCAACGGCTCCTCGCTGCCGAGGATGGAATCGCGTTCGCTCAGATTGACCGAATACCAGCGCGCCCGTCCCGGTTCGGCCAACGTGTTGGCCGCCGCCGCGCAGCCGACGGCGCCGTGCACGACGATGGCCGCGCCGCGAATGCCTGAAAGCGCGCGCAGGGTGGCGAGGATGTCGTCATAGGCCGCCTGCGTGAAGGCGCGCACGCGCTGCGGGATTTCCTCGCCCGCCGCGTCGGCGACGAGCGTGGAGAGCGTGCCGTGATAATGGCTCAAGGCGCTGCTGCGCTTTTCCCGCGTCAGCGCGTCGCGTCGGTCGATGGCCGTCATGCCGCCACACGGGCCGCGGGTGCGCCGGTTTCCAGATTGTCCAGATTGAACACGCGGTCTCCCCAGTCGCGCGCCCAATCGCGCAAATCGTTGGTGCCGAGCGGCTGCGGAATCACCAGATCGTCGTTGTCGGCGATGTGGCGGGCCAATGCACGGTAGATGTCGGCGTGCTCGCTTTTCGGATTGGCCTCGATCACCGTCTTGCCGTACAGCTCGCTTTGCGAAACGACGAGCGAGCGCGGCACGTAGCCGGCGACGCATGTGCCGGTGCGGTCGGCGAAATCGTCGATGATGGCATTGGAATAGACGGCGGACAGGCCGTTGCCGATGACGCCGCCCAGCTTCGCGCCGCCGGTGGGAGCGTATTTGTTGATCGCCTTGAACAGATTGTTGGCGGCGTAGATGGCCATGAAGTCCGACGACGTCACCACGTAGGCGCGGTCGGTGATGCCGTCGCGGATGGGCACGGCGAAGCCGCCGCACACCACGTCGCCAAGCACATCGTAGAGCACGTAGTCGGGCTTGAATTCCTCGAACAGACGCAATTCCCGCAGCAGCGTCACCGCCGCGTTGATGCCGCGTCCGGCGCAACCGACGCCGGGCACCGGGCCGCCGGATTCGATGCACAAAATGCCTTTGAAGCCGGTGGCCGAAATGTCCGCCAGATGCACCTTGTTGCCGCCGCGCACGCTGTCGAGGATCGTGGGCAGATAGTGATTGCCGCGCAAGGTGTTGGTGGAATCGCTCTTGGGGTCGCACCCGATCTGGATGACCTTGTAGCCCGCCTCGGCCAGTGCGGCGCTGATGTTGGAGGTAGTGGTCGATTTGCCGATGCCGCCCTTGCCGTAGATGGCGATGTGCGTGCCGGGCGGAGCGCTCGCCGCCCCGCCGGCGGCGACGGGTTTGCCGCCGCCGGCGGGGCGGGCGTGGAAGGAGATGCGGTTGACGTTGTCGCTCATGGTCAGGCGGCTTTCCGTTCGACGAGTTCGGGATAGATGTCGCGCTCCCACGGCAACACGTCGCCGTCGGCGTTGTAGAGATAATCGAAAATCGTCTCGTCGCCGCCGTTGGTGCAGCGGTAGTAGTCCTCGTGGCGGAAACCGTTCTTGCGCAGCAGCGCGTAGGTTTTCAGTACGAGATCGTGATACCACTCGGCGGTGGGCGCGCGGTGGCCTTCGAGCGCCGAGCCTGGATTCGGGTTCCATTGCAGCGGAATGGCGACCACGCCGGATTCGATCAGATATTGCAGCCCTTCGAGCAGCGCCGCTTTCGGCTCGATGCCGGAAACGAAGTACGAACGCACGTAGCCCTTGCCGAAGACGTCCACTTCGCGCTTCAGGACGTCGATCCAGTTCTGCCGCCCGCCGCAGATTTGCTCTTTGCCGGGACAAATGGTCTTGAAGATGTTTTTGTCCCAGATTTCCATGTTGGTGGCGATGCACTCGTAGCCCGCTTCCTTGTATTTTTCGATGACGGACAAATCGAGCGGCGCGCCGATGCACGCGGAGCCGGAGAAATTTTGCCGTCCGGTCGCGTGCTGGATGGCTTCGGCGACGTCGATGTAGTAGTCGACTTCGCGCCGTTCGGGGATGAAGCCGCCGGTCACGGTGAGCCGCCGCCAACCCTCGCCATAGGCGGCCTTGACGGTTTCGGCGATCTGGCGCGGCGTCTTGATGCCCAGCCCTTCGAGATCGCCGTAGGCGGCCTTGGTGGCGTTAATGTTGCAGAACAGGCAGTCCAGCCCCTTTTCCTGCAACGAGCATTCATTGCTGTAAGTGATGGTGATCTTGCCGCGCCCGGTGTATTGCGCGATGCGCGACATCGGCGTGCCGTCGGAGGTGCGCTTGTCGTACCACGCCGGTTTTTTCTGGAAAAAGATCTCGAACTGGCGTTCAGCGCCGTCTTCGAGAAAGAAATGTCCGTCTTCGGAAACGATGCGGAAGTGCGATTTCGGATCGAACAGGATGTTGAAGCTGTAGCCGGTCGGATCGCGGAACTGCTGCGGCAGTTTGGTCGCCGTGTGCACGTTGTGGTTCATGTTGAAACACCCATGCACTTGTTCGAGATAATTGCCGTAGTCCAGTTCCCGCAATACCGAACGGTCGATGGCGATGCCGGCGTTGAACAGCCGTTCGGACAATTCGATGTTGTGCAGCACCCGGTCGCGTGTCAGTTTCAGGGGAATGAATCCTTCGTTTGGAGCGTTCATGTGTTTTCTCCATCCTCGATGGTTTGGAAATGCCTGTCATGCAATTCATGTGCCAATGGTGTCTTTATTCGTAAAACAGTGACTTGCGCGCCGCGCGCCAGAGCGCCGCTGCTTTTTGGGCAACGGGCTGCTGCAAAATCAGCAGCACTGTTTCTTTTCGCGCAATGTTGCCGTGCGAACAATATGTTCTATTTGCAGCAACCATCTGGTGGCGGCGCAACAAACGATACACCATGTATTCGGCAAGTTTTAATTAAAAACGCTTGTTTTTATGGATTAAACCATCCAGGCACATCCTTTGCTTAAGGATGGATGGCGAGGAATTCTTTATTCCATCTCCGCATTTATTAATTCAAATTGGAGCATTCCAATGAACACGGTCACTGACGCATTCATTACGCGCAAACGCGCCTCGTCCCGTTCGGCCAAGGTGCGGGGTCTGCTGGATTACCCGGTCATCGACACCGACATCCACACCAACGAATTCGGCCCGCTGCTCGAAGACTACATCCATGAATACGGCGGCGCGAAGGCCGTGGACGCCTTCCGCGAACACGAAAAGATCGGCCTCAACACCCTCGCCGACAAATGGTACCGCTCCACGCCGCAAGAGCGGCAAGACCTGCGCATCAACCGTCCGCCCTTCTGGACGCTGCCGGCGCGCAACACCTACGACCTCGGCACCGTCGCCTTCCCGAAGCTGCTCCACGAACGCTTGGGCGAACTGGGCAGCGATTTCGGCGTCGTTTATCCCAACATCGTGCTGTTCGCTTCGGTCAACGGCAACGACGAATTGCGCCCGATCCTCGCGCGCGCCTTGAACCACTATAACGCCGATCTCTACCGCCCCTATGCCGATCGCCTGACCCCGGTGGCGGTGATTCCGCTGCACACGCCGCAGGAAGGCATCGCGGAACTGGAATTCGCCGTCAGGGAACTCGGCCTGAAGACCTCGATCATCCCCGGCGCGGTGCGCCGCCCGATCAAGGCGCTGGCGCAAAAATACCCGCGCGACAAATATCCCGAACTCGCGCGCCACATCGAATATCTCGATTTCTTCGGCATCGACAGCGACTACGACTACGACCCGTTCTGGGCCAAGACCATCGAACTGGGCGTCAATCCGACCACCCATTCGGGCAGTCAGGGCTGGGATTCGCGCAATTCGCCCACCAACTACATGTTCAACCACATCGGCCACTTTGCCGACGCCTCCGAGGCGCTGGCGAAGGCGCTTTTCTTCGGCGGCGTCACGCGCCGCTTCCCGCAACTGCGCGTCGGCTTGATCGAAGGCGGCGCGGGTTGGGGCGTGGACGTGTTCACCCATCTCGTCGACCGCTGGATCAAGCGCGGGCGCGACGCGGTGCAAAAGTACGATCCGGCCAGCGTCGACAAGAAATTCCTCCACAACCTGTACGAAAAATACGGCGAGGATCTCAACCGGGGCGGACGCTCGTTCTCGAAGGACGAAATCGCGTATTTGGCCTTTGGCGCGCGCGGCGAGTACTACGCGACCCAAGCGCAGCCGGAATTCGACGACTACGCGCTGGCGGACGTCGAGAGCGTCGAGGACATCCGCGACCGCTTCGTGCCGAACTTTTATTTCGGCACCGAGGCCGACGACCGCACGCTGGGGCTGGCCTTCAACGCCAAGGCCGCGCCGCTCAACACGCAGGTGAACATGTTCTGGTCGTCCGACATCGGCCACTGGGACGTGCCGGAAATCAACACGATCCTCGCCGACACCTTCCAATTGGTCGAGGAAGGCATCATCACCGCCGGCAATTTCAGGCAACTGGTGTTCAAGGGGCCATACGAGTTCTACACCGCCAATAACCCGGATTTCTTCAAGGGCACGGCGGTGGAAGCCTTGCTGCCCGCGGAAAAACCCCAAAAAACCGCCGCCTGATTCTTACCCGCCCGTCAAAGCGGGTTTCCACCCGCCGGCCTCGCGGGGCCGGCGGCTTTCCCCCCCCCTCCCGCTCAACCTCAACGACAAAAGGAATCATCGTGTTCACCCACAAAACCAGAATCGCGGCGGCGGCGCTGATGGGCGCGGCGCTGTTCCCGCCCGCCGCATGGGCCGCGAACACCGAAGAATTGCAAAAGCGGATCGAGTCGTTGCAACGCTCGATCGGCGAACTGCAAAAGCAGGTGGAAACCCTGCAACAGGAAAGCAACGAAAAAGCCACCGCCAACGACGTGGAAGGCGTGCGCGCCGACCTCGAAAACTACAAGTACGACCGCGAGCGCGAATACGAACGCAAGAACGCCAAATCGACGCGCGACACCACGGTTTTCGGCACCGTGCAGGTGCGCTATTCGGCGCAGAGCGAAGGCGCCGCCAGCGGCAATCCCGCGCCCAATGGCGAGCGTTACCACACGTTCGACGTGCCCACGGCGATTCTTGGCGTGCGCGGCAATCTCTACAAGGATTACGTCGAAGGCAGGAATCTCGAATACCAATTGTCTTTTGCCTACGCCAAGCGCGGAACCAGCGCCCATGCCAGCAACAGCGCCGACTTCAACCTGCTGGACGCTTATCTTCGCTACAACCTCCTGCCGACCACCGATGGACTCGAAGGCAACCGGCTGAACGTCACTCTCGGTCAACAACTGCTGCCGTTCGGCGTCGAAGCGCAGTCGACCGAAGACTTGCGTCCGACGATCAATCTGGCGACCGCCGTGGGGCAACTGGGGTTGGCGACCCGGCAGACCGGGCTGGTGTTCCGGGGCGACTTCAAACCTTTCGTCGATTACGCCGCCAATTACCGCGCCCCGTTGTTCGAGTACGCGGCGGGCGTCGTCAACGGCAGCTACGGCAACAAGCTCGACAACAACAACGGCAAGGCAACCATCGTGCGCGCCGCCTTCACCCTGCCGGTCGATTACGCGAGCGTGTTCCGCGAACTGAAGTTCGGCGCTTCCGCCTATAACGGCTCCCGTCCCATCTCCAATGCCGCCGGCAAGATCGACAGCAAGGCGCGCCAGGACGTTTATGGCTTCGACATCTATTACAACCACGCGCCCTTCGGCGTGACCTATGAGTATTACCGGGCCAGGACCGGCTACGCGAAGTCGGCGACCGGCGCGGACACCGGCAACGCGCGCGGCGTCGGGCACACGCTGACGTTGTTCTACACGTTCGGCGACCAGTTCTTCAACAGCGTGAAGTCCGCCGCCAAGTTCGACGACAGTTGGCCGCAGTCGATCCAGTCCTATTACCGCTTCGACTATTACAACCCGAACAAGGGCGACGACCTCTACAACGTCCGGGGCCGCGGCTTCGATGCCCTGCGCGTGCATACGCTCGGTTTCAACTGGTTCTTCGCGGAAACCACCAAGCTGCAATTCGGCGTCAACCGCTACGTGTACGACCACGAAACCCCGGCGCGCAAGGACTACACCGAAGTCCAGACCCAATTCCAATACACCTTCTGAATCCTTCCCACGGAGCATCGAAATCATGAAAAAGCTGTTGCATACTTTCCTGTCGGCGCTGGCCGCCGCCGGATTGGCGCTCGGCGGACAAACCGCTTTCGCGCAGGACAAGCCCGCCGAAATCCGCCTGGGCGTTTCCGCCGCCGGCGTCGGCGGCAAACCGAAGATCGGCGGCACGGTGGTTGCCAACGTCCACCTGCGCGGCCTGCTCGAAGAAGAATTTGCGAAAGACGGCATCAAAATCGTCTGGTATTTCTTTCCCGGCGCAGGCCCGGCAACCAACGAAGCTTTTTCAAACCATAAAGTCGATTTCGGTTTTCACGGCGATTTGCCGTTGATCGTCGGACGCTCGACCGGACTCAAGCACAAAATCATCTTTTCGACAGGGAAAGGCGGCCCGGCATACTTCGTGGTGCCGGCGGGTTCGCAGGCGAAGACGCTCGCCGATCTCAAGGGCAAGACACTGTCCACCTTCAAGGGCACGAACGGCCAGTTGTTTCTCGCCCGTTTGCTGCGGATTTACGGGCTGACAGAAAAGGATTTTCGCATCATCAGCCAGGACACTTACGCGGCGCGCACCTCGCTCGCCACGAGCGACATCGACGGCAACATCACCACGCCATGGGCGCTGGAATCGCGCGGCGTCGCCAAGCGGCTGCTTGAGATATATGGCGATAAAGGCGCGGACGGCAAATATGGCGTCAATCCCGTTACAACGCCCACCACGATTTGGGTTGGCGAGGCGTTCGAGAAGAAATATCCGCAAATCGTGCAGCGGTTCGTGAACGTCTTCATCAAGGCGGCGCATTGGAGTTCCGAAGAAGCGAACCGCGAGACGCAGTACAAATTGTGGACGCAAAGCGGCAACTCCTACGTCGATTACAAGAACGACTGGGACGGTTACGACCTGAAGTTCCGCCACAATCCTTTACTCGATGAGTATTACGTCGCCCGCACCAAACAGGCGGTTGCCGAGGCGCTCGAATTCGGCCTGATCCGCAAGAACGTCACCGTCGACGACTGGCTCGAACCGAAATACCTCGACACCGCCCTGAAAGAACTTGGGCTGGAGAATTACTGGACGCCGCTCGATAAAGACGGCAAGCCGGCGCGTTGAGGCGGCATCGCGTCATGAACACCGAACGGCGGCGTTTCCTCCTGCCCGGACTCATCCTGCTCGCGGCTTTCGCCGGGCTGGGGATCGGCATCGCCAGAGTGGCGACGGCGCTCTATTCCGTCGAACTGCGCGCCTCGGCGTTCGAGTTGGGACTGATCGCCGCCGCGCAGGGCGTGGGGATTTTGTTCACCAGTCTGCCAACGGGCATCCTCGTGCAGCGGCATGGGCCGTTCCTGCCGTTGTGCGCGGGCAGCTTGTTGTGCGGGCTTGCCTACTGCCTGACGCCCGCCGTGCCGACGGTGTGGTTTTTGCTGGCGGCCACCGCTTTCGTCAGCTTCGTCATGCCCTTGCGCTTCGTGTCGCTCAATACCGTGTTTCTGCAACAGATCGAGTTCGTCGGCGCGGCGCGCGCCGGCTGGTTTCGCGGCGCGCACATGACCGGCTTTCTCCTCGTCGGCCCGCTGCTCGGCGTGCTGTTGCTCGAACGACTGGGCTTTACCGGCGCTTACCTGGCCATCGGCGCAACCTTTTTCGCCGCCTTGGCGGTGACGCCCTTCGCCGTCGAACGGCGGCGGACGATGGCGCAGGGCGCGGCGGGACCGCGTCCGGCGTTGAACTGGCGCGAAGTCGGCGCGCAGTTGCGCTTGCTGGCGAGCGAGCCGGAATTGGGGCGCACCAGCCTGTTCGAGTTCTTCACCCAGGCGGTGAGCGCGTTCTTCAGCTTCTTCATCGTCATCATCGCCTTGCGCGACTATGGTTTCGGCGAGCACGAGGCCGCTTTGCTGCTGACTTTCGAGGGCGCGTCGTTCGTCGCTTCGCTCTTTCTCGCCGGCATGCTGCTGGCGCGTTGGGGGATGAAACGCTTCTACCTCGCCAGCTTCGCCGTGCTCGCCGTCTCGCTGCTGCTGCTCAGCCGGCATTGGGGCGCGCCGCTGTTGTGGCTGGCGAGCGGCTTGCTCGGCGTCGGCCTCGGCACTGTGTACATCGGCAACTTCATGACCTACGCCCGCATCGGGGAGCGCCTCGGCATGGGCCGGGTTTCCGGCCTCTCCGGGTTGATCGGCCCCGCCGGCGGCTTCCTCGGCAGCCTGCTCGGCGGCAGCGCGGGCGGGCTGTGGCGTTTGCAGGCGATCTTTCTGCCCATGGGGGCGCTCTGTCTGCTCTTTTTGTGGCAAGTCTTCCGTCTGGAGAAGCGTCCGGCGGAAGAAGGCGCGGCGGCGATCGAGCCGCCCGAAATCTCTCGTTTCAAGGAAGAAGGTGCGGCATGAATACTCAAACGCTTTCGACGTCGCTGCCGCTCGTGGCGGCGGATACCGGCAGGACGCCGAACAAGGCGCTGGCGCGCGCGGGCGAAATCGCCGCGCGATTCTCGCTCGGCCTGCTCGCGCCGCTCGCCATTCTCGCGCTCTGGCAACTCGCAAGCGCGTATGAGTGGATACCGGTACAAATCCTGCCCAGTCCGCGCCAGACGTGGGAAACCTTCCTTGATCTGGCTGCGCGGGGCGAGTTGGGCGAGCATCTGTCCATCAGCCTGGCGCGCGTGTCGTGGAGCGTGCTGGCCGGCGGTTCGATCGGGCTGGCGCTCGGTTTCGCCATCGGCCTGTCGGCGCGCGCCAAGGCGTATCTGCATCCGAGCTTCGAGGTGTTCGCGCAGTTTCCGGTCATCGGCTGGATTCCGCTGCTCATGCTCTTTCTCGGCATCGACGAGGCGTTGAAGATCGTCGCGATTTCCTTCGCGGTCGTCGTGCCGGTAACGGTCAACACCTACAAGGGCATCCTCGCCATTGCACGCGATCTACTGGAAGTCGGGCGCGTCTACGCGTTCACTTCCCGGCAAACGCTGTTGCGCGTCGTCATTCCATCGGCGTTGCCGTCGATTTTCAGCGGCATCCGGCAAGGGATCATGCAGGCGTGGCTGGCGCTGATCTTCGTCGAACTGCTCGCCTCCAGCGAAGGTTTGGGCTACCTGATGACTTGGGCGCGGCAGGTGATGCAGTTGGATATCGTCTTCGCGCTCATCCTCGTCGTCGGCCTCGTCGGCTTCGTCCTCGATTGGGTCTTGCAGAAGACGGAAAACCATTTTCTCGCCTGGAATCCAAAGGGGTTATGACATGATCGCCGCCGTCAAATCCGCCGCGCGCCGTTTCGATCCGCGCGCCCTCGCGCTGCCGCTGGCCTTCCTCGCCGTGTGGGAAATCGCCTATCTGCGCGCCTGGGTCGATCCACGCCTGATTCCCTCGCCGTCCGGTGTTGTGCAAACGGCATGGAACAGCCTCGCCGACGAGGCGTTTTTCCCCGGCCTGTGGGCCAGTCTTTACCGCGATCTCGCCGGTTTCGCCATCGGCGGCCTGCTCGGCGTCGCCTCCGGCGTGGCGCTCGGCCTGTCGCGGCGGCTGGACGCCGCCTTCAACCCGACCTTGAACGCCCTGAAGCAAATCTCGCTGTTCGCGTGGCTGCCGCTGATTTCGACGTGGTTCGGCTACGACGACGGCGCCAAGATTCTGTTCATCGCCGCTTCGGCTTTCTATCCGGTCGCGGTCAACACCTTCGAGGGCGTGCGCGGCATTCCCAAAACCCATATCGAGGTGGCGCGCGTCTTCCGTTTCAGCAAGGCGCAATGGGTCTTCCGCCTGCTGCTGCCCGCCGCCGCGCCGAAGATTCTCGTCGGCCTGCAACTGGGGCTGGTCTTCGCCTGGTTGGCAACCATCGGCTCGGAATTCCTCCTCGCCAATTGGGGCAGCGGTTTGGGCAATCTCATCATCCACGGGCGCGAGGCGCTCGACGTGGGGCTGGTGATCTGGGGGCTGGTCGTCGTCGGCCTCGTCGGCTCGCTTCTCGACCATCTGGCGCAACGGGCGGAAAACCGCCTCCTGCGCTGGCGCGGAGCATGAAAATGAATTCGCGCGCCATGACGAATTTCTGGTTCGCCCTGCTCGCCGCCTTGGCGTTGCTGACAGGCTGCGGGCGCGAGGAGGGCAGCGGCGATGAACTCGTCATTCGCTATCAGTCCACGCCCAATACGGTGCAGCTGCTGGAATTGGCCGAGGATCTCGGTTACCTCGGCGATCTCAAGCTCGACTATCGCGGCGGCGCGCTCGGCGGGCCGGAAAATCTTCAGGCCTTGATCTCCGGCGACGTCGACGTGGCCTCCGCCTTCAACGGCGCGCACGTCAAACTGGCGGCGACCGGCGTCGATCTCGTCTCGCTGGTGGCCTCTTACGGCAGCGTGAAGGGAGAGACGGAACGCAGCTTTTACGTGCTCGCCGACAGCCCGATTCGCGGCGCGCGCGATTTCATCGGCAAGAAGGTCGCCACCAACTCGCTGGGCGCGCACATCGAAGTCGTCCTCAAGGAATACCTGCGGCGCGGTGGCCTGACTCCGCAGGAAATCGCGCAAGTGGAGCTGGTGGTGCTGCCGCCGGTCAACGTCGAGCAAACGCTGCGCAACGGGCAGATCGACGTCGGCTCGTTCGGGGAGATTTTCCGCTACCGCCTCGAAGAAAAGGGCGGCGTGCGTGAGATTTTCGCCGACGTGGATTTGTTCGGCCCCTTCACCGCCGGCTACTACGTGACCACGCGCAAGTTTTACGAGCGCCACCCGGAAGCGGCGGCGGCCTTCGTCGCCGGGGTGGCGCGGACCATAGAATGGGCGCGCGTCACGCCGCGCGAGGAAGTGGTTGGCGCGCAGACCGCCATCATCGAACGCCGCCAACGCGGCGAAACCACCGCCGTCGTCAAGTATTGGCGCGGCGTCGGCATTCCCGCCAAAGGTGGACTGGTCGACGCGCGGGAATACCAACGCTGGGCCGACTGGTACGCGGAAACGGGCGAATTGCCCGCGAACAAGGTCGACGTGGCGCGTCTGGCGGGCGACAACCGCTACAACCCTTACCGCGACGACGCGCCGCCATCCCCGACCGGACAGGAGACAAAACCATGACCGTCAAACTGAGCCTGCAAAACGTGCGCAAGACTTTCCGCTCCCGCCATGCGGACGAGGCGTTCGTCGCCCTCGACGACGTCACGCTCGACGTGGAGGATGGCGAATTCATGGTGGTGGTCGGCCCGAGCGGTTGCGGCAAGACGACGCTGCTCGACCTGCTCGCCGGGCTGACGCGGCCCACGGGCGGGCAAATCCTCCTCGACGGCAAACCCGTCGCCGGACCGTCGCTCGACCGGGGCGTGGTTTTCCAGCAGTACGCGCTGTTCCCGTGGCTGACGGCGCAGGGCAACGTCGAATTCGGTTTGGAGGCCAAGGGCGCGCCCTCGGCCGAGCGGCGCGAGACCGCGCGTCGCTTCCTCGGCCTCGTCGGCCTGGCCGGTTTCGAGAGCCACCATCCGCACGAACTCTCCGGCGGCATGAAGCAGCGCGTGGCCATCGCCCGCAGCCTCGCCTACGACCCGGAAGTGTTGTTGATGGACGAACCGTTCGCCGCGCTCGACGCGCAGACGCGCGAAACCCTGCAATGCGAATTGCTGCGCATCTGGCGCGTGTCGGGCAAAACGATAGTCTTCATCACCCACGGCATCGACGAGGCGGTGTTCCTGGGCCAGCGCGTCGCGGTGATGAGTTCGCGCCCCGGCAGGGTCGAACGGGTGATCGACATTCCCCCGGAATTCAAGGCCGGCGAGGACATCCGCGCCCATCCCGAATTCGGACGGCTGCGCCACGAAATATGGCGCTTGCTGCACGAGGACGGCGAGCGCGCCCGCGAAGACGAACGGGATGCGCGGCGCCTGGCGGTCGCCGCCTGAATTTCCGCCAAGGAGAACGAGAGATGTCCGCACAGGAATCCACACTGGTTTTATCCCCGCCCGCCGCCCTCGGCGGCTCCTTCGCGCGCTTGGGCGCGATTTTCCTGCACGCTCTGCGGCGCGGCGGCGCTTTGGCCGCATTTTTTCTGTTGTGGGAACTCGCGCCGCGCCTCGGCTGGGTCGATGCGGCTTTCCTGCCGCCGTTCAGCCAAGTGTTGGCGACGGCCTGGAAGCTGCTGTCGAACGGCCAGTTGACGCAACATTTCGCCGCCAGTCTTGGGCGCTCGGCGGCGGGCTTCGCGCTCGCCATCGTCGCCGCGATTCCCCTGGGGCTGGCCATCGGGCGCTATCGCCTGTTCGCGCAGGCGGTCAATCCGCTGCTGGAGATGTTCCGTAATACCGCCGCGCTCGCGCTGTTGCCGGTGTTCATCCTCTTTCTCGGCATCGGTGAAACCTCCAAGGTCGCCATTGTGTTCTACGGCTGCTTCTGGCCGATCCTGCTCAACACCATCACCGCCGTGGCCACCGTCGACCCGTTGCTCGTCAAGTCGGCGCGCACCATGGGGCTGTCGCCCGTGCGCCTGTTCCGCAAGGTCATCCTGCCCGCTTCAGTGCCGACGATCTTCGTGGGCGTGCGCTTGGCCGGGGCGATGTCGGTGCTGATTCTGATCGCAGCGGAAATGGTCGGGGCCAAGTCGGGACTCGGCTATCTGATTATCTATTCGCAATACAATTTCCAAGTGCCGGAAATGTTCCTCGGCATCGTGTGCATCACGGTGGTCGGCTTGTTCATCAACTTTTTGCTCGTCGCCCTGGAGCGACGGTTGACCGCATGGAACACCCATCGGAGCGAAACATGACAACGAGAATATCCATCGCCGCCGGCCTCGCATTGGCGTTCCTGCTCGCCGCTTGCGGCGACGAAGGCGACGCCGCCGTCTTCACCGCCGACGGCGCGCCGCTGGAAAAAACGGAATTCCGCTACCTCGGCGCAGGCGGTTACGTGGATTTGCTCGAACTGGCCGACGATCTCGGTTACGTCGCGCCGGTCAGGCTGAATTACGTCGGCATTTCCATGGGCGGCCCGCAAGGCATCCAGACGCTGTTGAGCGGCGACGTCGACATCAGCAGTGCGTCGTTCAACAGCGCCATCGTCAAGGTCGTCGCCTCCGGCGCGCCGGTGACGGCGGTCATCGCCTCCTACGGCTACGACACGGACGACGCGCTTATCTCGTCAAGGGCGGCTTTTTCGTGCGCGCGGACGGCGGCATCCACGGCGCGCGCGATCTGCCCGGCAAAAAGGTCGCCGTCAACGCTTTGGGCGCGCAGGCCGAATTGTGCCTTTCCGAATACCTGCAACGGGGCGGGCTGGACAAGACCGCCATCAAACAAGTCGAACTGGTCGTGGTGCCGCCGGCGAGCATGGAACAGGCGCTACGGCAGGGGCAGGTGGACATGGCGCAACTCTATTGGCCGCCCGGCGACGGCGGCTTGCGGCGGATTTTCGGTTTCCACGACCTGTACCAGCACTTCAGCGCCGGCTCCTACGTGATGACGAATCGCTATTTGCGCGACAATCCCAACACCGCGCGGCACGTGCTCGGCGGCATGGCGAAGGCGATCGAATGGGCGCGCGCCACGCCGCGCGAGGAAGTCGTCGAACGCTTCCGCCAGATCGTCGCCAGGCGCGGACGCAACGAGAACGACCGCCTGCTCCAGTATTGGACGGGCTTCGGCATTCCCGCCAAGGGCGGCGCGCTCAAGGACGAGGATTTCAAAATCTGGCTCGACTGGCTGGTGAAGGACGGCCAGATCGCGGCGGGCGCGGTCGACGTGAAGAAGATCTACACCAACGCTTTCAACCCCTATGCGAACGACGACAAAGCCGCTGGATTCCCGCGTTCGCGGGAATGACGGCATGTCGCCCCCGAACGAAAGAGAGTTCCTGGAATGACCAAAGCCGCCAATCTGGAAATTCGCCGTTTGCGCAAACGCTACCTCGTCGACGGCGGCGCGCTCGCCGTGCTCGACGACATCGACCTGTCGATCCGTCCCGGCGAATTCATCGCCATCGTCGGCGCCAGCGGTTGCGGCAAATCGACGCTGCTGCGCCTCATCATCGGGCTGGACAACGACTACGAGGGCGACATCCTGCTCGACGGCCGCCGCGTCGACGACACCGGACTGGATCGCGGCATCGTCTTCCAGGAACATCGCCTCTTTCCGTGGCTCACCGTGCGCAAGAACATCGAAACCGGCCTGCTCAACAACACTCGCCTGAGTCCCGAAGAAAAAGAAAAATCGGTGCGCGAGCACATCGAACTCGTCGGCCTGCAAGGCTTCGAGAACGCTTTTCCGCATCAACTCTCCGGCGGCATGTCGCAGCGCGTGGCCATCGCCCGCGCCCTGGTGAATCGCCCGGAAGTGCTGCTGCTCGACGAACCGTTCGGCGCGCTCGACGCCTTTACCCGCCACTTCCTGCAAGACGAATTGCTGCGCATTTCCGCCGAGGAGAGCATCACCATGGTGCTCGTCACCCACGACATCGAGGAAGCCATCTACCTTGCCGACCGCGTCGTGGTGATGCAGCCGCGTCCGGGGCGGATCAAGCGCGTGATCGACGTCGATCCGCCGCGCCCGCGCCAGCGCGATTCTGCCGAATTCGCGCGTTTGGAGAGCGATTTGCTCGCCGACTTCGCGGGGGAGCGCGCCGCCTGGAAAATCGAATAACGATGACAAGACGATGACGTTTTAGTTATATAAAAACGAGATTTGAGAACCGTGCCGCGACCCATATACTCGTCGTCACCATGGACAAGGTTCTCACGCTCCCCGATAGCGGCGCACATGTTCTCTCCATCCGCGCCAAAGCGCAGGTCTTCCACGACCCGGCCTCCATCGAGGTGCTGGAGACGGTCGATCTGGTCGCGCCCAGCGGCGCCACGGTGTTGCTCGTGGGCGATACCGGTACCGGCAAGGAATTGCTGGCCCGTCACATTCACGAAATCAGCGGGCGCGGCGGCCCCTTCGTCGCCGTCAATTGCGGCGCGTTCAGCGAAAACCTGATCGAAGCCGAGTTGTTCGGACACGAGGCGGGCGCTTTCACCGGCGCGCAGGGCGCGCGCGCCGGCTGGTTCGAGGCCGCGCAGCACGGCACCCTGTTTCTCGACGAAATCGGCGATTTGCCATTGGCGATGCAGGTGAAGCTGTTGCGGGTCATACAGGAACGTCAGGTCGTGCGTCTCGGCTCGCGTCGCCCCGTCGACATCGACGTGCGTCTCGTCGCCGCCACCAACATCGACCTCGCCCGCGCCGTGGAGGCGGGCAACTTTCGCCGCGACCTGTTCTATCGCGTCAGCGTCGCCGTCGTCAATTTGCCGACGCTGGCCCGCCGTCCCGGCGACATCCTGCCGTTGGCGCGGCATTTCATGGAAGACTACCGGGCCAAGCTGCGGCTGGGCAAAGCGGATATCTCCCCGCAGGCCCGCCAAGTGCTGCTCGACTACGAATGGCCGGGTAACATCCGCGAGTTGGAGAACGTCATCCATTTCGCGCTCATCGTCTCGAAGAACGGCTTCATCGAATCCGGCGACCTGCGCCTGCACCGCACGGCGCCCGCTACCCGCACCCGCCTTCCCGGCGCAAAAGACGGGGAAGCGTCGATCGCGGCGGCCGAGGAGGGGGAACTATTGCCCATTGCCCTGCGCGGCCTGTTCGACGCCGGTCATCCCGCCCTCCACGAGCACGTCGAAGAAACGCTCGTCCGCGAGGCCTTCGCGCACTGCAACGGCAATCAGGTGCGCACGGCCAGCCTGTTGGGCATCTCCCGCAACGTCGTGCGCGCGCTGCTCAAGCGTTACGGCCTGCTCAACGGCGCTGGGCAGGAGCAAAGGGAAGAAATTCCGGCGCTCGGTTACTGACGGCGCGCTTCTGCCATTCAAGCCGGTGCGCGCGAAGCACTGCCGCCGGAGAGCCGTTCGACTCTCCCCCCTCGAACCGCCCCCCCAAAAAAACCGTGAGAACTATTGCACAGACGATTTAAATAGGCGTAAGATGCCGCTACGTTTTTCCCGCATGCGGGAATCCCATGACGATGACGGGCGACTCATAAAAACGGCACAAAAATGGCACAAATCTTGCTTGGCATATCTGCCCCCCCCTATTCCATTTGAATAGACCCGGAGCGCCCCTCCCGCATCCGCCCGGCTTCCTGCCGCCGCGCTGGATGCGACGGATCGCGTGGCTGCTCATCGCCACGCTGAGCGCCCAGCCCGCCC
>JAISCE010000087.1 GCA_031265765.1 Azoarcus sp.
GTTTTTTGCGCCATTCGTTGTAATCGCTATTGAAAACCGGCCAGAAAACGTCTTCTTCCTTGTGGCGTTTTCCTCTGATGTCGACAGGGTATTTCATTCCGCTCGTATTGAGATAAGCAGGGGATTTGTCAAAATGAACCCTGAAAAAACCAGGCCATACTCGTTCAAAATCACTGATGACTCCCATAGTTGTCACAATCATGCCGGTCTTGTTCCAGTGGCCGAGATATTGTGACTTCCTGTCCTCCGGCTTCGCGTTGAATTCATAGGTATCGTGTAAATAAACATAGACATGCGTCAAGTGGACTTTGGGTTCCATGCACCATGTTTTGGTGTTGTCCGCATTGTTGTAAGTGTAATATTTCGAGCTGGTGACAAGAACATTCCCGACGGCGGCACGGATGAAGAAGCCGCCCAATGAGCCGGAAAGATCATTGAGTACGATGCCCGCGGTTGCCGTATCGCGTGTTGAAAGAAGGATGCTTTGAAATTTCCAATCGTTGTGGAATTGCTGCAAATCGACTAGAAAAGGCGCGGTGCTAAAACCTCGCACATGCCGGTCATGCGCAAAGATTCCCTTGATATGCTTTTCTATAATATCCTGAACGTCCGGGATGGCTGTCTTAGCATCGTAAACCCTTTCAGCAAGCAACTCATCGTATTTGTCCCGAACGCGGCCGAACTTCAGCGCCCAATCCAGGGCGATGGTCGTATCGTCCATCGGACGCCCGACATTTTTATCGTTGCCGGGGATGATGTAAGCCGGGCTGGAAAACCATCTTCGGGCGAATTTCGCCGAGGTGGGCCATTTCATTTTTTCCATTGCGCCGGGGATGTCCTGGAGGTCGAATGGCTTCAGGTTTTCCGCTTCTTCCCCGATCGGCGCTTCTTCGGGCGTCTTGTCCGCCTTGGCTTTTTCTTTTTCTTTTTCTTTCTCTTGCTGCGCCGCCTGCTTTTGCCGCGCTTGCGCCAGCTGTTGCGCTTCGCGCTGCGCGGGCGTGGGTTCAGGCGGGGGCGCTTCGCCCGGCGCAAGCCGGGCCAGGGAGAGCGTCTGCGATGTGATGAGCGGCATGCAGCCTTCCGCGCCGTAGCGGCGCTTCCACTTGGGATTGCCGAAGGGGATGAGCGAAGGGGCGATCCGGTAGTAGGGGACTTTTTGCGGTTTCTTTTTTCGCATCGGTCTTGCTCTGGGTAGTGAGATGAGAGGGCTCGCGCTGGAGACCCCGGGCTGGAATCCGTCCCGCATCCGGGACGCTTGCCGGAAGTTAGCGCATTTTCCCCTGAAAGGCAAACCCGGGAAAATATCGAAGCTTATCGGCAGGTTATATGGAGGGCCTTCGACAAGCCGATCCATGCGGCGTAATCGCCCGCGATCCCGCTTGATGCCGCGCAGGTTGAAGAACTTCGACAAAGCGATCCATGCGGCGTATCATCCGCGGGTTCTTTCGTCATCCGGCGAAAGACATTTCCGGAGGCGCTTTTTCATGACCCAGAACATCCACAAGCAAGCCATTCCCGCCGACGTGCGGGAACAGATTGAATCAAAATCGCGTGAAATCAAAAACCTCATCGCGCCTTATCTCATCGCGCTGACGGCGTCCGACCGCCGCAATCTCCCCAAAATGGGGGAAAAATCCGTTGCTTTCGTCGAAAAGGCTTATCAATTTTTCCTCGAAAACCCTTCTCTCCGGCCCAATTTCATCGACGAAGCCGATTACACTGCCGATTACCGCGACGCCATGGACTTGCGCGTCGCCGCGACCAATATTGCGCAGGCGAACGATACGCTGGACGACTTGCTGCTCATCGCGGGCAGCGAGGCGTATCAGGCCAGTCTCGGCGTCTACGCAAACCTTGCGGTGCAGGCCGAGCGCAACATCGGCAACGCCAGAACCTTGTACGAGGAGTTGCGCAAGCGTTTTCCCCGCCGCCGGCGCGGCGGCGAAACCCCTGACGAAACCGGCGACGCCTGACGAAAAGGCCGGCTTCTCCGCCTTCGCGCGCCACGGAGCGGGCAAGGCGGGCGAAGCGTCCGGCACAAGGCGCGCGCGCCCTGGCGCGAAACGTCGAGCGTCCGGCTCTTTTCCCGAAAACGCCGATTATTTACCGGAAGGCGCTGCTTTTTCTCCAGACGCGCCTGGGTTTTTTCCGGGATATTTCCCGGCTTTTGGGAGAAGCGCCTGCTTTTTTCCAGAACCTTCCGGCTTTGAGCCGGAAGGTTCTGGAAAAAAGCAGGAACATGCTCTGGAAAAAGCCGGAACCTCCCGGCAAACAATCGGCGTTTTCGGGAAAAGAGCCGGACGTTTCCCGCTTTTGGCCGGACGGTTCTGGAAAATAGCCGCCAATCCGCTTCAAGACGCCTGGACGGCAAGACCGGGCGGGAGACGAGACGCTCCCGGAGACCCAGGGCGCGGGCGCGGCGAAAACCCGGCTGAACGCGCCTCTCACGCCGCCAGCCGCCTCGCCCCCGCCGCAAGCCAAATACCCAGCACGCTCTGCACCAGGTAGATCGCGCTCGAGACCCCATGCAGCATGGCGAATTTACTGCGCGACGCGCTTTCCATCACATCCAGCGAACCCGCGCCCGCCTTGAGCGCGGCCATCTCCGCCTGAATGCCGAAGTAACCCACCGCCACACAGACGAGCATCGCCGCGGTCACCCAGAAAAGTTTGTCGCCCAGAACCGCCCTGCCCCGCCGCGCGGACATGAAAACAAGTAGATATACCGCCGTCCACATGCCGATCCATGCCATGACCGTGAAAAACCGTCCGGCGATGTTGCCCGCCATCATGCGATCGTCAAGCATGGCGAACAACACGGGCGCAGCAATGTAGCCGACCGTCCACATGCCGCCAACCCACAGCGTGACGAGCGCGCGCGCGAGCGCGCCGGCGAAACGGGCCGATAGGGAAACGGCGCTCTCAGATATAAACGACATCGACGATCTCGTATTCCCGCATGCCGCCGGGCGCTTGCACTTCGGCAATATCGCCTGCGTATTTGCCGATCAGGGCGCGGGCGACCGGAGAACCGACGGAAATCTTGCCCGCCTTGATGTCGGCCTCGTCGTCGCCGACGATCTGGTAGGTCACCTTTTTGCCGGAATTCATGTCTTCCAGCGTCACCGTGGCGCCGAACACGCAACGGCCATCGGCGTCGAGCAGCCCGGGATCGATGATCTGGGCATGGGCAAGCTTGTTTTCGATGTCGAGGATGCGGCCCTCGATGAAGCCTTGGCGTTCCTTGGCGGCATCGTATTCGGCGTTCTCGGAAAGATCGCCGTGCGAGCGCGCTTCGGCAATGGCGGCAATGACGCCGGGACGGTCGACGGTCTTGAGGCGGCGCAATTCGGTCTGCAAGGCTTCGGCGCCGGCAACGGTCAGGGGTATCTTATTCATTGGTCTTGTTTCAGTTTCGCGTGGAGTTCTTGCAAGGCATAGACTTCGAGGCCGGCCAGATGGCGCATGCCCATGCATGCCGCCTGCGCGCCTTCGATGGTGGTGAAAACGGTGACTTTGGCCGCCAGCGCGCTGGTGCGGATGGAGCGCGAATCGGCAACCGCCTGCCGCTTGCCTTCAACCGTGTTGATGACGAGGGCGATCTCGTCGTTTTTTATCATATCGACGATGTGCGGACGGCCTTCGTTGACTTTGTTGACGACGGTCACCGGCAGCCCGGCGGCTTCGATGACCGCGCCGGTGCCGCGCGTGGCAACGAGCGAGAAGCCCAGTCCGTGCAGATCGCGGGCGATTTCGACCGCCGCGGGGCGGTCGGCGCGCCTGACGCTGATGAAGACCTTGCCCGAGGTCGGCAGCCGCACGCCCGCGCCGAGCTGGCTCTTGACGAAAGCCTCGGGGAAGCCGCGCCCCACGCCCATGACTTCGCCGGTCGATTTCATTTCCGGGCCGAGGATGGTGTCGACGCCGGGAAATTTGACGAAGGGGAACACGGCTTCTTTCACCGAGAAATACGGCGGCACGACCTCGCCGGTCACCCCCTGGCTTTGCAGGCTCCGCCCGGCCATGCAGCGCGCGGCGATCTTGGCCAATTGCAGCGAGCAGGCTTTGGAGACGAACGGAACGGTGCGCGAGGCGCGCGGGTTGACTTCGAGCACATACACGATGGCATCGTCGCCTTCGCCCTGGATGGCGAACTGCACGTTCATGAGGCCGCGGACGTTGAGCGCGCGCGCCATTGCTTTCGTCTGGCGGCGCAATTCGTCCTGCAAGGCGGGCGTGAGCGTGTAGGGCGGCAGCGAGCAGGCGGAATCGCCCGAGTGGACGCCAGCCTGTTCGATGTGCTCCATGATGCCGCCGATGATGATTTCCTCGCCGTCGGAGAGGGCATCGACATCGACTTCGGTGGCGTCGTCGAGAAAGCGGTCGAGCAGCACCGGCGATTCGTTCGAGACCTTGACCGCCTCGCGCATGTAGCGTTCGAGGTCTTTTTGCTCGTGCACGATTTCCATCGCCCGTCCGCCGAGCACGTAGGAAGGCCGTACCACGAGCGGATAACCGATTTCGGCGGCCAGCCGCACGGCGGCTTCCGGCGTGCGCGCGGTGCGGTTGGGCGGCTGGCGCAGGCCGAGGTCGTTCAGGAGTTTCTGGAAACGCTCGCGGTCTTCGGCGGCGTCGATCATGTCCGGACTGGTGCCGATGATGGGCACGCCGTTTTCTTCCAGCGCGCGCGCGCGTTTGAGCGGCGTCTGGCCGCCGAACTGGACGATGACGCCGGCCGGGTTTTCGACGTGCACGATTTCGAGAATGTCTTCGAGCGTGATCGGCTCGAAGTACAGGCGGTCGGACGTGTCGTAGTCGGTGGAGACGGTTTCCGGATTGCAATTGACCATGATGGTCTCGTAGCCGTCTTCCCGCAGCGCCAGCGCCGCATGCACGCAGCAATAGTCGAACTCGATGCCCTGCCCGATGCGGTTCGGCCCGCCGCCGAGCACCATGATCTTCTTGCGGTCGGTCGGACGCGCTTCGCATTCTTCCTCGTAGGACGAATACATGTAAGCGGTGGAGGTGGCGAATTCGGCGGCGCAGGTATCGACGCGCTTGAACACCGGCCTCACTCCGAGCGTATGCCGCGCCAGCCGCACGGCGGTCTCGTCGCTGTTGAGGAGCTTCGCCAGGCGGCGGTCGGAAAAGCCTTTCTTCTTCAGATCGCGCAGTTCATCCGCGCTCAGCGCCTTGAGCGAACGACCGCCGAGCGCCTTTTCGCTGGCGACGATGTCCTCGATCTGGGCCAGGAACCACGGATCGATCCGGGTCAGCTGAAAGAGCCGGTCGAGGCCATACCCCTCGCGGAACGCCTGCCCCACATACCAGATGCGCTGTGCGCCGGGGTTGGCGAGTTCGTGTTCGAGGTCTTCGTGATCGGTTTCGATCTCGTCCAGCCCGTAGACGCTCACTTCCAGGCCGCGCAGGGCTTTTTGGAAAGATTCCTGGAAAGTGCGCCCGATCGCCATCACCTCGCCCACCGATTTCATCTGCGTCGTGAGACGATCGTTGGCCTGCGGGAATTTCTCGAACGCGAAACGCGGCGCCTTGGTGACGACGTAATCGATGGACGGCTCGAAGGAGGCCGGCGTGACGCCGCCGGTGATGTCGTTGCGCAGTTCGTCGAGCGTATAGCCCACCGCGAGCTTGGCCGCGACCTTGGCGATCGGGAAGCCCGTGGCCTTCGAGGCCAGCGCCGAGGAGCGCGACACGCGCGGGTTCATCTCGATGACGATCATGCGTCCATCCTTGGGGTCGATGGCGAACTGCACGTTGGAGCCGCCCGTATCGACCCCGATCTCGCGCAGCACCGCGATCGAGGCGTTGCGCATGATTTGGTATTCCTTGTCCGTGAGCGTCTGCGCCGGCGCGACGGTGATCGAGTCGCCGGTATGCACGCCCATCGGGTCGAGGTTCTCGATCGAGCAGACGATGATGCAATTATCTTTCTTGTCGCGCACCACCTCCATCTCGAATTCTTTCCAGCCGAGCAGCGATTCTTCGATCAGAAGTTCGTTGGTCGGGCTGGCTTCCAGGCCGCGCTTGCAGATCTCGTGGAATTCCTCGGGGTTGTAGGCGATGCCGCCGCCGGCGCCGCCGAGGGTGAAACTCGGACGGATGATGACCGGAAAGCCGATGCCGCCCTGCACCTGCACGGCTTCTTCCATGCTGTGCGCGATGCCGGAGCGCGCCGAACCCAGCCCGATGCGGGTCATCGCATCCTTGAATTTCAGCCGGTCTTCGGCCTTGTCGATGGCTTCTTTTGAAGCGCCGATCAATTCGACGCCGTATTTCTCCAGCACGCCGTTCTTCGCCAGATCGAGCGCGCAGTTGAGCGCCGTCTGCCCGCCCATCGTCGGCAGGATGGCGTCGGGCCGCTCCTTCTCGACGATGCGTTCGAGCACCTGCCAAGTGATCGGCTCGATGTAGGTAACGTCCGCGCTGCCCGGATCCGTCATGATCGTCGCCGGATTGGAATTGACCAGCACGACCCGGTAGCCCTCCTCGCGCAAAGCCTTGCATGCCTGCGCGCCGGAATAATCGAACTCGCACGCCTGCCCGATGACGATCGGGCCCGCGCCGATGATAAGGATGGTCTGGATGTCGGTACGTTTGGGCATGTTTTACTGCCTTGAATCGGTAATCAGTTGTTGAATGAACGGAATGTCGCCATCCTTGCTAACGATTTCCAGATCATTCGATTCAGCACAAACGCAATGAAAAATGTCGAAAGACAGTCTTTCAAGATTTTCGCGTTTGTACTGTTTGTTGTCTCTGGCCAAGCGGAACAATTCCGCTGCTCTGTGAGCTTCGGGTTTGCCAATTTTGAGATTCTGAAAACGGTTGAGTTTTGCTTCCAACTCGGTTGGCGAGACACGAGTTGGTTTCCGTAGAACTTCAAAACTGACCAATGGCGTAATCGCGACGCTGACCTCCGAATCGGCCAGCAACGCACGAAGTTCCTTACGCGCCTGCACATGCGCAGGGTTGGTCGGATCATGATCGAACGCAGAAATCAGCATATTGCTGTCCAGTAAAACTCTGCGTTTCATGGCCGCACCTTTTCTTGTTCTTCAAACTGATCGAGCAGTGATAACAACCCCTGCTTGGCCTCGGTTTGGTCATCTTCTTCCATCGAGGAAAGCTTGAGTTCGTTGAGATCGACTTTGGTCACGCCTTTCAACACATCGTCAAAAAGACGGCGGTTTGGATAGTCAATTAGCCGACTATGCACTACACCATCACCATGGCGCTCCAACAAATATGCTTCTCCTTGCAACAATTGCACAAGCACCAAGGGCGAATGCGTAGCGATGTAGAAAGTAGTGTTAGGCAGCAGTTTTTTGAGGCACGGGATGATTTTGGCTTGCCAACTCGCATGCAGATGGCTATCGATTTCATCGATCAACACGATGCCGCGTACATTTTGCAACTGCACTTCGTTGGTAAACGCGGCGTAACCTGCAACAATAGCCTGCATCAGTTTAACAAGCGAGGCAAAACCAGAACTCAGTTCCCCCAGTTCTCGCTTTTCCCCATCTACTTTCAGAAACACCCGTCCCCTGCCATCTATTTCCAGAAATTTCGGGTCGATGCGTTCGCCAACTTCATGCAGCATAGACAACACTGCATAAATCTCAACCTCGCGATTATCCTTCGATTCTTGAAAGCTATTAGCTGATAGCGCACGAGTACGGAACCAGGTGCGCGTACTGCCCATCATGCCCAAACTACTCAATTGTCCCTTATTGAGCGCATCGAAAAGATCATTGAAGTATGCTAACCGACGATCCGCGAATGTCCCCACAACATCGGCAATAATGACATCCTCACCTGCCAGACTGGCGCGCCGGCCAGCGCCAATAAACACCACGGGAACGTTATGAAGGGGGACATCACCTTTCCATATCTCCCCCAATGTAAAACTATTCTTGTGCTCGGAAACTTCCAACTGCATTCCCGTTGACGCATCCGACATGCGCGCCATGACCGCGACATCTCGCGACACAGGTTTAGCCCAATAATTCCGGGCAAAATCCTTGTTGGACGCCAGCAAAAACTGCCAAATCGCCTCCAGACATTTTGTCTTACCCACCCCGTTTGCGCCAAACAAGGTGTAAATGCGCTGATCCGGCGCGAAATGCAGTTCCACACACCCAACTCCGCGCAGTCCTTCAATCGTCACATCGGTCAGCATGGTCAATCTCCTCACCCCATCAATCCGATGAAGCGGTCGAACAGATACGCCACGTCATGCGGCCCCGGACTCGCTTCCGGGTGGCCCTGGAACGAGAAGGCCGGCGCGTCGTTACGGGCGATCCCCTGGTTGGAACCGTCGAACAGCGACACATGCGTCACCCGCAGGTTTTCCGGCAAGGTGGCTGGATCGACCGCGAAGCCATGGTTCTGGCTGGTGATGAGCACTTGCCCGGTGTCGAGATCCTTGACCGGATGATTCGCGCCATGGTGGCCGAACTTCATTTTCACGGTCTTCGCGCCGGACGCCAGCGCGAGCAGTTGATGGCCGAGGCAGATGCCGAAAACCGGCACCTTGGCGGCGAGAATCTCCCGGATCGCGGCGATGGCGTAATCGCAAGGTTCAGGGTCGCCCGGCCCATTGGAGAGGAAAACGCCATCGGGCTTCAAGGCCAGCGCCTGCCTCGCGGGCGTCTGCGCGGGCACCACGGTCAGGCGGCAGCCGCGTTCGGCAAGCATGCGCAAAATGTTGCGTTTTATGCCGAAATCGTAAACCGCCACATGGCGGCGCGGCTTGCCCTGCGTACCATAGCCGCCGCCGAGCCGCCATTCGCTCTCTGTCCACGCGAACGTCTCGCGGGTACTGACGGTCTTGGCCAAATCCATCCCGGCCAGACCGGGAAACGCCCTCGCCCGCGCGATCGCCGCCTCGGCATCGGGCGGCGCGCCCGGTTCGCCGGTGACGAGGCAAGCGGCCTGCGCGCCTTTCTCCCGCAAGCTGCGGGTCAGCCTGCGCGTATCGATTCCGGCAATCGCCACCACCTTCTCGGCGCGCAACCAATCGTCGAGACGCTGCGCCATGCGGAAATTGGACGGCAAAATCGGCAGGTCGCGTATCACCAGACCGGCGGCATGCGCCCGTCCCGCCTCGATGTCCTCGCCATTGACGCCGGTGTTGCCGATATGCGGGTATGTCAACGTCACGATCTGGCGGCAATAACTCGGATCGGTAAGAATTTCCTGATAGCCCGACATCGAGGTATTGAACACCGCTTCGCCTACCGCGCCGCCCGCCGCGCCAATACTCTTGCCATGAAAAACCGTGCCATCGGCGAGCGCGAGAAGCGCGGACGGAAAAGCGATCACGAAAACCCCCGATATTGAAAATGGCAAGCCCAACCCCGGCAGGCCCGCTTATATGCGAAAAAACGGGACAGGCCGCCGGCCGATCCCGCTATAGATTTGAACGGACGGATTCTACCGTTTTGGCTGCGCCCAGGCAAATCCCGAGGCTCCCGCCTGCCCATCCGGCAAGCGTCCGCTCATGCGTCATGGTCGCCGGAGCGCACCGCCTTCGCCATGGCGTCGATCCGGCCATCGGCGAACTGGATTTCGAGCGCGTCGCCAGGACGGACATCCACAGCCGAACGCAGGATATTGCCCGCAGCGTCGCGCGCGATGCTGTAACCGCGCGCAAGCACCGCGTGCGGGCCGAGGTGCCGGAGGCTGGCGGCGAGCGCATCGAGCCGCATGCGCCGGGCGGCGGATACGGGGCGCTGCGCGCGCAGGCGCAATTCGAGCCGCGACAGACGATGGACGGATTCTCCCAGATGGATCGTCACCGCTTGCCGAAGCCGTTGTTCGTGGCGAATGAGATCTTCGCGCGCTCGCCGCAAACGTTCGCGGGGATGGACGAGACGCGGCGCGCAGCGGTCGATGCGTTGCGCCAGGGCCGCCAGTTGACGGTCGATGGCCTGCCGCATGCGCCGGGCGGCGGCGGTCAGGGTACCGTTCGCGCCGAAATAACCGGCGCTGACCAGTTCCGCGGCAGCGGTAGGCGTGGGCGCGCGCAGATCGGCGGCGAAATCGGCAATAGTGAAATCGGTTTCGTGGCCGACGCCGCTCACGACCGGTACCGGGCAGGCGGCGATCGCCCGCGCCAGGGCTTCGTCGTTGAAAGCATCGAGGTCTTCGAGGCTGCCGCCGCCGCGTACAAGCATGACGAGGCCGATACCGTCGATTCCCGCGCGCCGGCCCGCGGCTTCCAGCGCCTCGCGCAACCGGCGCGGCGCATCGGCCCCCTGGACGACGGCGGGATAAAGCACAACCGCCGCCCCCGGCGCGCGCCGCCGCAAGGTGACGAGCACATCGCGCAAGGCCGCCGCCGCGGGCGAGGTGACGATGCCGAACGCGCGCGGGAAAACCGGCAGGGAGCGGCGGCGGGCGGGATCGAACAGCCCTTCCGCCGCGAGCTTGTCCTTGAGCCGGAGAAAAGCTTCGTGCAGACCGCCCGCGCCCGCCGGACGCAGGGTTTCGATATTGAGCTGATAATCGCCGCGCGCCTCATAGAGCGTAACCAGCGCCCGCGCCTCGACGCGCATGCCGTTTTCGGGGCGAAAAGGCAACAATTGGGCGCGATTGCGCCACATGGCGCAACGCACCTGTGCCTGTGCATCCTTGAGGGTGAAGTAAACATGGCCGGATGCGGCGCGAACGAGATTGGAAATTTCACCGCCGATCCACAACAGGGGAATTGCGGCCTCAAGCGCCTCGCGCACAAGCCGGTTGAGCGCCTCCACATTGATGACTCGTTGCGTAGCTGCAAAAATTTCCGTCTGAAACTCGTTGTCTATGCCTGCCATTTGCTGGAGAATCCACAGGTCGGCCATGTTGTTGATGGCCGGTGTTTACAGGGTGCCGCTAACGCTTTGATCGCACTGGATTTTGCGATACTTTCCGTTAAATCAGCAAGTTAGATTGTTGCATAATTTTGCGGCGAAGAAAGAGAAGTGGCGCGGCTGGTACGGGTATGACACCTATCCCGCGGCGTTCCACAAACTTATCCACAGGTTTTGTGGATGGGATGTGGGATGAGATGCGTATACCGCTCTTGCTCGCGCCGCGCGGCAGGTCTAAATTCCGGCATTTCCATTTTCTTCAGGGGAGAAGGCGTGTTCCAAATGTTCCTGGCCGGCGGCTGGCCGATGTGGCCGCTGTTGTTAGCTTCGGTGATTGCCGTAGCGTTGATCATCGAGCGGTCGATCAGTCTGCGCCGCTCCCGTGTGGTGCCTTCCGGTCTGCTCGACCGGATCATTGCCGATCTCGGCCGCCATGGCGCGCCGCCCGAAATGGTTTCGCGCGTCGCCGCCCATTCGCCGCTGGGACGGGTACTCGCGGCGGGGTTGCGCAATATCAAAAGCTCGCGCGAGATCATGAAGGAGTCCATCGAAGAAGCTGGCCGCGCCGTCGCGCACGACCTCGAACGCTTCCTCACCACACTGGGCACCATCGCCGCCATCAGCCCCTTGATGGGCCTGTTCGGCACCGTCGTCGGCATGATCGAGATGTTCGCGGGGCAAGGTCTCAACGGGACGCCGGAACAGGTGGCCCACGGCATTGCGATGGCGCTGCACGCAACCGCTTTCGGCATCATCATCGCGGTTCCGGCAACCATTTTCTGGCGCTCCTTCCGCCGTCTGGTCGACGACTATGTTGTGGAAATGGAACAGCAGGCGACCACGCTCGTCGAAGTGGCGCATGGCGAACGCAGGCGCTGAAGACCATGGATTTCCGTCATACCAGTGGCCAGAAAGACGAACCTGAAATCAACCTCGTCCCGTTGATCGACGTGATGCTGGTCATCATCATCTTCCTGATGCTGACCACGACCTTCAACAAGACCGCCGGACTGGCGATCGCGCTGCCCACCGCCGACGCGAGCGGCGCGGCCGCGACCGCCAGCGAGGAGATCGTCGTGGCGGTGACGGCTTCGGGAGACATCCTCGTCAACGGACGATCCGCGTCCGACAAAAGCGTCGATGCCATCGCCTCCGCGCTCGCCGGCGCCCGGCCCGCGAAAGGCGCGGAGCCGGTAGTGGTCATCAATGCCGATGCGCAAGCCGCGCACCAGAACGTCATCAACGTGATGCAGGCGGCACAGCACGCGGGACTCTCGCACGTCACCTTCGCCACCCAACAGGAACCCCGGCGCTGAGAAGCGGGCGATGAAAAACGCGCCGACCCCGCGCGCCGCGCCGCCGTTCTGGCAGCGGCGCGGCGGGCCTGCGGCGCTGCTGCTGCCCGCGAGCGCGCTTTTTCGCTGTGCCGCCGCGCTTCGCCGCTGGCTTTACCGCCGCAATATCCTGCGCCGCGAGCGGCTTCCCGCGCCAGTGATCGTCGTCGGCAATATCTCCGTCGGCGGCAGCGGCAAAACGCCCGCGGTGGCCTGGCTTGCCGAAGAATTGCGCAAAGCGGGGCGGCATCCCGGTATCATCTCCCGCGGTTACGGCGGCGACGCGGCGGCCAGCGGCCAGTCATGCCTTGTCGGCATCGACGCCGACCCCGCTTTTTGCGGCGACGAACCCGCGCTGCTCGCGCGCCTGACCGGCTGCCCGGTCGCCATCGGCAGAGACCGCCCGGCAGCGGCGCGGATCTTGCTGGCCGCGCACCCCGAATGCGATGTCATCATCAGCGACGACGGCATGCAGCATTACCGGCTGGCGCGCACGGTCGAAATCGCCGTGCTCGATGAAGCAACGCTCGGCAACCGCTGGCCGCTGCCGTCCGGCCCCCTGCGCGAACCGCTCGCGCGCCTCGCCAGCGTCGACCTCGTCCTCGCCCACGGCGAACTCTCGCCACGGTTGCGCGCGGCGCTCGGCGCCGTCCCCGTCGCGCCGATGCGCCTCGACGGCAACCGTTTCCATTCCATCCCGAACCCCGGCCAATGGCGCGACGCCGCCGCCTTCGCCGGGCAGCGCGTCCACGCGCTCGCGGGCATCGGCCAGCCTCAACGCTTTTTCGACCGGCTCGCGGCCATGGGGCTTGAAGCCGTTCCCCACCCCTTCCCCGATCACTACCGCTACCGCGCCGCCGATCTCGCCTTCGCCCCCGGCGAACCCAAGCTGATGACAAGCAAGGATGCGGTAAAATGCGCCGCTTTCGCACCGCCCGACACTTGGGAACTGCCGGTGCGAGCCATCATCGCCGCCGAAACCGTCGGCCTTATCCTGGAGAAACTGGACGATGGACGCCAGACTGCTCGAAACCCTCGTCTGCCCGTTGTGCAAAAACCCGCTCAACTACCTGAAGGATAGCCAGGAACTGGTCTGCAAGGCAGACCGGCTGGCATATCCCGTCCGCGACGGCATCCCGGTAATGCTCGGCGATGAAGCGCGCGCGCTCACGCACGAAGAAGTCGACGCATTGCGCTGAAAATCCGCCCATGACCGCATTTCGCGTCGTAATCCCGGCGCGCCACGCCTCCACCCGCCTCCCCGGCAAACCGCTTGCCGACATCGGCGGTCGCCCGATGGTCGTCCGGGTGCTGGAACGCGCCCAGGCATCGGGCGCGGACGAAGTCTGGGTGGCGACCGACCACCCGGATGTCTTCGACGCCGTGACGGCGGCGGGCGGCCGCGCGCTGATGACGCGCGCCGACCATCCGACCGGCACGGACCGCCTCGCCGAAGCCGCCGCCCTCCGGGGCTGGCGCGACGACGACATCATCGTCAACGTGCAGGGCGACGAACCTTTGATCGACCCCGGCTCGATCGCCGCCGTCGCCCGCGAACTCGCCGCCGACCCCGGCGCGGCCATCGCCACCGCCGCCCATCCCATCGCCGACCCCGGCGAAGCATTCAACCCCGGCGTCGTCAAAGTCGTCTGCGACGGGCGCGGGCGCGCGCTCTACTTCTCCCGCGCCCCCATTCCATGGGCGCGCGACGCCTGGGCGGGCGGCGCGCGCGATTTGCCGTCGGGACTACCGATCCTGCGCCACGTCGGCCTCTACGCCTATCGCGCCGGCTTCCTGCATCGCTACGCCGCGCTCGCGCCCGCGCCGCCCGAACAATGGGAAGCACTCGAACAACTGCGCGCGCTCTGGCATGGCTTCCCGATCCGGGTGCTTTTTCTCGACGCGGCGCCCCCCGCCGGCATCGACACCGAAGAAGACCTGGCGCGCGTCAGGGCGATTTTCGCGCACGACCGATGCCGAGTTTGACCGCTACCCCATGAAAGAGTTAAGTTTCCATTTTTGCCGCAACAGCGGCCAGATCGTTTTGCTGGAGCAGAAATGCGATTGATTTTGTTGGGGCCGCCGGGCGCGGGCAAAGGCACGCAGGCGAATTACATCAAGGAAAAGCTCGGCATCCCCCAGATTTCCACAGGAGACATGTTGCGCGCCGCGGTACGGGAAGGCGCTCCCCTGGGGCTGGAAGCCAAAAAGGTCATGGACGCGGGCCAACTCGTCTCCGACGACATCATCGTCAGGCTGGTCAAGGACAGGCTGAAACAGGACGACTGCAAGGCCGGTTATCTGTTCGACGGCTTTCCGCGCACCATTCCGCAGGCCGAGGCGCTCAAGGAAGCCGGAATACAGATCGACATCGTGCTCGAAATCGGTGTGCCCGACAATGAAATCATCGACCGGATCAGCGGACGGCGTACCCATCCGGCCTCCGGCCGTACCTACCACATCCGCTACAACCCGCCCAAGACCGAAAACAAGGACGACATAACCGGCGACACACTGGTGCAACGCGACGACGACCGCGAAGAAACCGTGCGCAAACGGCTGGAGGTCTACCATGCCCAGACCGAACCGCTGGTCGAGTTCTATCGTAAATGGGCGGCAAACGACCCGCCCCGCGCGCCGCGCATACGCAAGATCGCGGGACTCGGCTCGGTCGGCGAAATCACGGCGCGAATCTTCACCGCGCTGCGTTAGCGCCCGCACCGGAGCGGCCCTGGCGGCCTCGCCCCCAGCGCATAGGCAATGACCATGAACCTGCTGTACGCACAGGCTGGCGGTATGACAGCGGTCATCAATGCCAGCGCCGCCGGCGTTCTTGCCGAAGCGCGCGCGCGGGGGGCGCGCATCGGCACGGTTCTGGCGGCGCATCGCGGCATCCTGGGAATACTCGCCGAATCGCTCCACGACTGCGGCGGCCTCGACCTCGATACGCTCGCCGCCACGCCCGGCGGCATCTTCGGCTCCTGCCGCTTCAACATGCCGCCGGAAGCGGAGCAACCCGCCCTGTACGATCGTCTTTTCGCCGTACTGGACGCCCATCGTATCGACGCCCTGCTCTACAACGGCGGCAAC
This sequence comes from Azoarcus sp., assembly GCA_031265765.1. Lineage (GTDB taxonomy): Bacteria > Pseudomonadota > Gammaproteobacteria > Burkholderiales > Rhodocyclaceae > WRNU01. The sequence continues at coordinate 15,302 of JAISCE010000087.1, forward strand.
GGCTCACTCGAAGTCGTCGCCAAAGTATCGGCGGCGGCGCGGCGGCGCGGATATCCGCTCGTCTGCATCGGCATCCCCAAGACCATCGACAACGACATCGAAGGCTGCGACTGCTGTCCGGGCTACGGTTCGGCGGCAAAATACCTTGCGACCTCGATGCGCGAAGTCTGCCGCGACCTGGTCTCGATGACCAGCCGCAAGGGACGCATATTCGTCATGGAAGTCATGGGCCGCAACGTCGGCTGGCTGGCGGCGGCCACGGCCCTGGCGGCGCGCGACGCCGACGAAGCGCCGCACATCGTACTGTTCCCGGAAATGCCTTTCGACGAACCGGCCCTGCTGGCGCGCGCGGAAACCCTTCTCTCGCGTCTCGGCTACTGTGCCATCACGGTCGCCGAAGGCATCCGCCGCGCCGACGGCAGCCCGGTCATGGCGCGCTCACACAGCGACGGACACATGCGCTTCGGCGGCGCGGGAGGCGAAATCGCCCGGCTGGTCAGCGAAACCTTCGATTGCCATCGCCATTACGCCGCGCCCGATTACCTGCAACGCAGCGCAGCGCACTGGGTGTCCGCCGTCGACCATGCCCAGGCGCTGGCCGTGGGCCGCGCGGCGACCGGCTATGCGCTGGAAGGCCGCGACGGTACCGTGGCAGCCATCCGGCGGCTCGGCGACGAGCCTTACCGCTGGGACATCGTTCCGGTGGATGCGGCGGCGGTCGCCAATCTCGAACGCCGCCTGCCCCCCTCTTTCATCGCCGCCGACGGCATGCAAGTCAGCGAAGCGGGACGCCGCTACCTCGCCCCGCTCGTCGCAGGCGAACGTCCAACGCCCTGCTCCGGCGGCCTGCCCGTGCACTACCGCGGCAAACCGCCGCGTCTTGCGCAACGGCTGCCGCCCTATACCGGCTGGGCGGAAGAGATCGTCCGCACGGCACAACGGGACTGAAACGCGCCCGCCCGCCGGTCATGACAATCACACCTTGCGCCGGCGCGGCCTACTGCACGGCGCGGCGGCGGAAATCGCGCGGACGCAGGCCAAAGACGAACAAAGCGGCAAAATAACTCACCGCACCGCCCACAACGATCGCCGCCAGCCATTGCACGCGCGCCAAACCGCCACGCGCCAGCCATGCTTCGGACTCGCCCGCGCCGAACCACAACACAGCCCCCATCACCGACAAAGCCGCGAGCACCTGAAGCGCAAAACGCCCCCACCCCGGCTGTGGCGCATAAACCCCGTGCCGCCGCAGTCCCACATAAAGCAACCCCGCATTGAGACAAGCGGCCAGCCCGATCGACAAAGCCAGGCCGGCATGCGCCAGCGGCCCGACGAAGACGAGATTCATCAACTGCGTGGCGACGAGAGAAAGAATGGCGATCTTCACCGGCGTGCGGATGTCCTGCCGGGCGTAAAAACTCGGCGCCAGCACCTTGACCAGGATCATCCCGGTCAGTCCCACACTATAGGCAAGCAATGCATCGCGGGTATGGAACACATCGTCGGCCTTGAACGCCCCGTACTGGAACAGAGTCGAGATCAACGGCACAGCGAGAATCGCTAGCGCCAGCGTCGCGGGCAAAGTCAAAAGCAAAGTCAGGCGCAACCCCCAGTCGAGCAACGCGGAAAACTCATCCCGGCGCTCCTCGGCATGGAGCTTGGAAAGACTGGGCAAGAGAATCGTTCCCAACGCCACGCCAAGCATTCCAGCGGGGAACTCCATGAAACGGTCGGCATAAAACAGCCACGACACGCTCCCCGTCGGGAGAAACGATGCAATGATGTTATTGACGAGCAGCGACAACTGGCTCACCGACACGCCCAGCACCGCCGGTCCCATCAGAACGAGAATACGGCGCACACCGGGAAAAGCCGGATCGAATTTCGGGCGCGGCAACATCCCGATCCGCGCGAGCGGAAACACTTGCAACAATAATTGCAGCGCGCCGCCGAGAAACACCCCCCAAGCCAGCGCCAGCGCCGGAGGATCGAAATACGGCGCGGCGAACAACGCCATGCCGATGATCGACACATTGAGCAGCGCCGGCGTCAGGGCCGGAATGGTAAAGCGGTTCCAAGTATTGAGAATGCCCGCGGCAAGCGATACCAAGGTAACGAACAAAATATAGGGAAACGTAATGCGGGTCAGTTCGACAGTCAGTGCGAACTTCTCCATATCGCTATGAAACCCCGGCGCCACCACGCGAATGAGCCAGGGCGCGCCGACGACCCCGAGCAAAGTCACCGCCGCCACTATCAGCGTCAGCAAAGTCGCCACCCGATCGACCAGCGCGCGGGTCGCATCGACTCCCTGCTTATTCTTGTACTCGGCAAGAATCGGGACGTAAGCCTGCGAAAACGCCCCCTCCGCAAACAACCGCCGCAACAGATTGGGCAACTTGAAAGCGACGAAGAATGCATCCGTCACCATCCCCGCGCCGAAAACACGGGCCATGACGAAATCCCGGATGAAACCCAGAATGCGCGACAGGAAAGTCATGCCGCTGACGGTAACGAGAGCGCGAAGGAGATTCATGCGGAAGGAACGGGGCGCAACAAGAAAAGCGGCATGATAGCGTAAGCGCGGACGCCTATGCCGGACGCGCCCCAGGGCGACCGCACGATCGCCTCGTGGCCAGGCTCAAGCGGTATGCCCTTCGCCGGACGCCGTACCGTGCGCCCGTTCGGCCAGCGCGCCGGTATCGACACGAAAGAAAACGGAATCGCCGACGGCAGTCAGTTCGCCATTGGCGCGTATCTCGCAGATCACCCGCGTCTTGCGTCCGACATCGCCCTCCACCCACGCGGAAAGTTCGAGCGGCGCGCCCATCGGGGTGGGCTTCAAATACCTGACGCTCAATTGCCCGGTGACGCAACCGATCCTGGGCAGGCTGCCCGGCTCGCGCCCTTCGGCGCGATAGTGATGCGCCATCGCCGTCCAATTGGAATGACAATCCACCAGCATCGCAAGAAAACCCCCATACACCAGCCCCGGCCAACTCGTATATTTCCGCTCCGGCTCCACCGTGGCGACGACGCGCCGGCCATCCTCCGCCCAGTAGCTCTTGATATGAATACCATGAGCATTGGCCGGACCGCAGCCGTAACATATGCCGTCAGGCAAACAGCTATCTTGCAATGCCTGTTCCATGACGTCTCCTTTTTCTTTTGTCACTGTGGGCCCCCCTTGCGGACAAATGGCTTATAACGGTAGCGTCGTCGATATGCAAGCGCGGCATGCCGCGCGGAACCACCCGCCGAAGGTATGCCCATGTTCCGCTCTCCCGCTCTTTCCGGGAGCCGGGGTTTCCAGTGCACCAACGAATTGTGATATATTCCCGCACGGTCGCTTTCAGGCCCATACACAAAGAGGGACGCGCAGATGACTATAGCATCAATAGGCGTGGTATTGGAATTTCTGGCTATCATCAGTATCACGAGCGACGCGGAGTTTATTTCGGAGTTGCCCGCGCTGTCCGGCGCTATGTGGTTGCTCTGGGCAGTCGCTGCGCTCGGGCTTCTGGTTCATGCCGCTGGAGCCAGGAAACCCGGCGCGATTATGGTGATCGTCGGGTCCATCATGTTCATACCGTTGGGGCTTGTTGCGATTATCGGTGCGAAAAAGATGATGAAGCCCTCTACTGAGGATATCGCTGAACGTCGGCGACTCGCGGCAGTAACCGAAGAAATGGCACCCGCTCCTCCAATGACAGGGCAAGACGGATAGATCGGCGTTTCCCCAATCCCATTTGGCGTTCTCAATGAATAGAACCACCGGAAACACGAAGGAATCCGCTCCCATGGAATTTCGGGCGGATCGGTGGGCGCTATTGCTGATTGCCACCGGAATCATCATGATGTTGATGGTCACATCCGACGTCCTGACAACGAGCGCTCCTTGGATAATTGCGATAATGATGCTCGTGCTTGGCATCTGGAAGCGAACCAGCCCTTATGTGACACTGTATTCGGATTATTTTGAAACGAAACTGGCGCCAGCCGCCGGTTGGCATACCGTACTCTATGCAGAAATCTCGCGCATCGAAGAAAACGGCAACAATATCAATATTTATTACAAAAAGCTCAATGCGGCGGAAGGCGCTGCTCCCAAACGGATCAAGCTGCGGCTTGGCGAGCTGCGCGAGACGGAACGAAGCCGCTTCATCGATGCGTTTCACGCCAGAGCGCCCGCAACTGTCTTCGCCACCACAGCCTGAAACGAGCTAGGAGCCTGCGCGGTAGAAGCCATCAGGAAGCGTGGCAAAAAAGCGGGCGTTTGCTGAAGTGGACTTGCTGCGCCAAAACGGACGCCCAAGAGAGAAACTTCGATTGATCTCTGGAGGTGTCTACAGCCTTTCCGAGCGGATGCCTGACGAGTTGGTGTGCCAGGCAGTGCTCAACGCTTGGGCCAATGCGCCAGCGCCCGTGGGGAGTTTGTTTCACTCCGACCGGGGCAGCCAATATGCTACCAGCAACTTCCGGCGCACGATCCAGTCCCTCGGGTTCGTGCAAAGCATGAGCCGTAAGGCAAATTGTTGGGAGAACGCGGTCGCCGAGAGTTTCTTCGCCACGCCTCAAAGGTAGTGTCTGAAATTTCGTGTTTAGGGCATAAACTGTCTCTGAGGAGAAATTATGTCCCGCAAAACCCAGTCCCCATTGAGGGAGTTGCCAACCATTCCCGCCGAAGTGCTTGCCTTG
>JAISCE010000053.1 GCA_031265765.1 Azoarcus sp.
CGCCATCGAGGCCGCCCGCGCGGGCGAGGTCGGGCGCGGCTTCGCGGTCGTCGCCGACGAAGTGCGCAAGCTGGCCGAGCAGTCCGCCAATTCCGCCGACGAAATCGGCAAGATTCTCAGTGAGATCACCGTGGGTGTTGACGCGGTGCGCACGGCCATCGGCGCGGTCGTCGAGGAGACGCAACGGGGCGCACAAGCTTCCGGCTATGCGGGCGAGGCGCTGGACAATATCGAGAACATCACCCATTCGCTGGTCGAAAACGTCAACACCATCGCCGAATCCACCACCGAACAGGCATCGGCGGCGCAATCCATGACGGAGCAGGTCAACGCGTCGGCCCAGATCGCCAGCGATGCCGACAAGGTGACGCAGGATGTTTCGCAGACCGCCGCCTCGCTCAAGGCCGAGGCGGACAAACTCAACAGCGAAATCGGGTACTTCAAGGTGTGAGCGGCGATGGGGCGGAGATGATGGCGGCTCCCCCCGGCATGCTCAGGAAGAAACCGCTCCACCCAGGGCGGCGCGGCGAAGGCGGTCGGCAATGGCGCGCCATGCGGGCAGCGCGGGCGGATTTTCGACAAGGATGAGATCGGCATCGAGCGCATCGAGCGCGCGCAGGTTGGCATAGAACTGCCGGGCATAAGCAGTGGGTTCGAGGGGGGCTGCGCGCCAGCCGGGAGACAAACCGGCGTCGCGGGGCGCGGCGCTATACGCGAGTACCGCGACTCGCTGGCCCGCACGGGCCAGGCGAACGAATTCCGCGGCGAGCCTGCCGGAATCCATCAGCCGCAACGGCGTGCGCGGCGCGTAGTGGGCGGCGGGCGAGCCGGAAACGCGCGGCGCGGCAATGGTGGCTTCCTTGTCCGCCCGGTCGTCGCGCAGGCGCGGCAAGACGCCGGTCGCGTGGGCAATGTCGTCGGCGGTGATCGTGCCAGGGCGCAGGATCTCGGGCGCGGCGCGGGAGAAGTCGACAATGGTGGATTCGATGCCGACTTCGCAGGGGCCGCCGTCGAGAATCAGGGCGACCTTCCCATCCAGTTCTTCGTGCACATGCGCCGCCGTGGTGGGACTGACGCGCCCGTAACGGTTGGCGGACGGCGCGGCGATCCCGGCGGGCGCGGGCGCGCGGGCGGCGGCAAATGCGGCGAGCAGTTCCAGCGCGAGGGGATGGGCGGGCACGCGCAGGCCCACCGTATCCTGCCCGCCGGTGACGGCCAGCGGCACCCAGTCCTGTTTTTTCAGAATCAGCGTCAACGGCCCCGGCCAGAAAGTCGCGGCAAGGTCGCGCGCGGCGCGCGGAATTTCCGCCGCCCATTGCGCGAGATGCCCGGCGGCGGGCAAATGCACGGTCAGGGGATGGCCGGCGGGACGGCCCTTGGCCGCGTAGATTTTGGCGACGGCCCCAGGGTTGGCGGCGTCCGCGCCAAGGCCATAGACGGTCTCGGTCGGCAACACGACGAGTTCGCCCGCCAGCAGCAGTTCCACGGCTTGCCGCAGCCGGTCGGGGTTCCGGGTCATCTTGCCGTCTCTCGGTCGTCGCCGATGCCGATGTCCCGGCGCGCCGCCAGCGCCGCTTCCAGCACGGCGCCCGGCTTGTCGCCAAGGACGGTGAAATGCCCCATCTTGCGCCCAGGCCGTGGCGCACGCTTGCCGTAGAAATGCAGCTTCAGATTGGGCGCGGCGTGGAGCCTGGCCCAATCGGGTTCGCCGCTGGCGCTTGCGCCGTTCCGGAACCAGAGATCGCCGAGCAGGTTAACCATGACCGAGGCGGAATGCGCGTCCGCTTCGCCCAGCGGCAGGCCGCAAAGGGCGCGCGCCTGCTGTTCGTATTGGCTCGTAAGGCAGGCATCGAGCGTGTAGTGCCCGCTGTTGTGCGGACGGGGCGCTATTTCATTGACGAAAATCCTGCCTTGGCTCACGAAGAATTCCACCGCCAGCACGCCGACGTAATCGAGCGCGACCGCGATGCGTTCGGCGATTTCCCGTGCGTCGTCGGCGAGATGGACCGCGATTCTGGCCGGGACGATGGAAACGTCCAGAATGCCGCGCGTATGCCAGTTTTCCGCCGTGGAAAAGGCGCGCGTCCGGCCCGCTTCGCCGCGGGCGAGCACGACGGAGATTTCGGCCTCCAGCATGAGCTTTCGCTCCAGCACGCAAGGCGCGCCCCTGAAAGCCCGGAACGCGGCGAGCGCCGCTTCGCGGCTTTCCACGACGGCTTGCCCCTTGCCGTCGTAGCCGAAGCGGGCGGCTTTCAGGATGCCGGGGAAAAGCCCGGCGCGGGCGGCCCCGATATCCGCTTCGGCATGGATGATGGCAAAATCGCCGTGCGGAAAACCGTTTTCGCGCAGAAAACTTTTTTCGGCGATGCGATCCTGGCAAATCGCCACCGCCCGCGCCGAGGGATGGGCCGGCATCCGTCCCGCCAGATACGCGAGCGTGGCAGCGGGCACGTTCTCGAATTCGGTCGTCACCGCCGCGCAGTGGACCGCAATGTCGTCGAGCGCGCCGGCATCGTCGTAGGCGGCGCACAGATGCCGGTCGGCGATGCGGCCCGCGGGGCTTTCCCCGTCCGGATCGAGCACCCAGACCGCGTAGCCCAGTTCATGCGCGGCGGAAACGAAAAAGCGGCCCAACTGGCCGCCGCCCAGCATGGCGAGCGTGGAAGGCGGAAGGATCATGAGCGGAAAGCGGGTTTGAAGCGGGCTTTCACTGCGGCAGCCTGGCGAGCAAGGCTTCGAGTTTCTCGGCTGCCAGATCGACCTTGCTCATCAGCAGGCGATTTTCGGCTTCCAGCCGGGATCGGTGCGTGCGCAGATCCCGGTTCTCGCTGCGGAGCGCCGCATACATGCTGATTAGTTGTTCGAGCTGCGTTTCGAGGCGGGTGAATTCGGCGTCCATGGCTGTGGGCTGGATGAAAGTCGGAAAATCGGCGCGGTATGCGATGACACGGACGCGCTATCGCCGCGCGCGGGCGCCATCGCGGTCCTTACCCGGATAAGCAAGGACAAGTTTTTGAAACTACACGATTTGCGCCTCCATGGGAATAGCGTTTTACTGGGAACGACCGCGCGGCGCATTTTCAGCGTTGCGTTTGGGTGACATCGCGCACCGCGCCTGTGTCGGCGGACGTGGTGAGCGCCGCGTAAGCCTGGAGCGCCGCCGAAACCGCGCGTTCGCGCTTGACCGGCTTCCACGCCGCGCTGCCGCGCGCCATCATGACCGCCTTGCGCCGGACAAGTTCGGCGTCGCCGACCAGCAGCCGGATACTGCGTCCGGGAATGTCGATTTCGATGACATCGTTTTCTTCGATCAGGGCGATCGCGCCGCCGCAGGCGGCCTCGGGCGAAACGTGGCCAATGGATAAACCCGACGTGCCGCCGGAAAAACGCCCGTCGGTCAGCAGCGCGCACTGCTTGCCGAGTCCGCGCGACTTGAGGTAGCTCGTCGGATAAAGCATCTCCTGCATGCCGGGGCCGCCTTTCGGGCCTTCGTAACGGATGACGGCCACATCGCCCGCCTGCATTTTGCCGCCGAGTATGCCTTCGACGGCTTCTTCCTGGCTCTCGAAGACTCTCGCCTTGCCGGAAAATTTCCAGATCGATTCGTCGACCCCGGCGGTCTTGACGATGCAGCCTTTCTCCGCAATGTTGCCGAAAAGCACCGCCAGCCCGCCATCCGCGCTGAACGCATTGGCGCGGTCGCGGATCGCGCCATGGGAGCGGTCGAGATCGAGTTCGGGCCAGTGCCGGTCCTGGCTGAACGCCTGCCGGTTCGGCACGCCGCCGGGCGCGGCGCGATAAAAATCGAACACGGCGTTGTCGTGCGCCTGCATCACGTCCCAGCGCGAAAGCGCATCGCCCAGCGACGGCCCATGCACAGTGGGAACCTCGCGGTGTATCAGGCCCGCGCGGTCGAGTTCGCCGAGGATGCCCATGACACCGCCCGCGCGATGCACGTCTTCGACATGCACATCGCTCGCCGCCGGGGCGACCTTGCACAAACAGGGCACGCGCCGCGACAGGCGGTCGATGTCCTTCATGGTGAAATCCACCCCCGCCTCGCGCGCGGCGGCGAGCAGGTGCAGCACGGTGTTGGTCGAACCGCCCATCGCCACATCGAGGCTCATTGCGTTCTCGAACGCCTCGAAACGCGCAATCGAACGCGGCAGCACGGTTTCGTCGCCGCGCTCGTAATATCGCCGCGCCATGTCGACGATGCGCCGCCCGGCCTCGCGGAACAGGCGCTCGCGGGCGGCATGCGTCGCCACCAGCGTACCGTTGCCCGGCAGCGACAAGCCCAGCGCCTCGGTGAGACAGTTCATCGAATTGGCGGTGAACATGCCGGAACAGGAACCGCAAGTCGGACAGGCCGCCCGCTCGACCGCTTCGATTTCGGCATCCGTGCAGTTCTCGTCCGCCGCCTTCACCATCGCGTCGATGAGATCGAGCGACAGCAGCTGCGTTTTCCACTTGAGCTTGCCCGCTTCCATCGGCCCGCCGGAGACGAAAATCGCCGGGATATTGAGCCGCAAGGCCGCCATCAGCATGCCCGGCGTGACCTTGTCGCAGTTCGAGATGCACACCAGCGCGTCGGCGGTATGGGCGTTCGCCATGTATTCCACCGAATCGGCGATCAAGTCGCGCGAAGGCAGCGAATAAAGCATGCCGCTGTGCCCCATGGCGATGCCGTCGTCGATGGCGATCGTGTCGAACTCCCGCGCTACGCCGCCCGCGGCCTCGATCTCGCGCGCGACCAGTTGCCCGAGTTCTTTCAGATGCACATGGCCGGGCACGAACTGGGTGAAGCTGTTGGCGACGGCGACGATCGGCTTGCCGAAATCTTCATCCTTCATGCCGGTGGCACGCCACAGCGCGCGCGCGCCCGCCATGTTGCGGCCGGAAGTGGATGTGCGGGAACGGTACTGGGGCATGGGGCGCTCCGGACAATCGGGGAAAGTTTTGGATTCTAATCCTTCCCGCCGCGCTGCGCGGAAGCATATCCACGCGTCGTCAATACCTTTCAAGCCTGGATCTGGAAAACTTCGCCATCGTCGAGCCGCAAGGCGGTGAGCTGTCCGCCCCAGACGTAGCCCGAATCGAGCGCGATCAAACCTTCTTCGCGGTAGAAGCCGAGCGCCGACCAATGGCCGCAGACGATGGTATGGCCGCGGCTGGCGCGGGCGGGGAGAGCGAACCAGGGCAGCGCGTCTTCCGGTGCCTTGTCGGGCGGCCCCTTGGCGCGCATCACCATGCGACCGTCGCCGGTGCAGAAGCGCATCCGCGTAAAAGCATTGACGATGACCCGGAGACGCCCCCAGCCTTTGAGGCTGTTTTCCCAATGATCGGGACGGCTGCCGATCAGGTGCAGGAGAAATTTTTTCGCTTCCTTGCCGGTCAGCGCATCCTCGGCTTCGGTGGCGAGCGCCCGCGCCTTGGGGACGGTCCATTGCGGCAGCAGGCCGGCATGCACCAGGACGTACTGCCCTTCGATATGAAGCAGGGGACGGCTGGCAAGCCAGTGCAGCAAGCCGTCGCAATCGGGCGCGGCAAGTATGGACGCCAGGGTGTCGTCCCCGGACTGGCGCTTGAGTCCGGCCCGCAGCATCAGCAGGTAGATATCGTGATTGCCGAGCACGACGGTCGCCGCCGCGCCGAGGCTGGAGACGAAGCGCAGCACTTCCAGCGATTCCGGCCCGCGATTGACCAGATCGCCCACCAGCCACAGGCGGTCGCGCGCAGGGTCGAAGGCGCACAGGTCGAGCAGCCGCCGGAATGCGCTGTAGCAGCCCTGAAGGTCGCCTATCGCGTATGTGGCCATGTGTCGATCCATGCTCGGCAGCGCCGGACAATACAATGTGGGCGCGGAAGCGGCTGCGCCTTTCCGCGCGGGGCCGATCCGGACGAATGTTCCGGCCCGGAACGGGTTGCGGGAGAAACGGCATTCATCGTGAATGCCGGAAAGCGTGGATTCTAACGTCTTGTCGCGGCCAGCGCCCGGTTCAGGTCACGACCGGCTCGATTTCCAGCGCGACGCCGAAGCGCGCCGCGACATCGTCCTGGATGCGCGCGGCCAGCCGCAGTACGTCCGCCCCGGATGCGCCGCCGTGGTTGACCAGCACCAGCGCCTGCCCGGCATGGCAGCCGACGGGGCCGAGGCGGCGGCCTTTCCAGCCGCATTGCTCGACCAGCCAGCCCGCGGCAAGTTTTTTGCGGCCGCCGGGCTGCGGATAGTGCGGCAACGCGGGATGCGCTTTCAGCAGGGTCGCGCATTGCCGGGCATCGACGACGGGATTTTTGAAGAAGCTGCCGGCGCTGCCCAGTTCGGCGGGGTCGGGGAGCTTGCGGTGGCGGATGGCGACCACGGCATCTGAAACCTGGAGCGGCGTCGGCGAGGCGATGCCGCGCGCGGCCAGTTCGCGCCCGATGTCGCCGTAAGCGGTCAGCGGCCGCCAGCGGCGCGGCAGGCGAAAACGCACCGCCACGATCAGCCAGCGGCCCGGCTGTTGCTTGAAAAGGCTTTCCCTGTAGCCGAAACGGCAGGCAGCGGCATCGAAGCGGCGCGTTTCGCCGCTCGAAAGGTCGACGGTGTCGAGCGAATCGAACCGTTCGGCCATCTCCAGCCCGTAAGCACCGATGTTCTGGACGGGCGCCGCGCCCACGGTACCCGGAATCAGCGAGAGATTTTCCAGCCCCGGCCAGCCTTCGGCGAGCGTCCAGCGCACGAAATCGTGCCAGTTCTCGCCCGCGCCGGCTTCGACGATGACCGCCTCGCCGTCTTCGCCCAATCCGCGGCGGCCCATGATCTCCACTTTGAGCACACAAGCGAGCGGCTCGCCGCGCAATACCAGATTGCTGCCGCCGCCCAGAACGAGGCAGGGTTCGCCGTCATCGCGGCGGACGGCGGCAAAGGCGCGCGCATCGTCCACCGATTGCAGCCGCAGCAGCCGTTTTGCCCGTGCGGGCAGCCCAAAGGCATTGAACGCCGTCAGGTCGGCGTCGCGCTGTCCGGGAGGGGATGGACCGGCGATCATGGCGCGGCGCGTTCGGACCTTCCCGCCATACCGGCGCGGCGGAATGGGAAAGCGGCGATCATCGCCAGGATGAGAAAGGCATTGCCGTCATTCGGCGCACAATGCATCGAGCGCCCGCGCGATATCGTCGCGCGCCGCGCCTTCGGCGGAATCGGCCCACGGCGCGAAATCCGCGCCGTCCTTGATGGCGGCCACCGCCTGCCCGGCCTCGCGCGGCGAAGCGAAACCGCGGCTTTGCAAAAGCGCGCGGCCATCGCCGTCGACGAATTTGAAATAAAACAGGCCGTCGGCTTCGCGGTACTGCTTGAATTGCGGCCGGGCTTGCGCTTTGGGCTGCGTTTGCGCCGTTTCCGCCAGCGTCCGGTCAAGCCGCCGCAAGCCGACCGCCTCGCGTAATTTGGCGATGGAAGGCGTCGCATATTTGGCGCGCAAGCGTTCCGCGCCGCTTTTCAGGACTTGCTCGATGCGTTCCGGCTCGGCGATCAGTTCCTCGTAACGCGCACGCATCGGCGCGATGACCGATTCCAGCTTGTCGAACAGGATTTCCTTGGCCTCGCCCCAGGCGATGCCCTCCTCGAAACGGGCGCGCATCGCCTGGGTTTCGCCGGGCGCGGCAAACGCCCGATAAAGCTGGAACAAGGGCGAGCCTTCGGTTTCCTTTGGCTCGCCGGGGGCTTTCGAGTCGGTGACGATGCTGAAAACCAGCTTCTTCAACGCTGCCGCCGGTGCGAAAAGGGGAATCGTATTGTCATAGCTCTTGCTCATCTTGCGTCCATCCAGCCCCGGCAAGGTGGCGACCGCCTCATCGACCGCCGCCTCGGGCAGCACGAAATGCTCGCCATAGCGGTGATTGAAGCTGGCGGCAATATCGCGCGCCATCTCCAGGTGTTGCACCTGATCGCGCCCCACCGGCACCCTGTGGGCATTGAACATCAGGATGTCGGCGGCCATCAGCAGCGGATACATGAACAGCCCCATCGTAACGCCGGCATCGGGGTCGGCGCCGTCGAGCGCGTTCTTGTCCACGGCGGCCTTGTAGGCATGGGCGCGGTTGAGCAGCCCCTTGCCCGTGACGCAAGTCAGCAACCATGTGAGTTCGGGAATTTCCGGAACATCGGACTGGCGATAAAACCATACCCGCTCGGGGCGCAAGCCCGCGGCAAGCCACGTGGCGGCAATCTCCAGCGTGGAACGCCGCACCCGTTCCGGATTGCCGGTCTTGATGAGAGCGTGATAATCGGAGAGGAAATAGAAACTCTCGGCATCGGATTGCCGGCTGGCCTCCACTGCCGGGCGGATCGCGCCCGCGTAATTGCCGAGGTGGGGCGTACCGGAAGGGGTGATGCCGGTGAGAATGCGTTGTTGGGCCATGTTTCAAGACCGCGCCTTCAGGCGGGATTGAGCTTGTTGAACTTGGCGAGCAGATCGTCCGGCGATTCTTCGTGCGCCGGATCCTTGAGGATGCAATCGACCGGACAGACCTGGGTGCATTGCGGTTCGTCGAAATGACCGACGCATTCGGTGCATTTGCCGTGGTCGATGACGTAGACTTCGTCGCCCTGGGAAATCGCGCTATTGGGGCATTCGGGTTCACAGACGTCGCAATTGATGCATTCGTCGGTAATCATCAGGGACATATCTTGGGTTCCTTGCTTTTGTCTTGGGTCAGAATTTTTGTTGCAGGCGGGACAGAGCCGCCGGGGGCACGAGTTCGCTCACATCGCCGCCGTGCCGGGCGATTTCGCGCACGACGGTGGCCGAAAGAAAACGGTGTTCCTCGGCGGGGGGGAGGAACACCGTTTCCAGTTCGGAGTATAGCTTGCGGTTCATTACCGCCAACTGGGTTTCGTATTCAAAATCGGCCACCGTGCGCGCGCCGCGGACGAGGATGCGCGCGCCGTGCCGGCGCACGAAGTCCATCAGCAGGCAGTCGAAGCCGAGCACGTCGACGTTGGCGAGCGGCTGCAAGGTTTCCGTGGCGATGGCGATTCGTTCTTCAAATGTGAACAATGCCTCTTTGCGGCTGGCGGCGACCGCGACGATGACCCGCTCGAAAAGCCGCGCCGCCCGTTGCACGATGTTTGCATGCCCACAGGTGAAGGGGTCGAAGGTGCCGGGGTAGACCGCAATGGTGTTTGTCATGATTGTTCGGCGCGCCTCATCGAAAACGGACTCCGGTTAAACCTTCCCCTCCAGGGGAATAACCATGCGCGGGAGGGAGTCGATATCTTCCGCGCCGTGTCGTCCGGTTGCGGGCGCGGATTGAAACATGAGATGGAAGTGAACCTGTCCGGCGCGGCCTTGTTTGATTGCGCGCCACCCGGGCAGTGCTGCGGGCGGCGCTTCGGCTTCGACGTAAATGCAGCCATCGGGCCGTATCGTCCGGTCGAGCAAGGGCGCCACGCGGTCGATCCAGCCTTGCCGGTAGGGCGGGTCGATGAAAACCACGTCGAACCGTTTCGGCGTTGCGGCGAGGAATTCTAGCGCATCGCCGCGAATGATCTCTACTTGCGCCGATAATGCTTCGGCGTTGCGGCGCAGGGCGGCATGGGCGCGCGGGTCGATGTCGAGCAGCGTGACGGAGGCCGCGCCGCGCGAGGCGGCCTCGAACCCGAGGATGCCGGAGCCGGCGAACAAGTCGAGACAGGCAAGGCCGTCGAGGCGCTGCCCGAGCCAGTTGAACAGGGTTTCGCGCACGCGATCCGGCGTCGGTCTCAGGCTGGGCAGGGCGGCAATGTCGATCAGGCGCGAGCGCCACGCGCCGCCGATGATGCGAATCCGGCTCACGGTTTTGCCGCCGCGCGCTCCCCTTCGGCTTTGTCGCCGTCTCCGCCCGCGATGACGGTGATGAGCTTGTCGGGATGGATGCGCCGGGTGAAGGCGTCGCGCACCGCCGCGCGGTCGACCGCGGCGACTTCGCGCGGATAGCGTTCGAGCCAGTCGAGAGGCAGGCCGTAGAAGCCGATGATCGAGACGTGGCCGAGGATCTTGGCGTTGGCGTCGAGCCGCAGGCCGAAGCCGCCGATGAGGTTGTCGCGCGCCATCCGCAGTTCTTTTTCGGTGGGGCCTTGGCTGATGAAGGCGGCGAGGGTGTCGCGCACGACCTTGAGGGCGAGTTCGCTTTGGCTGCCCCGGGTTTGCAGGCCGATCTGGAACGGCCCGGCGGCGCGGCGCGGCTCGAAATAGCTGTGGATGTCGTAGACGAGTCCCCGTTTTTCGCGGACTTCGCTCATGAGCCGCGATGTGAAGCCGCCGCCGCCGAGGATGTAGTTGCCGACCAGGAGCGGGAAGTAGTCGGGGTCGCCGCGGCGCATCCCCGGCTGGCCGATGAGGATGTGCGCTTGTGCGGAGGGGTTGGCGATGCGCGTCAGGCCGCTTTGGGACGGGGCGGGCGGCGGCAAGGTTTCGGCGTTGCCGCCGGCGGGCAGGTCGCGGGTGAGGGCGATGGCGATTTTTTCCGCCATGGCGCGGTCGAGGTCGCCGACGATGGTGACGGAAGCGCCGCGGGCGCTGTAGTGGCGTGCGTGGAAGGCGACGAGATCGTCGCGGCGGATCGCTGCCAGCGATTCGGCGCTGATGTTGCGGCCATAGGGATGGTTGGCGTAGACCGCGGCGTCGAAGGCGCGTCCGGCTAGCACGGCGGGTTTGGTGAGCGATTCGCGCAGGCCCGCGAGGGCGCGGGCGCGTTCGCGTTCGAGCACTGTTTCGGGGAAGGTGGGGCGGGTAAGGAGGGTGGCCGCCAGCGCCACGGCGGCGTCGCGCTCCGAGGCCGCCGACAGCGTGCGCAGTGTGAGGCTGGCGCGGTCTTCGTCGACGCCGCCGTCGAGGATCAGGCCGAGGTCGGCGCCGTGTTCGGAGATCGCCTGCTCGTCGAGTTCACCCGCGCCCGCGTCGAGCAGGGCGCGGGTGAGGCTGGCGAGGCCGCTTTTGTCCGCGGGATCGGCGGCGCTGCCGGCGGCGAAATCGACCTGGATGTCGATCATCGGCAGTTCGTGGCTGGCGACGAACTGGACTTTCGCGCCGGTGGGGGCCGTCCATTGTTCGATGGCGGGAACGGCGCGGGCGGCGCCGCAGGCGAGGGTGAGCGCCGCCAGCGCCAAGGCGCGCAGGCGGCGGACGAGTGGCAGGGAGTGGTTCATGGGCGGGAGGGGAAGGGTTGGAGAGATCAGGGTTTCGGAGCGCCGGGCGCGGCGGGGGCGGCGATGGGCAGCGGGTCGAGGCGCGTGGCGGTCAGCGCGGCGTTGTCGAAATGGCGGCGGGCGGCTTCGCGCACTTCTTCGGCGGTTACGGCGCGCAGGCCGACGAGCAGGCGGACATCGTCGCGCCATGACAGCCCTATGCTTTCGAGTTGTCCGATTTCCATCGCCTGGCCCATCAGCGAGTCCCGCGAATAGATGCGCGAGGCCAATGCCTGGGTCTTGACCCGGTTCAGTTCCGCCTCGCTCACGCCTTCGTCGCGGATGCGTTGCAATTCGGCGCGCAGCGCGGTTTCGAGTGCTTCGACGCTCTGGCCGGGGGCGGGCACGCCGTCGAGATAGAAAAGCGCGGGGCCGCGGTTGATGCCGTCGTAGCTGGCGCTGGCCGAGACCGCGACGCGCGCTTCGCGCACG
The DNA here is from genome assembly GCA_031265765.1 of Azoarcus sp. GTDB lineage: Bacteria > Pseudomonadota > Gammaproteobacteria > Burkholderiales > Rhodocyclaceae > WRNU01. The sequence goes on from JAISCE010000053.1 coordinate 11,642, forward strand.
AGGCGGCGGTCGAGCCGCGCGCCGTCGTAGCCGTCGAGTATCTCCGCCAGCATTTGCAGGGCATAGGCTTCCCGATCCGCGCCGGGGTCGCGCAGGGGCGGCACCCGCCATGCCATGGCGAGATAGGGCAGTTCCGCCGGGGCGCGTACGACGGCGCTTCGCGCGCCGCGCTGCGGGGGTTCGTTGCTGATGCGGTGCTCGGGCAGCCTGGCGGATTTCAGTGCGCCGTAATGTTTGCGGGCGAGTTTGAATACGGCATCGTGGTTGACATCGCCGACCACGACGACGATGGCGTTGTTGGGGGCGTACCAGCGTTTGTACCAGGCGCGCGCGTCTTCCGCGCGCATGGTTTCGAGGTCGGTCATCCAGCCGATGATCGGGTGGTGGTAGGGATGGGCCTGGAAGGTCGCCGCCATCAGTTGCTCATGGACGAGGGCGCGCGGGCGGTCGTCGGTGCGCAACCGCCGTTCTTCCTTGATGACTTCGATCTCGCGCGCGAAATCGTTGTCGCCGAGGATGAGATTTTTCATGCGGTCGGCTTCGAGCGCCATGACCGTGCCGAGATGGGCGGGCGGAATCTGCTGGAAATAGGCAGTGTAGTCGCGGCCGGTGAAGGCGTTGTCGCGTCCCCCGAGGGCGGCGATGCGGGCATTGAATTCGCCGGGGCCGATTTTGTGCGTGCCCTTGAACATCATGTGTTCGAGGACGTGCGCGACGCCGGTGACGCCTTCCGGCTCGTCGATCGAGCCGCTGCGGTACCAGACCATGTGCACGACCGAGGGCGCGCGCCGATCTTCGCGCACCACGATCTTCAGGCCGTTGGGAAGCGTCGTCTCGAACGGGTCGGCCTGTGCGGGCAGCGCGCTCAAGGATGCCGCGCCGATCAGCGCCAGGCGGGAAAGGGTTCGGAGGAACATGGGAAAGGTATGGAGCATGGAGCCGTCCTGCATCTGTTAGAATCCGCGCCGTTACGCCACGCGCCTGTGATGAGGCCAGCATCTTAGCCGCATCCGGGGGGCTTGTGGCGCGTTTCAATGTTTCATGGACTTTTTGAGCCATGCTCGGTTTCTTCAAAAAATCCGGTCGGCGTGATGCTGTCGATCCCGCGGGTGTTTCGCCGGACGAGACATCCGCCGTGCCGTCCGATCCGGGGAATTCGGCCAGCGGCGCGGCCAGCGCCGATGCGCCGCGCCGGCTCTCGTGGGCCGGTCGCCTGAAAGCGGGTCTGGCGCGCACCCGGCAACAATTGGGCGGCGGTCTGGCGAACCTGTTCGGGCGGCGCAAGATCGACGAAAACCTGCTCGAAGAACTCGAATCGACCTTGCTGATGGCCGATTGCGGCGTCGAGGTGACGCAACACCTGATCGGCGAACTGCGCGCGCGATGGAAAGCGGAACGGCTGGAAACCGCCAGCCAGCTACAGCAAACGCTCGCCGAGGGCCTGCTCGGGATCGTGGCCCCGCTCGAAGCGGAACTGGAGACTTCCGGGCACAAGCCCTACATCATCATGCTGGCCGGGGTCAACGGTTCCGGCAAGACGACTTCCATCGGCAAGCTCGCCAAATACTTCCAGTCCCAGGGCAAGAGCGTGTTGCTGGCGGCGGGCGACACCTTCCGCGCCGCCGCGCGCGAGCAGTTGATGGCCTGGGGCGAACGCAACGGCGTGACCGTGATCGCACAGGAAGGCGGAGACGCCGCCGCGGTGGTTTTCGATGCGGTCAATGCCGCGCGCGCCCGCGGCATCGACATCGTGCTCGCCGATACGGCGGGGCGCTTGCCGACGCAGCTTCACCTGATGGAAGAAATCGCCAAGGTGCGGCGGGTCATCGCCAAGGCCGAACCCGGCGGCCCGCATGAAGTCATGCTCGTGCTCGACGCCAATATCGGGCAGAACGCGCTCGCCCAGGTCAAGTCCTTCGATGCCGCCGTCGGCGTGACCGGACTCGTGCTCACCAAGCTCGACGGCACCGCCAAGGGCGGCGTGGTGGCGGCGATTGCGCGCCAGTGTCCGAAGCCTCTGCGCTTCATCGGCGTCGGCGAGGCCATCGACGATCTGCAACCTTTCCGGGCGCGCGAATTCGTCGAGGCACTTTTCGAGGCCGCGGGGGAGACGGCATGATCGTTTTCGACAAGCTCGTCAAGCAATACCCCGGCGGCTACACGGCGCTCGACGGCGTCAGCCTCCAGATCGCGCCCGGCGAACTGGTCGTGCTGTCGGGGCACTCGGGCGCGGGCAAGAGTACGCTCCTGAAACTCATTCCGGCCATCGAGCGGCCCACCTCCGGCACCGTGCGGATCGGCGAGCAGGACATCTCGCGCCTGCCGCGCCGGGCGGTTCCCTACCTGCGGCGCAATATCGGCATGGTCTTGCAGGAAAGCCGCCTGCTTTTCGACCGTTCGGTGTACGACAACATCCTGCTGCCGCTCATCATCAACGGCCATCCGCCGGGCGATGCGGCCAGGCGGGTGGGGGCCGCGCTCGATCTCGTCGGGCTGCATGGACGGGAGAAGGAATTCCCCGCCGGCCTGTCCGGCGGGGAACAACAGCGGGCGGCGATCGCGCGCGCCTTCGTCAACCGGCCCTCGATCCTGATCGCCGACGAACCCACTGCCCATCTCGATCCGGCCTATGCAGCCGAGATCGCCGAACTTTTCAAGTCGTTCAACGGCGCGGGCGTCACCGTGCTGGTGGCGACGCATGACGTTTCGCTGTTCCGGCATTGGGCGCCCCGGCGCATTGCGCTCGCGCGCGGGCGGCTGATGGAGGAATGATGCGCAACTGGCTCTATCTTCACTCGCGCGCCTTCGTGCAAGCCCTGAAACGGCTTGGCGGCCAGCCGTTCGGGACGCTGCTTTCCGCGCTGGTTATGGGAGTCGCGCTGGCGCTGCCCGCGGGCGGTTACATCCTGCTCGACAACATCGCCGTGCTGGCGCGCGGCGTGTCGGGCACGCCCGAGATCAGCCTGTTTCTCGACGGCAAGGCGGATTCGGCCCGCGCCGAAGCCATCGAGAGCAGGCTCCGGGCCGAGCCGGATCTGGCCAGTTTCCGGTTCGTGCCGCGCGACGAGGCCCTGAAGCAGCTCGAAAGCAGCGGCCTTGGCGACGTGCTCGGGGGGATAACCGTCAATCCCTTGCCCGATGCTTTCGTCGTCACCTTGCGCGGCGACGATCCGGAACTGTTCGAGACGCTGTCGGCGCGCATACGGGGCTGGCCCGGCGTGGCGCACGTCCAACTCGATTCGGCCTGGGTCAAGCGCCTCTCCGCCCTGGTCGGACTGGGGCGCACGGTCGTCCTGGTGCTGGCGGTGCTGCTCGGCCTGACGCTGGTCATCGTCACCTTCAACACCATCCGCCTGCAAATCCTCACCCAGAAGAACGAGATCGAAGTGAGCCGCCTGCTTGGCGCGACCGACCGTTTCATCCGCCGCCCGTTTTACTGGTTCGGCGGCCTGCAAGGCGTGTTCGGCGGGCTGGTCGCCCTTGGCGCGGTGTGGATCGGAATGGATGTGCTGGCCGAACCCGTGGCGAAAGTGGCCGAGACCTATGGCGCGGCGGTCGCGCTGGGCGGCCCCGGCTGGCTGGAGTCGCTGGTGACGGTCGCGTTTGCCATCGCGCTGGGCTGGCTGGGCGCGGCGATTTCGGTGCGGCGGCATCTGGCGGAAACCTGAGTTCCCGATCCTCGTCATGTCGATGAGGTATTCCGGTCCAGGCTTTGCGCGGTATTGCGCAAACGCAAAAAAATGTTGCGGCGTCCGGGATTTTGGATATACACTTCCACCCCCTTTTTTCACAGTCTGCTTTTTTTCTTGGGGTAGGACGATATGTTGTTGAATATCAAGACCATGACAATTCTTGCCGCCGGCGCGTTCGCATCGGGCGGCGCATTGGCGGGGCCTGTCGTGCCGGGTTTCGACTCGCACACGCTGACGCCCAACGACGATTCTTCTGTTTTTGCGGATATTGGGTTTACCGCCAATTTCTTCGGGAGCGAATACACATCGTTGTATGTCAATAACAACGGCAACGTGACTTTCGGTTCCCCTCTGGATGCTTATACGCCATTCGATCTGACTTCGACGAATACTGCGATCATTGCGCCGTTCTTCGCCGATGTGGATACCAGATATGCGGGCAGTCCGGTGACTTACGGGACGGGAACCTATAACGGGCAGGCGGCTTTTGGCGCGAACTGGGTGGACGTCGCTTATTATTCCATCGGCGGCGCCCCGCATACGGCGCGCAACAGTTTCCAGCTTCTTCTTGTCGATCAGGGCGGCGGCGATTTCGACATCATCTTCAACTATGACGCCATTCAATGGGAGAGCGGTACCGCGAACGGCGGTTCCTATCTCGGTCTGGGCGGCGATTCCGCGCGGGCAGGTTACTCGAATGGGTCGGGCGCTGCCGGAACCTTCTTCGAGCTTCCCGGCTCGGCTGTCAATGGCGCTTTTCTCGATGGCAGCTCATATGCGCTGACATCGCACGGCGTTTCGTTTGAAGTGTCCAATGGGGTGGTTTCCGCTCCCATCCCTTCCGTCCCGGAACCGGAAACCTATGCTATGTTGCTGGCCGGTCTCGGCATCGTGACTGCGGTGGCAAGACGGCGCAAGGTCTGATCTGTTTTTCCGAATATGAAAAAGGGGGCGTGCGTCCCCTTTTTCATGCCCGATCCGGATGCAATGAGCCTGTGACTCGCCAAGAGTGCGTAAATGCTCTTGCGGGGTTTTTGTATATTGAATGAAATAGTCGTTCAGGAAGGGCGCCATGCCAGTTCTCGCCGGGATCACAGTGCTGATCCAGCTTTGTTTTGCTTTCCATGCGCTGAAGACAGGACGCCCTCATTGGTGGATGTTCGTCATCATGGCATTTCCCGTCATGGGATGTGTCATCTATTACTTTGTCGAAGTATTCCCAGGCTCGCGCGAGCATCGCAGCGCCCATAAAACCGTCCGGAAAATTGCCAGGGCATTGCAGCCGGATGCCGATCTCAAGCGCCGGGTCGAGGAACTGGAAGTTTGCGGAAGCGCGGATAATATGGTCGCCGTGGCGCAGGAATGCATGAATCATCGGATGTTCGATGAAGCCATACGGCTTTATGAGAATTGTTCATCGGGCGTTTTTTCAAACGACGGAAGCATCCTGTGTGGTTTGTTGCACGCGACGGTCGAAGCGGAGGAATGGGACAAGGCCGAATCCGCACTGGCCAGGCTGAGAAAAGCCGTCCCGGAATATCGGCCCGAGGATGTGTTGCTCCTGGAGGCGCGAATACTGGATGGCCGTGGCGCGACAGACGCCGCCCTGGCGGTTTACCGCGAACTGATTCCCGTATTCGTGGGGCTGGAAGCGCGTTACCGTTACGGAAACCTGTTATCCCGCCTGGGACAGCATGAGGCCGCGCTGCATGTGTTCAACGAACTCATCGCCCACTCGAAACGCTTTTCCTCCACGGTGGAGGACGAGCAGTATTGGGTGGATGCCGCGCGCCGGGCTGTTGTCAGCCCGCATGGATCGGGCTGAGCGAAGCAAGACAAGGGGGCACGGTCGATTGTAAACATGCCCTGAGCGCCTATCCGCGCCGGAGCGTCCCGGCTGCTACGTCCTCCGCGGCATTGCGCCCGGAGACATTGCGCGCAGGCGCGCGACACGTTCCGCCGTGGCGGGGTGGGTTGAGAACAGGTTGCGCAGGCTGCCGCCGGTCAGCGGGTTCATAATCATCATCTGTGCGGTGGCCGGGTGTTCTTCGGCAGTGTGGAGCGGAATTCCCTTTGCGCGGGTTTCGATCTTGAGGAGCGCGTCGGCCAGCGCGCCGGGGTCGCCGGAGATTTCCGCGCCGCCGCGGTCGGCCTCGAATTCGCGCGTGCGGCTGATCGCCATCTGGATCAGCATGGCCGCCATCGGGGCCAGGATTACGATCAATATCTGTGCGGCGGGGTGGGGGCGATTGTTGCCGCGCCCGCCGAAAAGCATGCCGAATTGCGCCAGGGCGGAGATTGCGCCCGCCACGGTGGCGGCGATGGTGGAAGTCAGAATGTCGCGGTGCCGGACATGGGCGAGTTCGTGCGCCATCACGCCGCGGAGTTCGCGCTCGCTGAGCAGGCGCAGGATGCCGGAGGTGGCGGCGACCGCGGCGTGCGCCGGGTCGCGCCCGGTGGCGAAGGCATTGGGCTGGTCTTCGTCGATGAGGTAGACCCTGGGCATCGGCAGGCCGGCGCGCTGCGACAGGTCGCGCACGATGTTGTAGAGGTAGGGCGAACTGGCGGCATCGACCGGACGCGCACGGTACATTTTCAGTACCGCCGTGTCGGAGAACCAGTAGGCCCACAGATTCATGCCGCCGCCAAAGAGAAGGGCGATCAACATGCCCTGTTGGCCGCCGATCGCGCCGCCGACGACGCCGAACAGGGCGACGATGCCCGCCATCAGGATGGAGGTTTTCAACCAGTTGCCGTACATATGTTTTCCTTGCCTTTCGTATGGAAACGATGGCATGGAGATGAAGGCGGCAGCGCCGGATTCAAGCCCCTGCCGCGCCGGGCGGTGTAAACTGGTCGCCCGCGCGGAGCGCGAAGCCGTGCAGGAATTCCGCCGCCGCCAGCCGCTTGCTGCCGGGGCGTTGCAGTTCGGTGATGCACAGGGCGTCTTCGCCGCAGGCCACGACGATGCCGGCATCGTCGGCGCGCAGGATGGTTCCGGCTTCGCCCCGCGCCGCCACTGGACGCGCGGCCCATAGTTTGATTGCCGTGCCGCGCATCTGGCCGGACGCGCCGGGGTAGGGATCGAACGCCCGTATCGTGCGCGCCAGTTCGCTTCCCGTTCGCCGCCAGTCGAGTCCGGCCTCGGCGCGGGAAATCTTGCGGGCGTAGGTCGCTCCTTCGGCGGGCTGCGGTTCGGCGGGGAGATTGCCTGCCGCCAGCCGCGCCAGTGCCTCGACGATGGCGTCGGCTCCGAGGCGGGCGAGCTTGTCGTGCAGGCTGGCGGCGGTGTCGTTGTCGGCGATCGCGGCGGTTCGGCGCAGCAGCATCGGGCCGGTGTCGAGACCGGCATCCATCTGCATGATGGTGATGCCGGTTTCGCGGTCGCCCGCTTCGATGGCGCGCTGGATCGGGGCCGCGCCGCGCCAGCGCGGCAGGAGCGAGGCGTGGATGTTGAGGCAGCCGAGTTTCGGCAGCGTCAGGACTTCCAGCGGCAGGATCAGGCCGTAGGCGGCCACGACCAGCACATCGGGGCGGCTGGCCGCCAGGCGGGCGCGTTGCGCCTCGGCGCGCAGGCGTTCAGGCTGGTCGATGTCGAGTCCGTGCGCCAGCGCGAGCTTCTTGACTGCGCTCGGGGTGAGTTTCATGCCGCGTCCGGCGGGGCGGTCGGGCTGCGTGAGCACCAGCGGCACGGCATGGCCCGCGGCGACGATCGCATCGAGGGCGGCTGCGGCAAATTCCGGTGTACCGGCAAAGGCTGCGCGCAAAGGGGAAGTCATCGGGCGTTTTTCCGGGGAGAGGCAGGCAATATCGCGCGGGGCGGCGGGTCAGGCCGTGGCCGCGTCCTTGTCTTCCTGCGCCTGTTTAATCAGCCGGGTCTTGATCCGGTTCAGCTTGAGGCGCGAGAGGTATTCGACGAAGACCTTGCCGTCGAGGTGATCCAGTTCGTGCTGGATGCAGATGGCAAGCAGGCCGCCGGTTTCCAGCTCGAACGGCTTGCCGTTCCCGTCGAGCGCCCGCAGCTTGATCCATTCGGCGCGCTTGACCGTCTCGTGCACGCCGGGTACGGAAAGGCAGCCTTCTTCGCTGTCGCATTCGCCCGCGCGCTCGACGATCCGGGCGTTGATGAGAACCAGCAGATTACTGCGGTCTTCACTGATGTCGATGACGGCGATCCGCTTGTGGATGTTGACCTGGGTGGCGGCCAGACCGATGCCTGGGGCCGCGTACATGGTTTCGGCCATGTCGCGGATCAGCCGCCGGACGTCTTCGTCAACGGCAGCGACCGGGCTGGCCCTGGTGCGAAGGCGGGAATCGGGGAAACGTAAAATGGGCAACAGGGCCATAAAGCCTTACCGGATAAAGAAAACCGTCACGAACAGGAATTTTGCGCGCGTTCTAACATGGGCAGGCATGTGTAGTACCTGAAGTCGAGAGCCGTCACGTGTTTTTATGTTCAATCGTCGCTTCGACACGCGCGGGCCGAAGCAAGGCCGGCTGCGGAAAGTATACCGCAGGCTTATCGGGAAGCGACCCGCATCAACAGGAAGTGTGCAATGTTCCGGATTATATCTTTTCTTGCCGCCAGCGCCGCGGCGCTTATCTGCACTGGCGTACAGGCCGCGCCGCCCGCGATTGCCGCCGACGCGCCGGATTCTTATACCGTTGTGAAAGGCGATACTTTGTGGGGGATTTCCGCGCGTTTCTTGCAGGAGCCTTGGCGGTGGCCGGAAGTCTGGCGGATGAGCAAAAACCAGGCCCGGGACCCGCATCTCATCTATCCCGGCCAAGTCATCGTGCTCGACCGTCGCGGGCCGTATTTGCAGATCGGCAAGGTCGTGAGCGGCGGCACGGCCAAGGGGAGCGGCATCGAACCCATGGGCGATGCCAGGTTGCAGCCGAAGATTTACCAGACGCCGGTCGATGAAGCTGTTTCGACGATTCCGCTGAAGTCCATCGCGCCTTTCCTCATTCGGCCCCTGGTCGTTGAAACCAGTTCGATCGACGGCGCCGCCACAATCGTCGCCACCGAAACCAACCGCGTGTATCTCGCTCAGGGCGATACCGTTTTCGCCAGGGATGTACGCGCCGATGTCGATAAATGGGCGATCTTCCGTCCGGGCAAACTGCTTGCCGATCCGGTCGGCGGCAAGAGGTTCGGTTATGAAGTGCAGTATCTGGGTTCCGCCAGGGTCACCGAACGCACCGATCCTGTCACGCTCGAAATCGTCGAGGCCGTCGAGGAAATCGGCACGGGCGACCTGATGTTGCCAACCGAAGACGATCTGGTGTTTTCCTATGCGCCGCATGCGCCCGGTGAAATCGTCGATGCCAAGTTGATTTCGATTTATCGCGGCGTCGCCGAAACCGGCAAACTCAACGTGGTCGCGCTCAGTGCTGGTAAACTCGGCGGCCTGGAGCCGGGTCATGTGCTGGCCTTGTTCCGCGACCGGGGTACCGCCGTCTACAAGGGCGAAAGCGCGGGGGTTGCCAAAGCCCACGCCCTGCCGGAAAAACGCTACGGATCGGTGCTGGTGTTTCGTGTGTTCGACAATGTGTCTTATGCCTTGATAATGAATACCGATGGACAGGCGGCGATCGGCGACGCCGCCCGAAACCCCTGAAACCGCAGGATAAGGCGGCGGCCCGCGAGGAGTTCGCCGCCTGGCTCCGTTTTGCGCTGACCCCGGTCAGCCCGGCGCGGCAACGCAAGTTGCTTGCCGCGTTTGGCTTGCCGGGGGGCGTTTTTGCCCAGTCGCGCGCCGATCTTGCCAGCGTCGCCGGGGCCGGCGCGGCGGATGCACTGCTTGCCGGTCCCGATCCGGCGGCGGTCGATGCCGCGCTCGCCTGGGCCGGAGAAGCCGGAAACGGCATTCTCACATTGGCCGATGCCGCTTATCCGCAAGGTTTGCTCGAAATCGCCGATCCGCCGCCCGTGCTTTACGTCAAGGGCGATCCGGCGCTGTTGGGCCGTCCCGCGCTGGCAATGGTGGGTTCCCGTACCGCCAGCGCCCAGGGCGAGATGGATGCCGAGGCTTTCGCCCGCAGCCTGGGCGAAGCGGGGCTGGTCATCGTCAGCGGGCTGGCATTGGGGATCGATGCCGCCGCGCATCGCGGCGCGCTCGCCGCCGAAGGCGGGGGCACGGTGGCTGTCATCGGCACCGGCATGGATCGCATCTACCCGGCGCGCAATGCCGGGCTGGCGCGGGAGATCGCCGTCCGCGGCGCGATCGTCAGTGAATTCCCGCTCGGCACGTCGCCATTGCGGCATAACTTTCCGCGGCGCAATCGCTTGATCGCCGGGCTTTCGCTGGGCGTGCTGGTGGTCGAGGCGACGCTCGACAGCGGTTCGCTGATTACCGCCCGCCTCGCCGCCGAAGCGGGGCGCGAGGTCTTTGCTATTCCGGGTTCCATTCATTCGCCGCTGGCGCGCGGCTGTCATCGTCTGATTCGCCAGGGGGCCAAACTGGTCGAGACGGCGGAAGATGTTTTCGAGGAACTGCGCGGACGCCTTGGCGATGAACTGCCGCCGCGACTGACCAGGGCCGGAAGCCCCGGACATCCCGAACCCCGCGCGCCGCGTGCGGGGATGCCATTCGCGCCCGCACACCTTGTCCCGGAAGCCGTCCGTGTGTTGGAGGCGCTTGGCGGCGAGGCGCGCGACATCGATAGCCTTGCGCTGGCCACCGGGCTGGGCGTCGAGGCGCTGTATGCGCATTTACTGACGCTGGAACTGGAAGGCATCGTCGCCCGGCGGCCCGGCGGCGGTTTTCTGCGTCTGCATATGCCGCGAAGCTCGTGAACCGATCGGCGCGCGGCCCATGGGCGCGAAACGCCGAACTGACCCCGCGAACCGCCGTTTTTTAACATCTGGCGGCGCAGGCGCGGGAGCACAATGTCAAGGTGCGATTTCTTCTTCGATCGTTTCCAGGACAGAATCATGGCAAAGATCATCTGTGTACTCGGCAATAAAGGCGGTACCGGCAAAACGACTCTCTCGCACATGCTGTGCCAGGGTCTGGGGCTGCTCGGTCATCGCGCCGCCTGCGTGTTGACCGATGTGTCCCGCGAACCGCTCTCGCCGGCGGGCCGCCGCTACATTACCGCCGACGCGCGCAATGCGGACGCTCTGACCAAGGTGATCGACAAGTTGCGCACGCTCGAAGACTGGCTGGGGGTCGTCGACGGCGCGGGCAATCGCACCGACATGGACCGCAAGTTGTACAGCATGGCCGATATCGTGCTGTTGCCGTTCCGCGACTCGCACGAAGATATCCGCACCGTCGTCCGCGATCTCGATCTGTTTCCGCGCGCCTATGCGGTGCCGGCGCAGTGGCCGGGCAATGCTTGGCAATGCGAGGCCGCCGACCGCAACGTGGCGCAATTGATGGGCGCTTATCGGAGCCGCCTTCTCAGGCCGGTCGCGGCCTTGTCCGCATCCAAGCTGCTGTTGCACAAGCAGGTTCCGGAGCATTTGCCAAGCCCTCTCAGCAGGGCTTGCCGCGCCATCGCCCGCGAGGTGTTGAGCGTGCTGGAAATCGAAGTCGGCAACAATGTGAAGGAAGAGGATGCGGGCGCTGAACGCCTACCGCCCGCCGAAAGACCCCTGCGTTTGCATCGCATGGTCTGAAAGCTTGATTTACCGTATGGCGAAAGATATGCGCGTCATGCGTGCGTCGGGTAAAATGACGGGACAAGCCACAGGAGGGAAAATCATGACCATAGAACATGCGGCCCACGACCCGCTCGAATTCGTGCGCAACATGTGGGGACGGATGGGTTTCTCATTGCCCGGAATGGTAACGCCGACGCTCGATGTCGACGAACTCGACAAACGCATCGGCGACATGCGGGCGGTCGAAGGCTGGCTGAAGATGAATCTCAGCATGTTGCAGATGGCCATTCAGGGGCTGGATGTCCAGCGCGCCGCGATCGCCGCCGTCACGGCCATGAGCCAGGCGCACAATCCGGAAAAACCGCCCGAGGCCGAAGCCGCCCAGGGCAATCCGTTCCTGTGGCCCTGGAACATGATGAGCGCCAAGGCGGGCGCGGAAGAAAGCGCGCCAGTGCCGGTACCGGCGGGCGAAACGACCGCCGCGCAGGAAAAGTCCCGTGCGAAACGCAAGACGATAGCCGCCGGCGGCAAGTAAGCAAGGCGCGGACGGCTCCGGGGTTCTTTCCTTCAGGCTGCGTGAAACGCGGTCGCTGAAGCCGGACGCGAGGAGCGCCGCATCGTCGCCGATGCCGGTCTGCCGTTCGCCAGATCTCGTACCCGGACGTTTCCGCCTCTGCGTGTGGCGGGAACATCTGGGCTTTTGTTTTGCGCGCGGGTTTTCCATGCTGCCAAACGGACGGCGCCATGGCTAAAATAAAATGTTTTATCCGATCCTCACTTTGGGAGATAACTACATGGCCCTGCGCCCCTTCAAAATCCTTGGCGTCCAGCAAATCGCCATCGGCGGTTCGAGCAAGGAAAAACTGCGTACCCTGTGGGTCGACATGCTCGGGCTGGAGGTCACGGGCAATTTCGTCTCCGAGCGCGAAAACGTCAACGAAGACATCTGCGCCATGGGCAGCGGCCCGTTCAAGGTCGAGGTCGACCTGATGCAGCCGGTCGACCCGGAGAAAAAGCCCGCCGTCCATGCCACGCCCCTGAACCATGTAGGGCTGTGGGTCGATGATTTGCCGCGCGCCGTGGAATGGCTGACCGCCCAGGGCGTGCGTTTCGCTCCCGGCGGCATCCGCAAGGGCGCGGCAGGCTACGACATCACTTTCCTGCATCCGAAAGGCAACGACGAATTCCCCATCGGCGCCGAGGGCGTACTGATCGAATTGGTGCAAGCGCCGCCCGAAGTTGCCGATGCCCTGTCCCGTGGTTGAACCGGGCGGCGATTTCCGTCCCTGTGCTCCGGAAAGGAGCGTTTCTTGCGGGATTCGCCGTACACAGCCTTTTTATCCCATCCCACACAAAACCAACCAGGAGCCAGTAAAATCATGAGCGCCACCCCGGAATCCCCTGCTTCCGAACTCTCCGACCCCGAAGCAATCGCCAAAACCTACGCCGAAGTCGCTCGCCGCGCTTCGTCCCTGATAAGCGAACACGTCCAGCACCAGATCAAGAAAGGTATGCAAACACCATCGGACGAATTGGGCATCGCCCAAGCCTTCATGGACATGATGGCCCGCCTGCTATCCAACCCCTACAAGCTCGCGCAGGCGCAGATGAACCTGGTCTGGGACTACTTTGCATTGTGGCAACGGTCGATGCTGCGCTTTGCCGGCATGCAGGCCACGCCGATTGCCGTCCCCGCGCGCAGCGACAAGCGTTTCCGCGACGAAGAATGGCAAGAACATTTCATGTTCGACTTCGTCAAGCAGTCCTACCTGATTACCGCGCGGCACATCCACGAAATGGTCAACGGCGTCGAAGGGCTGGACGAGAAAACAGCGAAGAAAGTCGATTTCTACACCCGGCAGTACATCGATGCGCTGTCGCCGTCGAATTTCGCCCTCACCAACCCGGAAGTGTTCCGCGAAACCGTGCGCAGCAATGGGAAGAATCTCATCAAGGGGCTGAACAACCTGCTGCGCGACATCGAAGAGGGCGACGGCAAGCTGCGGGTGAAAATGACCGATACCGCGGCATTTGAACTGGGCAAGAACGTTGCCATCTCGCAAGGCAAGGTCGTATTCCAGACCGACATGATGCAATTGATCCAGTACCAGCCGAGCACCGCCAAAGTGTTCAAGCGTCCGATACTGATCGTGCCGCCCTGGATCAACAAGTTCTACATCCTCGACCTGCGCGAGAAAAACTCTTTCGTCAAATGGCTTGTGGATCAGGGGCACACCGTATTCATGATCTCGTGGGTCAACCCCGACGAAAAACTGGCGGAGAAGACTTTTGCCTCGTACATGTACGAGGGGCTCTTCGCCGCGCTCGACGCCATCGAAACGCAGACCGGCGAAAAAGAAGTCAATGCCATCGGCTACTGCCTTGGCGGCACGCTGCTTGCCGCCGCGCTGGCCTATCTTGCAGCCAAGAAGCAAAAGCGCATCGTCTCGGCGACTTTTCTCACCACGCTCACCGACTTTTCCGAACCGGGCGAATTGGGCGTGTTCATCGACGAAGGCCAGATCGCCAGTCTCGAAAGGAAAATGTTCAAGCGCGGTTATCTCGAAGGCTCGGAAATGGCGGGCACCTTCAACATGCTGCGCGCCAACGACTTGATATGGTCGTTCGTGGTCAACAACTACCTCATGGGGAAAGATCCCTTCCCCTTCGACCTGCTGTACTGGAATTCCGACTCCACCCGCTTGCCCGCGAAGATGCACAGTTTCTACCTGCGCAAGATGTACATGGAAAACAAACTGGTCGAACCCGGCGGCATCGAGATCGACGGCGTGCCCATCGACCTCGGCAAGATCAAGGTGCCGTGCTTCTTCATTTCGACCATGGAAGACCACATCGCGCCATGGAAAAGCACCTACCTCGGCGCGCGGCGTTTCACCGCCCCGGTGCGTTTCGTCCTTGGCGGTTCGGGCCATATCGCCGGCATCGTCAATCCGCCCGCCGCCAACAAATACGGCTACTGGCTGAATCCCGCTTCCGGGCTGCCCGCGACTTCGGATGAATGGTTTACCGGCGCACAACAGCACGAAGGGTCATGGTGGGTCAATTGGCAGGAATGGGTGACGGGTCATGACGGAGACAAGGTCGCGTCGCGCGATCCGGCAAACGGCAAACTGAAAGTCCTGGACGATGCGCCCGGCTCCTTCGTCAAATTCCGGCTGTAGAATCCGTCCGTCCAGCCGGGGATGGCGCAGCGGATTGGATGCCGCCGCGCCGTCCCCACGGCTTCTCCGTCGATGACCGGCCCCGCGCGCCTCGTGCTCGATACCAATACAGTGCTGGCGTTATGGCATTTCGGCGATCCCGGTCTCGCGCCGCTCGCCGGAGCGATTGCCCGCGGGCGATTCGCGCTGTCGAGCCGCGACGACGCGCTGGAAGAACTGCGCCATGTACTGGCTCGTGTGCGATTCAGCATCGCGCCGGAACGGCAAACGCAAATCGTCGTGCAATATTGCGGCTTCCTCGCTTCCCCGTCCGGAAGCGCCATCGCGTTCGAGTTGCCGCAATGCCGCGATCGCGCCGACCAGAAATTCCTCGAAATTGCGCGCGACCGTGGCGCAAGCCACCTTCTCACCCGCGACAGGCAATTGTTGGTATTGAACCGCCATCGCCTGCTGCGCGAAAGATTCTGGATCGTGACGCCGGAGAAATTCCAGGCGGAAAACGGGAATGAATGCGGCGGCCAAAACGTCGGAACGCATGCAGGTTTGCCCATGCGGTTCCCGGATCGTTACCAGCAGGAAGTGGCGCCGCTTTTATAGGTTTTCGTACCGGCCTGATCGATGCCGAGCGTGCCGCAGGCGTCGGCGGCCTGGTTGCCCGCGGGGACTGCCTGAAGGGTGTAGGTTCTCTGTTTGAGTTTGGTCTCGTCGAGGCTGAAGGCGTAATAGCTGTCCAGGTCGTTCTGGCATTGCGTCGCGGGCAATGTCGCGCCGATATAGGTCAGGTTCGTGGTGTAGTGCCGCTCCATGAATGCGGATAGCTCCATCAGACAGCCGGCGGCGGCGACGCGGCGGGTTTTGATGATGTACGAGTCGTAAGCCGGTACCGCGATGGCGGCAAGAATGGCGATGATCGCCATCACGATCATCAATTCCAACAGGGTGAAACCTTTGGGTATGTTCATATTTTCGGGCACTCCTCCAGGATGATGGGTGAAGTCGCTCTCGTCGTGAACCGCACTTGGCGCTGGACGATTGGATCGTCGTCGGTTTGCAGGCAGATACTCGCCGGGAACGTCGTGCCTTCGATCAGACCTGAAGGCTGGAACCGCAGCAGCCATTCTTCCGTCGTCGGCAGGACTGTCCCGGTATAGGTTTCTTCGCGCAGCAGTTCGTCTCCTTTCGAGTCTTCGTATTTGCCGTTGTCGTCATTATCGAGAAAAATTTGCCAGTGCCGCGCCTTGTCGAGCGTGAGCGTTACCGCGCGATTGGCGCGGATCGCTTCGGAACGGGCGAATTGTATACCGGTGACGAGTTCGCTGGCCGCGCCGCGAACCGCGACGCCGCGAACCAGGGATTTGAGCGATGGCGCGGCGATGGCGGCGAGAATGGCGGCAATGGCGACGACGATCATCAACTCGGACAAGGTAAAGCCGCGCATGTGCCGGCGAGGCCGCGAGGTTGGCGGGAGAAACGCGCGGAACGCCTGTATCGTGAAACGAATCATGGCGGGACTCATGGCGGAACGGATCCTGCAAAGTTTTGTGGCGTTTTGAATTGCCGTCAACCGACAACTGCCGCAAAAGCATGGATAGTGCTCGACGGTAAAACGAATGTATGCGATAACCGGCGTCCGGGCCGCCATCGTGGATAGGGAAGGCAGGGGAGAATAAGTGAAGCGGGCGGGACGGTACTGTTGCGGAATGGCGGCGTTGGCGGCCTGCCTGCTGGCGGGCGGCGCGGGCGCGGGCGATCTGGCGCTGTCGGGAATCCTGGGCGGAAAAGCCTTGCTCGTCATCGACAATGGGCCGCCGCAGTTGGTGGCGGTGGGGAAAAGCACCCCCGAGGGCGCGAAGCTGGTGGCGATCGAAGGTGAGACGGCGGCGGTCGAATTCGACGGCAAGCGCCACGTATTGCGCCTGGGCGCGCGGGTAGTGCGTCAGCAAAGCGATGGCGGGAACAAATCGGGCGTGAACGCGCTCTCGCGGGACGAGGCCAGGAAAATATTGGCCCGCGGGCTGGAAGCGACGTTCAAGGCGAACGAGCGGGGGGAGTTTTTCATCAGCGGCGAGATCAATGGCGGCAAGGTCCATTTTCTCGTCGACACCGGGGCGACTTTCGTCAGTATCGGGCGCGCGGATGCGCTTCGCCTGGGCATCCGCTTCGATGACGCGGCATCGAGCGTGAGCCAGACCGCGGGCGGGGACGTCAGTGTGCGGCGGGTGATGCTGGACTCGGTGACGGTCGGCGGCATCCGGCTCCTGAACGTGGAAGGCGTGGTGCACGAAGAACAGGATCTGCCTTTCGTACTATTGGGAATGAGTTTTCTCAAGAATATGGAAATGCGGCGCAAGGGTGACAGTTTGTATTTGAGGAAGGCGCTTTGAATCGGGATGCGGGTGAAAATGCCGTGGCGGCGGAAAATGTCATAGCCAGGCTGCGCCAATGCCTGGCGCGGGCGGACGCGGGAAGCGCCGCCGTCGGCGACTGGCCCGGCGCGGGCGGGCGCGAGCATCGTCCGGCGGCGGTATTGGTGCCTCTCGTGCTGTACGACGGACGGGAAAACGATCCGGTGGTGCTGCTCACCCGGCGTACCGATCATTTGCACCATCATCCGGGGCAAATCAGTTTTCCGGGCGGCGGAATGGAAGCGGGCGACATCTCGCCGGAAGCCGCCGCGCTGCGCGAAGCGAAAGAAGAAATCGGCCTCTCCCCGGACCGGGTCGAGATCGTCGGGCGTCTGCCGGATTACCTCACAGGCACGGGCTTTCGCGTCACGCCGGTAATTGGGTTGCTGCATCCACCGCTGGCGCTGGAACTGGACAGTTTCGAGGTCGCGGAAGTATTCGAGGTACCGTTGGCGCATTTCCTCGACCCGGCCAAACATCAGCGTCACGCCTTGCGCGTGGAGAGCGGACTACGCCATTTCCACGCCATGCCTTATGGCGATTATTTTATCTGGGGCGCGACGGCGGGGATGCTGATGTCGCTCTATCGGTTGCTCGCGGAAAAAGACTGACGCTCATGGCGCTGTACACCCGTCGCCGTGGCGAGCAACAGCACATCCGCCCCGCGCCGCGCGAAAAGGCCATTGGTGACGGTGCCCGCAATCTGGTTCAACTCGGTTTCGAGACCGCGCGGATCGTCGATGGCAAGGCCGTGGATATCGAGGATGTGGTGGCCGTTGTCGGTGATGAAGCCTTCGCGCCAATGCGGTTCGCCGCCGGTGAGACGGGCGATTTCGCGCGCGGCCTGGACGCGGGCCATCGGAATGACTTCGACCGGCAACGGAAAGCGGCCAAGCGCGGCAACCCATTTACTGGCGTCGCAGATGCAGATGAAGCGGCGGGCGGCGGCGGCCACGACTTTCTCGCAGGTGAGTGCGCCGCCGCCGCCCTTAATCATGTTGAAGCCGTGGTCGATCTCGTCCGCGCCGTCGACGTAGAGGGGCAGGGCGTCGACCTCGTCGAGGCGGGCGAGCGGAATGCCATGCGCGGCCAGCCGCCGCGAACTGGCTTCGGAACTGGAAACCGCGCCCCGGATGCGCGCGCCGCGGCGGGCGAGCGCGTCGATGAAATGGTTGACGGTGGAGCCGGTGCCGACGCCGATGAAGCTGTCCGGCGCGAGCGTTTCGAGTTCGGCGAGCGCGGCGAGCGCGGCGGCTTTTTTGAGTTTGTCCTGACTCATCGCAAGCTGACTCCAGATTTGAAACACCGCTTTGGATGCTCGCTCACAACGAACCGTAGGAATGCAGGCCGGAGAGGAACAGGTTGACGCCGAGGAAAGCGAAAGTCGTGACGAGCAGCCCGATGATCGCCCACCAGGCCAGCATCGCGCCCCGCACGATGCGCATCAGGCGCAGATGCAGCCAGGCGGCATAGTTGAGCCATACGATCAGCGCAAAGGTCTCCTTGGGATCCCACGACCAATAGCTGCCCCAGGCTTCCGCCGCCCACAGCGCGCCGAGAATGGTGGCGATGGTGAAAAAAGCAAAGCCGATGGCGATGGCCTTGTACATCACGTCTTCGAGCACTTCCGGCGCGGGGAGCCGTCCGGCGAACAGCTCCCGGGGGCCGGGCAGCCAGGCGATGCCGGCCATCGCGGCGAGCGCGAAACCGCCGTAGCCGACGAAATTGGCCGGTACGTGGATCTTCATCCAGTACGACTGCAAGGCCGGCACGAGGGGCTGGATTTGGTAAGCGCCGCGCGTGAAGGCGTACCAGAGCAGGAAGGCGACCGAGACGGAAATCACCAGCAGTGCGAGTGCGCCCAGTTTGCGGGTGCCATAGCGGCCTTCGTAGAAAAGATAGAGCAGCGCGGTGACGAGGCTGAACAGGACGAAGACCTCGTACAGATTGCTGATGGGGATATGGCCGATGTCCGGGCCGAGCAGATAGGATTCGTACCAGCGCACGAAAAGGCCGACCGTGCCCATGACGGCGGCTGCCCAGGCGAGGACGCTGCCGGTGCGTTCGGCGAAATCGGAGCGCGCCGCCAGCCCGAGCCAGTAAGCGCCGGTGGCGATGAAAAAGAAGGCGCTCATCCAGGCGATGGCCGTCTGGCTCGAAAGCAGATACTTGAGAAAAAAGATTTGCTCCGCGCGGGCGAGATCACCCTGATAGAGCCAGATACCCGCCAGCGACAGCGCGGCCACGGCGGCGGCGAACGGGCGGAATGGCCGCCAGGCCCAGCCGAGAGCGGCGAGGAGGGGGACATGAACCGCGAGAATGGCGGTTTCGTAACCGTCCATCGCTTCGCCGTAGCGCAGGAAAGCGATACCGGCGGCGGCAATGAGGGCGAGGGCGTAGAACCAGTCGCCGAAGCTGCGCCGCTTCAGCCACTCCGCGCGGACGGACGGCATGGCCGGGGCGGTGTCCGTTTCCTGCGCCATTTGCAGTTCGGCGGGGAGCGCGGAAAGGGAGGGAGAAGACGGGGAGGAAGCCAGTTTCATGGTGACTCCTGTGAGTCGGTGTGTGCAGTGCCGAGGACGGCGGCGAGACCGGCGCAGTGGCGGGCGAATGTTTCATCCGCATCGATGGTCTTGCGGTTCGACGACATCGCCACCAGCGCCTCATCGTCTTTGAGCAGCACGAACAACCGGCGTTCGCGGATGTAAAGCATGGCGAATACGCCCAGCGCGAGCAAGAGCGATCCGGTATAGACCAGCGGTTTTCCCGGCGCGCGGGCGGCTTGCAGGATAGTGGCCTGGCGGTGCTTGTAATCGGTGAGTTGGAGATAGAACGGCGCGCCGTACTGGAGGCTTTCGACGAGCGCGAACAGCGCGTCGCGGATGAACGGGGCATGCTCGTCGCCGATTTCGAGCGCGTCTTGCCCGGAAGCTTCCCGCGCGCTCATCCAGGCATCCCAGACCAGCCCTTGCAAAATCTGGATGAAGGCCGCGCCTGCGCGCTGGCGGTCTTCTTCGGAAGCGGGGCGTTCGGTGAATGCCGTGTTTTCGATAAAATCCGAGATGGCCGCCAGACCGCCGCGGGCAAAGAGTGCCAGGGTATTTTCGGCGGTTTCTTTCAGGCGTTCCCGCAGGCCGCTTTCGTCGGAGGCATCGAGCGAGCGCGCGGTGAAGCGTTCGGCGAGCGCGGCGCGACGTCCGGGGTCGAAAAAAATCTGGCGGATGGCAAACCAGGTATCGGCCTTGTCGTCGCCGTCGAGCGGAATGCGCAGATAGTGGAAGGCTTCCGCCTGGCTCGCGCGCACGCCGCTGGCAAGATATTTCCGGCCTTTGATTTCGAGCGGCAGCATGTAATTGCTGAATTCACGCGCCTGTCCGGCTGTATCGCGCAATTTGAAGGTGTATACCGGGCCGAGGTTGCGCAAATTCTTGCCGGCCTGCGTTTGCGTGCCGTTGCCGAAGAAGCCGCCGAATTGTCCGCCGCCGCCGGGCGGGGCAATGTTTTCGACGTTGATCGGACGGAAGCCGGTGATTTCGAGCGTGTAGTCGTAACCGATGCCGGCAAGCGGCAGGCGCGCGCCGACTTCCCCGTCGAGCGGGTGCGGCGGGCGGGCGCTGGGGACGAGATCGTGCAGCGCGAAGCGCAGGATGGAGCCGCCATCGTCGAAGCTGGACTGGAAAAGCGTGACGCCCCGATATTCGAGCGGTTTGTTGACTTCGATCGTGCGCTCGAAGCTCCGACCGCTGTCGTTATCGGTAATCACGAGATCGCTGGCATAGCGCCGGGGCATGCCGCTTGTGTAATAGTCGATATGGAAGCGTTTGAGCGCGATCTTGAACGGCAGGGATTGAAGCAGGATGCCGTCGCCGACGTTGAGCACGGCGAAATCGGTGCCGCCGCCCTCGGGAATATAAACGTTTCCGTGGTAGCTCCAACTGTCCGGATCGAGACGGGCCGAAGCGGGAATGTGGGCAAGCGGCTGATCGCCGGAAGTGGGCGCCTTGCCGTCGAGCTTGATTTGCAGCGCGAGCGGCAGATTGCCGTCGAGCAGCCCGCCCATGCAGATCAGCACAATGGCGGCATGGGCGAGAAAGTAGCCGATGCGCCCGGCAACGCCTTGTCTGGCGGCGATCAGCGCGCTGTTCTCGCGTTCGTCGATCCGGAAACGGAAGCCCGCGCCCGCGAGATAAGCCACGACCGCGCCGCGCCGCGCTTCGGGCGGCAGCGCGGGCGCGAGGCTGGCGTGGCGGGTGAAAAGCCGCAGCGACGTTTCGCGCGCGCGCTCGCGGAAGCCGCGCATTTCGCGCAGCATCGGCACGGACTGGCGGACGATGCACAGCATCGTCGACAGCACCAGGAAAGCAAGAATGGCGAGAAACCAGTTGGCGGCATAGATCGTATACAGCCCCATGCTGGCAAAGACCGGCTCCCAGAACTGGCCGAACTGATTGAGATAGGCGTTCGCCGGTTCGTTCTGTTGTATGACGGCGCCGATGACCGAGGCGATGGACAGTACGGTCAACAGGCTGATGGCGAAACGCATCGAACTCAAGAGTTCGATGAGCGCCTCCAGGGCGGAGGCTCGCGCGGTGGCACGCTGCATCGTGATCCTGTCCGGAAATCGTGGAGTGGACGAAAAGAAAGGGGAGCGGCCTCGCCCCCCTTCCGCTACCGTGTGTCGACCGGAGCCGCCCGTTCAGCGCAGCCCGGCGGTGTAATCGGAAATCGCCTTGATTTCCGGATCGGTCATCCGCAATGCGATGTCGCGCATCATCTTTGCCGGGTCGTTGGCGCGCGCGCCGTCGCGGAAAGCCTTGAGCTGGGCTTCGATATAGTCGGGGAACTGCCCCGCCAGCGCCGGATACTGGGCTGGCAGGCCCTTGCCCGCCGGGCCGTGACAGGCCGCACAGGCCGGCACGCCCTTGGCGGCGATGCCGGCGCGCCAGATTTTCTGTCCGAGGGCGATGGCGTCGATGTCCGCGCTCACCGCGGGTCTGAGCTTTTGCGCCGCGAAATACTCGGCCACGGCGCGCATGTCCTCATCGGGGAGCATGGTAATCATCCCTGTCATCACCGGATTGTTGGCGCGCGTTCCGTTCTTGAATTCGGTGAACTGCTTGTAGAGATAATCGCTGTGTTGTCCCGCCAGCTTCGGCGAATCGGCGCCTCCCGCCGTCTTGCCGTTGGTTTGAGGATCCCAGTTATTGCCGTCGGCTCCGTGGCAGGTGGCACAGACTTCCGGGGGCGCGGACGGCTGCACGGCGGCCTGGTTCTGAGCCTGGACGCCGCCGGCGGCCAGCAGAAACGATAGCAGCAAGGAACGCTTTATCATAATGTCCTCGAAAAACCATGGAGGGGGAAAAGCTCAAGCGCGTTATTCTATAACACGAACCCTCCTTTGTGATTCCGTGCGGCGCTCCGGCCGCGCTTTGCCGCCCATGTCCATTTTTCGCCACGCCTGTTTCGAGACGTCCATTGCCAAATCTTCCGCATTGCCGCCCGCCGATAGTCGGGAAATTGCTTTCGCCGGACGCTCGAACGCCGGAAAGTCAAGTGCGATCAACACCTTGGTCGGCCATACGAGGCTTGCCTACGTCTCGAAAACGCCGGGTCGCACCCAGCTTCTCAATTTTTTCCGTCTTCCGTGCGGCGTCCGGCTCGTCGACTTGCCGGGCTATGGCTATGCCGCCGTGCCGGAAAAAATCCGCGTCCAATGGGCGGATCTCATCGAAAACTACCTCAAAACGCGCGCGGCGCTTGCCGGGCTGGTGCTGATGATGGACGCGCGCCACCCGTTTACCGGACTCGATCGCCAGATGATCGGCTGGTTTTTGCCTTCCGGGCGGCCCATCCATGTGTTGCTCACCAAGAGCGACAAGCTCTCGCGCGGCGCGGCGCAAGCCGCTTTGCTCAAGACGCGCGCGGCGCTGGCGGCATACAGATGCGACGGGCGTCTCACGGCGCAATTGTTTTCCAGCCTGACCAAAAATGGCATCGAGGAATGCGAGCAGGTCGTGGGCGCATGGCTGGCGGAAATGGGCGAAATCGCCGATGGGCCGGAAAGGCCGTGACGCGGGCGGGAAGCGCGACCTCGTTGCTCGATGGCGATACGTGCTGGCGTGGCCGGAGAGAGGCGGAAAACCGGATCAAGGAACTGCCGGAAACGCACCGCTATAGGCTGCCGGCAGCAGTTTCGGCCAGATTTCCTCCGGGGCGTCTACGCGGCGCAACAGGGCTTCGGGCTGGATGTGCAGCAGCGTGCTCAGGCAGGCGATGTCATCGGGCAAGGCCGGGTTGTCCCAGCCGAGCGAGACGTGGCGGGCAAAGTCGGAGGCAAGTGTAATCATGTGCACCCTGGGGTGTTTGGCCTGCGATTCGTCGAGCAGTTGTACCAGCAGGTTGGGCAGGTGCCAGGTACGAACCAGGGCGAGTTGCACTTCGTAGGCTGTGACGCCGAAGACTTCGCGTTGTGCCGCGGCGCTGCGCAATTGCCGGTTGGCGCGCTGCATATCATAGGTGCGCAGGGTGAGATCGGGGGCGTGGATCCAGCAGATCATTTCGGTGGCTTCGCGCAGCAGGGCGGCAATGGTGATTTCGTTGACATCGAGATCGCGCCGTACCACCGCCCAGTCGCGGGCATAGTGAGCGGCCTTGCATGCCCGTCCGACGACCTTGAGCAGGCCGAGCAGGGCGCGGGGTTGGGGCGCGAGCACGTCTTCGGCGGTGGGCAGGCCGCTGAAGGCTTTGAAAAATGGAATGATCCCCATCATCACCAGTGCGCTGCCTATGGTGGCGATGTCGTGGTTCTGGGTATTCTTGCGGTGGGTTTCGATGTGCGCCAGCAAGCGTATCGTCATCAGCGGATCGCCCAGCACCGCCGTGGCGATGTCCTGGCGCGTGACGTTGTCGAGGTCTTGGCGCAAGCGGTCGAATTCGCAGACCGTGCGGCGCAGTATCGGCAAGGGCTGTCGAGAGAAGAAATCGACGTAAGCTTCGACCGAAGGCAGGGCATGCGCGAGCATGGCCATGAGGCTCTCCCGATGGGCGGTACAGTGTGATTATCGGCGGTTTTGCGCCGAATCAAAGGAAGATACGCACGGATATGTCATTTTCGCAGGGGCGCGCGGGTACTGGCGCGATCGCACTGCCTGCTTCGTTCCCGCGACGATTCCCTCACAAAAGTTTTCCGGACTCCCGCCCGCGCCGCTTCGACAAGACGCCTGATTTCCACCGAAGCCCTGATGTTCCAGTCCGACTATTTGGCCATTGCCGATGAAGAAAAAATTCAATGGACAGGTTTATCTTTTTGAATTCAAGTTGGTGGTGGAGGAAGCGGAAGGAAAGGCAATCCAGCAGATCGGGGAGAAGGGATATGCTGATAAATACCGCTCACTCAATCAGCCCATACATTTGATCGGGGTGGAATTCAGCAAGAAGGAACGCAATGTGGTGGCGTTTGTGGTGGAAGGTCTTGAGTGAATTGAAAGAGATGAGCAGATTTGGCCAGTAACTCTATCGTGATTTTATCACCCATCCTTTCACGCTCTCTAACGCTTCCACTAGCTTCTCCGGTTCCGTTCCTCCCGCCTGCGCCATGTCCGCTCTGCCGCCGCCCTTGCCGCCCACCTGCCGCGCGACGAAGTTCACCAGTTCTCCAGCCTTGTATTTGCCGGTCAAATCGGCGGTGACGCCCGCAATGAGGCTCACTTTCCCATCTTTGACGCTTGCCAGCACGATGGCGGCGGATTTCAATTTGTCCTTGAGTTTGTCGACCGCTTCGCGCAATCCGGCAGCGTCCATATCTTCCAGGGTGGCGGCGAGGATTTTCGCGCCGCCGATGTCGACGGCCTGAGCGATTAATTCGTCGATCCGGCTGCCGGCCAGTTTCGCTTTGAGGCGGGCAATTTCTTTTTCTTGCGCGTGCTGGTTTTCTTGCAGGGCGGCGATTCTTTCCGCCGCCTCGTCCGGCTGCGTTTTCAGGAGGCTGGCGATCGTCCGTACGCGCGCTTCTTGTTCCTGCGCGTAACGGAGCGCGTTCATGCCGGTAAAGGCTTCCACCCGGCGCACTCCGGCAGCGACGCCCGTTTCCGCGACGATCTTGAACAGGCCGATGTCGCCAGTGCGCATGACGTGCGTTCCACCGCAGAATTCTTTCGACGCGCCGATGGTGAGCACGCGCACGCTGTCGCCGTATTTTTCGCCGAACAGCATCACCGCGCCGGTTTTTTGCGCAGCGTCCAGCGTCATGACAGCGGCTTCGACCGCGGTGTTGGCAAGGATTTCGGCATTGACCTTTTCTTCCACGGCGCGGATTTCCGCCGCGCTCACCGGCGCATTGTGAGCGAAATCGAAACGGGTCTTTTCGGGGTCGACCTGCGAGCCTTTCTGCTGCACATGCGCGCCAAGGACTTCGCGTAGCGCCTTGTGCATCAAGTGCGTGGCGGAGTGGTTGCGGGCGGTGGCGGCGCGGGCGGCGGCGTCGACGCGGGCCGCGACCGTTGCCCCAAGCGCGAGCGCGCCGGTCTTGACGACGCCATGGTGGCCGAAGACCGCCGCCTGGATCTTTTGCGTATCCTCCACCGCGAACAGACCCGCGCCTTTCAGTTCGCCACGGTCGCCGGCCTGGCCGCCGGATTCGGCATAGAACGGCGTATCGTCGAGCACGACGACGCCGAGTTCGCCTTCGTTCAGTTGCTCGACGGGCGCGCCCTCCCTGTAGAGCGCAAGAATCCTGCCGCGGGTTTCCAGCGTTTCGTAGCCGTGGAACGTAGTGTTCGCGCCGGAATATTCCAGATTGGCGGCCATCTTGAACTTGCCCGCCGCGCGAGCCTGTTCCTTTTGCCGCGTCATGGCGGCATCGAACGCGGCGGTATCGACCGGCACGCCGTACTCGCGGCAGACATCGGCGGTCAGGTCGAGCGGAAAACCGTAGGTGTCGTGCAGCTTGAAGGCGATCTCTCCATCGAAACCACTGCCATCGCCGAACCCCGCCCCGTCACCCGAACCGCCGCCGAACCCGCCGCCCTTCAACTCCGCCTCCAGTATTGCCATGCCGTTTTCGATGGTAGCGAAAAAGCGTTCTTCCTCGGTTTTCAGGGTTTCGGCGATGCGCTTTTCACCCGCGGACAGTTCCGGATAGGCCGTCCCCATTTCTTCGACCAGGTCGGGCACCAGTCTGTGGAAAAACGCCGCGCGCGCGCCGAGCTTGTAGCCGTGGCGGATGGCGCGGCGAATGATCCGGCGCAATACGTAGCCGCGCCCTTCGTTGCCGGGAATCACACCGTCGGCGACGAGAAAGGCACAGGCACGAATGTGGTCGGCCAGCACTTTGAGGCTGGGATTCGCCATATCCGCGTCCGATGTTTCCCGCGCCGCCGCCCGGATGAGATGCTGGAACAGGTCGATTTCATAGTTGGAATGCACGCCCTGCAACACCGCCGAGATGCGTTCCAGCCCCATGCCGGTATCGACGCTCGGGCGCGGCAGCGGGTGCATGACGCCCGCTTCGTCGCGGTTGAATTGCATGAAGACGTTGTTCCAGATTTCGATGTAGCGGTCGCCGTCTTCTTCCGGCGTGCCGGGCAGCCCGCCGGGAACGTCCGGGCCGTGGTCGTAGAAAATCTCGGTGCAGGGGCCGCAGGGACCGGTGTCGCCCATCATCCAGAAATTGTCGGAAGCATGGCGCGCGCCCTTGTTGTCGCCGATCCCGATGACGCGCGCCGGCGCAAGGCCGATGTCCCGCGTCCAGATGCCGTGCGCTTCGTCATCTTCGGCATAGACAGTGACGTAGAGTTTATCTTCCGGCAGCCCGAAGACTTCGGTGAGAAGCTCCCAGGCGTAATGGATGGCATCGCGCTTGAAGTAGTCGCCGAACGAAAAATTGCCCAGCATCTCGAAGAAAGTATGGTGCCGGGCGGTGTAGCCGACGTTTTCCAGATCGTTGTGCTTGCCGCCGGCGCGCACGCATTTCTGGCTGGTCGCGGCGCGGCTGTAGGGCCGCTTGTCGAAGCCCAGGAACACGTCCTTGAACTGGTTCATGCCCGCGTTGGTAAAGAGCAGCGTCGGGTCGTCGCGCGGCACGAGCGAGCTGGAAGCCACGATCCGGTGGCCCTTGGACTCGAAGAATTTCAGGAATTTTTCACGGATTTCGGCGGATTTCATGGAAGCGAGGGGGGCATCGGCAAAGGCGGAATTCTAAGGGAAAAGAAAAAAAGGCGCGAAAAACGATTCGGCATGATCCGGGCATGGAACGAACGAGCCGCCGCCCCGCTCGATTCCCGAAGGGGCCGCGGTGTCGCGCCCCGCGATGCGTCAGGCCGCCGGGGCCGGGCGGCGCAGATGCCAGCCGGTGGCTTGCTGGAAGCGATGCGCGGCGGTGAGCAGGCGCGCTTCGGAGAAGTAATCGCCGATCAGTTGCAGGCCGACCGGCAAGCCGCCGGTATCGAATCCGCAGGGGTGGGAAAGCCCCGGCAGCCCGGCGAGGTTGACCGGCGTGGTGTAGATGTCGGCAAGGTACATTTGCGCCGGATCGTCGCTCATCGCGCCCAGCGCCCAGGCCGTCACCGGCGAGACGGGGCCGGCTATCAAGTCGCATTCGCCGAAGGCGCGGCGGAAATCCCCGGCAATCAAGCGCCGCAGTTTTTGCGCTTGCAGGTAATAAGCGTCGTAGTAGCCGTGCGACAGTACGTAGGTACCGGCCAGGATGCGGCGCTGGACTTCCGCGCCGAAGCCTTCGCCGCGGCTTTTGCAGTACATGTCGGCAAGGTCGGCGAATCCGGCGGCGCGATGACCGTAGCGCACACCGTCGAAGCGCGAAAGATTGCTGGACGCCTCGGCCATGGCGATGACGTAATAGGCGGGGATCGCCAATCTGGCGTTGGGGATGTCCACTTCGCGGGTGATCGCGCCCAGGGCGCGGTATTGCACGAGCGCGGCATCGATGGCGGCGCGGATGTCGCCGCTCATGCCGTCGCCGAAGAATTCGCGCGGCAAGCCGATGACGAGTCCGGCAAGCGGCCGGGAAGCGTCGGCGGGCGGCGCGGCAAGTGCGGCGGCGTAGTTTTCGGGCGGGCGGTCGAGACTGGTCGAGTCGCGCGCATCGAATCCGGCCATGGCCGCGAGCAGCAGCGCACAATCTTCGGCGGATGCGCCCAAAGCGCCGCCCTGGTCGAGCGAAGATGCATAGGCGACGAGACCGTAGCGGCTCACGAGACCGTAAGTCGGCTTGATACCGGTGACGCCGCAAAAAGAGGCGGGCTGGCGCACGGAGCCGCCGGTGTCGGTACCCGTGGCGATCGGCGCAAGCCGCGCCGCGACCGCCGCCGCCGAACCGCCGGAGGAGCCGCCGGGCACGTGCCCGGGTTTCCACGGATTCCTGGCCGGGCCGAAGTACGACGTCTCGTTCGACGAACCCATGGCGAATTCGTCCATGTTGGTCTTGCCCAGACTCACCGCGCCGGCCTTTTTCAGCAAAGCGACGACGTGCGCATCGTAGGGGCTGACGAAACTGGACAACATTTTCGAGCCGCAGGTGGTCGGCAAGCCTTCCGTGCAAAATACGTCCTTGTGGGCAAGCGGAATGCCGGTGAGCGGCCCGGTCTCGCCGCTGGCGATGCGCGCGTCGGCGGCGCGCGCTTCAGCGAGCGTCCGCTCGCGCTCGACGGTAATGAAAGCATTGAGCGCCGGATCGCGCGCTTCGATGCGTTCAAGGAAAAGCGTGGCGAGTTCGACGCTGGAGATGTCTTTCGCGTCCAGCGCGCGGCGCAGGACGGAAACAGGGGCATCGACAAGTGGCGCAGTGCTCATATTGAGGAAAACCGATGGGTGGGAGCAGAACGAAATGAAATATTTTCATTCTATGACTTTGGGCACCAGATACAGCCCGGCCTCGGCTTGCGGCGCAACGGCCTGAAAGGCGGCTCGCCGGTCTGTTTCAGTGACGGCGTCGTCGCGCAGCCGGGCCGCCAATTCCTGAGGGTGGCTCATGGGTTCGATGTTAGTTGTATCCACGGCTTGCATTTGAGCGATAATACCGAACATGCTGTCAAGATGGATGCGCATCGCATCGACGGTATTGCCCGGCAATGCCAGCCGGGCCAACCGGGCCAGCCGTTCTATTTCTTCGTTGGAGTGTGCCATGTGATAAACGTGTTGAGTATCAAAGAGAGTTATAGGGTATCATATCCGCTTTCAGTCTCCTTTTTCGGGCGCGTGCCACCGTCACGCGCGAAGCAAAACTTCCAACCGATCCGGAATTTCACCTTATGATGGGCTTTCTGCGTTCTTATTTCTCCAGCGATCTGGCGATCGACCTGGGTACGGCCAACACCCTGATCTACGTGCGGGGCAAAGGCATCGTCCTCGATGAACCTTCGGTAGTCGCAATCCGGACCGAAGGCGGCCCCAATTCCAAGCGTCTGATCCAGGCAGTCGGGCACGATGCCAAGCAGATGCTCGGCAAGACGCCGAAGAACATCGAGGCAATCCGTCCGATGAAAGACGGCGTGATCGCCGACTTTGAAGTCACCGAGCAGATGATCAAGCAGTTCATCAAGCGGGTGCACGACTCCCGGCTGCTCTCGCCCAGTCCCCGAATCATCATCTGCGTGCCTTGTGGCTCGACCCAGGTGGAACGCCGCGCCATCCGCGATGCCGCGATCGCCGCGGGCGCTTCGCAGGTGTACTTGATCGAGGAACCGATGGCGGCGGCCATCGGCGCGGGCCTGCCGGTTTCGGACGCGCTCGGCTCGATGGTGGTCGACATCGGCGGCGGCACGACCGAAGTCGGCGTAATCTCGCTCGGCGGCATGGTCTACCGGGGCAGCGTCCGGGTCGGCGGCGACAAATTCGACGAATCCATCGTCAATTACATCCGCCGCAATTACGGCATGCTGATCGGCGACACGACCGCCGAAAACATCAAGAAAGAAATCGGCTCCGCCTTTCCGGGGTCGGAAGTGCGCGAGTTGGAAGTCAAGGGTCGCAACCTTGCCGAAGGCATTCCGCGCAGTTTCACGATTTCGTCCAACGAAATTCTCGAAGCCCTTACCGAGCCGATCAACCAGATCGTTTCCTCGGTCAAGATCGCTCTTGAGGAAACGCCGCCCGAACTGGGCGCGGACATTGCCGAGCGCGGCCTGGTGCTGACCGGAGGCGGTGCCTTGTTGCGCGACCTCGACCGCTTGCTGATGGAAGAAACCGGCCTGCCGGTAATCGTCGCCGAAGAACCGCTCACTTGCGTGGCGCGGGGCTGCGGCATGGCGTTGGACAAGATGGATAAGCTGGGCTCCATCTTTACATCCGATTGAGGTAAGCGCCACTTGCGTTTTAGACATCCCTGAACGCCATCGTCCGGGAATTGCTGGATGCCTTCTGCCGATTTTCAAACACACCCCACTTTCAAGCGGGGCGTGTTACCGCATGTTCGCTTGTTGATATACGTCACGATTTGCGTGGCGATGCTGGCGGTCGACCGGAATTTTCACTACCTCGAATCCCTGCGCACATATCTGGTAACCATCACCTATCCCTTGCGGGCAAGCGCCGCCGAGCCGGTCAAACTGGTCGGCAGCGCCGCCAAATACTTTTCCGAACTTGCGGACTCGCAGTTCAAGCAGGCCGATTTCGAGCGCCTCCAGATCGAAAATGCCCAACGCCTGCTGCGCTTCGAGCATCTCGAACAGGAAAACGGGTATTTGCGTAAACTGCTCGGCATGCGCAAGCGCGTTCAGACGCACAGTGTCGCCGCCGAAGTGCTCTACAGCGCGCCCGACCCCTATTCCCGCAAGGTCATTCTCGACCAGGGCAAGCAGGAAGGCGTGGAACCCGGTCTGGCGGTGGTCGATGCCGAAGGGCTGATCGGGCAGATAACCCGGGTTTATCCGATCCAGTCCGAAGTCACGCTCATCACCGACCGCAATCAGTCGGTGCCGGTGCAGGTCGAGCGCAACGGCCAGCTCGGGGTAATGTCCGGAACCGGACAAGGCGGACTCGAATTGCGCTTCGTGCTTGCCGACGCCGACATCAAGGCCGGAGATCGCCTGGTGACTTCGGGACTCGACGGCAAATTCGCGCCCGGCCTGCCCGTGGCAAAAATCGAAAGCATCGAACGCGATACCAGTGCTTTTGCCCGCATTGTCTGCAAACCTTTGGGCGGCGTCGAACAGAGTACCCGGGTACTGGTCTTGAGCCGCGCGGAATTGCCGCCGCCTCCGCCGAAGCCGGAAACCGGCGAACCGCCGCCGCCCCCTCCCCTGGCGGCAAAGCGCGACCCCGGAGATGGAGGCTAGGCCATGCAAATCACCAATCGCTCCAACCGCATCCTGCAACCGACGAAACCGTGGTTCGTCTATCTGAGCCTGTTCATCGCCCTCCTGCTGGACTATGTTCCCGCTGGCGACCTGTCCAGCGTTCTTCCGGACTGGGTGGCGCTGACGCTGGCGTTCTGGTGCATCCGCGAGCCTTTGTACATCAGCATGGGCATGGGTTTCATCCTCGGCCTGCTGGTCGACGTCGGCAGCGGCGGGCCGCTGGCCCAGCATGCCCTCGCTTACGTGGTGCTCGCTTTCATGGCCAACAGCCTGGCAAGAAGAATAATGTGGTTTCCCGCCTTGTTGCAGGCATTGCACGTATTGCCGATGCTCTTGATCGCCCAGGCGTTGATGGTCGGGGTACGGATGCTTACCGGGGAAGGATTCCCCGGCTGGCAGTACTTCCTTTCCAGCGCAACCGGCGTGGCGCTTTGGCTGCCGCTCACCTATCTTTTGCTGCTACCGCAGTTCCAGCCAGTCGACCGGGATGAAAACCGACCGATCTGAGATAGCGGGATGAATACTTTCAACGAACCCGACGAGAATGCGGGACGTTTCCTGCTGCGCCTGCTCGTGGCCGCTCTGTTCGCGTTCGGCGGTTGCTTTCTGCTGGCGTTGAGGCTCTATACCCTGCAAGTGAAATACCACGATCACTACCACACGCTCGCCGAGGACAACCGCATTTCCCTGCTGCCGGTCGCGCCGCAGCGCGGAAATATCACCGACCGGAACGGCGTCGTGCTGGCGCGCAATTTCGTCGCCTATACACTGGAAATCTCCTCGGACGTTGTAGACCCGGAAAAGACGATCAACGAACTCGCCTCGTTCATCGCCATCGAACCCAGGGACCGGCGGCGTTTCTACAAATTCCGGGCGGAAAACCGCCGTCTGGGCAGCGCGCCGATCCGCACCCGCCTCAGCGACGAAGAAGTCGCGCGCTTCACCGGCCAGCGTTACCGCTTTGCGGGCGTCGACGTACAGGCGCGGCTGTTCCGCGATTATCCGCACGGGCAGCTGGCCTCGCACCTGATCGGCTACATCAGCCGCATCAACGACAAGGAAGTGGAGCAACTCGAAGAAAGCGGCGACGCCGCCAATTATCGCGGCAGCGAGCACATCGGCAAGCTGGGCGTGGAAGCGACCTACGAAATCAACCTCCACGGCACCAGCGGCGTTGAGCATGTCGAAGTCAACGCCGACGGCAGAGCCGTGCGGCGTCTGAAGAACGAACCGGCGACGGCAGGCAACGACATCGAACTCAGCATCGACATCGCATTGCAGAAAGTCGCCGAAGATGCCTTCGGCGAACGGCGCGGCGCCATGGTGGCGATCAACCCGACGAACGGCGAAGTGCTCGCCCTCGTATCCATGCCGACCTTCAATCCCAATCTGTTCGTCGATGGCATTTCCAGTGCGGACTGGAATATGCTGAACGAAGTCAATATCCCGGTAAGAGAACGCAACAAACCCCTGCTCAACCGCGCCATCTACAGCGCCTATCCACCCGGCTCGACGTTCAAGCCTTTCATGGCCCTGGCCGGGCTGACCTACGAAAAACGCAAGTGGACACAAAAAATCTCCGATCCCGGTTTTTTCTGGTTCGGCGGCCATCAGTTCATGGACGACAAAAAAGGCGGCCATGGCGCGGTCGACATGTACAAGTCGCTGGTGGTGTCGTGCAACACTTATTACTACATGCTGGCCGGCGACCTGCAAATCGATCGGATCGCCAGCTTCATGCCCCAGTTCGGTTTCGGCGCGCGCTCGGGAATCGACCTGCCCGGAGAATCGGACGGCGTGCTGCCGTCCCCGGCATGGAAACGCAAGCGTTTCAAAACCAGGGAACAGCAAAAATGGTATGCCGGCGAAACGATCTCGATAGGAATCGGCCAGGGATACAACGCCTACACACCGCTCCAGATGGCGCAGGCGATGGGAACCATTGCCAATAACGGCAAGCGCATGCGCCCATACGTAGTGAAGGCGGTGATCGACAATCAGGGGCAACGCCAGGAACGTCCGCTCGAGCAGGTCACGGAGATCGACGTCAAGCCCGAATATATTGCCCAAGTGCGGCAGGCGCTTGAGGATGTCACCCGTTTCGGCACCGGCGCGCGGGCCTTTGCCGGCGCGCCTTACCGGTCGGGAGGCAAGACCGGCACCGCGCAAGTCTATTCGCTCAAGGGCGGCAAGTACGACAAAAGCAATGAGCGCATGCGCGACCACTCGTGGTTCATCGCCTATGCGCCCGCCGAAGCGCCGACGATCGCGCTCGCGGTGCTGGTGGAAAACGGCGGTTTCGGCGCGGCCTCGGCGGCTCCCATCGCGCGGCAGGTCATCGACTTCCACCTGCTCGAAAAACGCCCCAATGAACCCGCGCGCGAAGATGCCGACGCGAAAGACGAAGGCCCGGAAAACACGACAAACACCCAGGCCGCAGCGAACGCTCAAACGACGGCGCGCGCCGAAACCGGGGGAAACCCGAGTGAACAGTAACAGTAACTCCCGTTTTCGCATTACAAGCCTGGGCGAGCAGTTGCTGCGCCCGCTCGATCCCGCCCTGGGACTGCTTCTCGCCGCCCTGCTGACCTACGCCGTCATAATCATGGCGAGCGCCTCGCCGAGCCGCATCGAATCGCAACTCGAACACATCGCACTGGCGGTAACGATGATGTGGATCGTCGCCAGCATACCGATCCAGCGCCTGCTGTCGCTGGCGCCGATGCTCTACGTCGCGGGGGTGGCGCTGCTGGTCATGGTTCAACTGTTCGGGACGGTTTCAAAAGGGGCGCAACGCTGGCTCGAATTCGGCTTCGGCTTCCGCTTCCAGCCCTCCGAACTGATGAAAATCGCCATGCCGATGGCGCTGGCATGGTTCTTCCAGAAGCGCGACGGCTTCATCGGCTGGAAGGAATTCCTGCTCGGCGTCGTCTTGCTGGCCGTGCCGGTGGCCTTGATCGCCAAGCAGCCCGACCTGGGCACCGCCCTGCTGGTGGCCGCCGCGGGAATATACGTGATTTTCTTCGCCGGCCTGCCCTGGAAGTTGATCGTGCCGGTGGCGGTGATCGGTATAGTGGGCATCGGCGCTTTCGCTGTTTTCGGCGACCAGTGGTGCCAGCAAGGCGTGCAATGGCCCATACTGAAAGACTACCAGCGGGATCGCGTCTGCACGTTGCTCAACCCGACCCGCGACCCGCTCGGCAAAGGCTTTCACATCATCCAGTCGACGATCGCCATCGGTTCCGGCGGCCTGGCCGGCAGGGGATGGACGCTCGGAACGCAGACGCACGGCGGCTTTTTGCCGGAACGCCATACCGACTTCATCTTTGCCGTGCTCGCGGAAGAACTGGGCCTCACCGGCGTACTGGTTCTACTGGCGCTTTACCTCGCCTTGCTGGTACGCGGCCTTTTCATCGCTGCCGCCGCCCCCAGCCTCGGCGCGAAACTGCTGGCCGGCTCGATGACGATGATCCTTTTCACTTACCTGTTCGTCAATATCGGAATGGTCAGCGGCATCCTGCCGGTCGTGGGCGTACCCTTGCCCTTCATCAGCTACGGCGGCACCGCGCTCGTCACCCTTTGCGTGGGGATCGGCATCCTGATGAGCGCCCGTCGAAACTGGCGGGAACACTGAGGACCGGGGTTCCAAACCGGAGTCAGTCATACGATGAATGCTCGTGGCGCGACTTTGTGGCGTTTGGGCGCGATCGTCGCGGTCGCGTTGATCCTGGCGGCCTGCAACAGCGCCCCGCCCCGCAAGACGCCCGCCAAAAAAACCGCCGCCTCCCGGCCCGCCGCGAAAACCCGCCCGGCTCCCGCGGCGCGCGCCACCGCGCCCGTTCCGGTCATCCCCGCCCGCCCGCCCGCCTCGCCGTCACAACACGGCGGCGCTTACTACAAAGACGACGGTCCCGGCAGCGACCCGCCCGGCGGCCTGGTCTCGCTCCCCGATGCCGCGTTGCGCACGGAACCGCTTCATCCTCGCGCCAACCGGCCCTATCGCGTATTCGGCAAACAATATGTCCCGCGCACCCGGCTGGAACCATACCGCCAGCACGGCACGGCAAGCTGGTATGGCCGCCGTTTCCACGGACTGCCCACCTCCAGCGGCGAACCTTACGACATGTATGCAATGACCGCCGCGCATCCGACTTTGCCGATTCCAAGTTACGCACGGGTCACGCATCTCGGCAATGGCCGCTCGGTCGTGGTGAGAATCAACGACCGCGGGCCGTTCCTGCACGGACGGATCATAGATCTTTCTTATACCGCCGCCCTGAAACTCGATTACATCAATACGGGCAGCGCGGCAGTCGAAGTCGAGCAACTCTTGCCGGGCCTCATGACTGTTGGCAAGGAAACGCAAGCAGAACCGGCAACAGTGGCAATACTGGAACCGGAAGCGGCGACGGCAAGACCGGAACCGGAACCGGAACCGGAAATAGCGCCGATACCCATGCCAGACCCGGCAATAAGCACGCATGCGACCGATAATGCAGATACGCCACATACATCAAAACCGGAAAATACGCTACATTACGTGAAAAATGTAAATGTCCTTGCTCCGAAATCTGGGCAAAATCTGTTTCTGCAACTGGGGCTATTTACCTCTCGTGAAAATGCTGAAAGTCTCCGCGACCGTGCCGCAACACAAATCGCCGAACTACTTGGACAAATCGAACTGAGTGCCGAAGGGGGATATTTCCGGCTTTTCACCGGGCCTTATCCATCCCTCGATGCCGCACACGCGGCAGCCGGACGCATCGGCGAGTTGTTGGGTATAAAACCTTTCACGATCTGGCGCAGCCCTCCTTGACCCGGCCTGGGCTGGCGCACGCACGCCGCCTTGGGCGGATCGTCGTCTATATGGGAAAGGGCTGTGGATTTCTGGCTGAAACTCTCTGTTCGCGTTCGCTTGATCCTGCTTTTCATCGCGATCAAGGTCGTACCTCTCGTGGCGCTGGTATGGATCGCCTGGAACCAGACGCAAGAAACGGCTATCCACCTCGGCGAACGAACCGGCGAACTGGTCGACACCGCCAACCGGGCCATCCACACTGTCGGCGACAAAGCCGTCGACGACGCGGTCAATGCACTCGACAACCGCGCCCGTGACGAAATCGAACACCTGACCACCGACACCGCGATTCGGGTAGCGGATTTCCTCTACGCCCGCGATGCCGACATCCTTTACGCCGCCACGCTTACCCCCGACGCAAACGCATACCGCAATTTTGCCGAACGGCAGCGCCGCGACCTGATCGTGCATGGGAAATGGCGCCTGAACGCGGAAGGCTCCGACTGGGAACCTGAAAACACGCCGTCCGCCGACGCTTACGAAGCGAAACCAGGCAGCCGCGACAATGCCGCGAATTTCCACTACCGCTCGCCGTCGGCGCTCCAAAAGGACAACCTGCCGATCTATCTGGAAATGACCTTCGTCGGGCTGGATGGCAAGGAAACGGTAAAAGTCACGACATCGCCCCGCGTTTCCCCGGAATTGAAAGACGTTTCGCAACGCCGCAACACCTACGCCAAGGCGGAAACCTATTTTGCGGCCCTGAAGCGGCTCAAGCCCGGTGAAATCTACGTCTCCAGCGTCATCGGCGCCTATGTCGGCTCGCAGATCATCGGCAAATTCACCCCGCCAACCGCCAAGAAACGCGGCATTCCGTTTGAACCGGAAAAACATGCCTATTCCGGCAAGGAAAATCCGGTCGGCAAGCGTTTCCAGGGCATCGTGCGCTGGGCGACGCCGGTGAGCCGGGGCGGCAAGATCGTGGGCTGGGTAACACTGGCGCTGAACCACGACCACCTGATGTCGTTTACCGATCACATCGTTCCTTCCGACGAGCGTTACCGCGACATCAACGACGCTTTCGACGGCAACTACGCCTTCATTTGGGACTACAAAGGCCGCAGCATCGTCCATCCCCGTCATCACTCCATCGTCGGCTACGACGAAAACGGCGAGCCGGAAATCCCCTGGCTGGAAGAAACGGTCTATGAAAACTTCCTGAAAAGCCACAAAAGCTGGCGCGAATACATGCAGACAGCGCCGACTTTCGTCGATCAACTGCAAAGCCGCAAACCGGCAAGGGCGCTTACCAACCGCGGCGATGTCGGCCTCGATTGCCGCTGGCTCAACTTCGCCCCGCAATGCGTGGGCTGGTACAGCCTTGCCGACCAGGGCGGCTCCGGGTCCTTCCTCATCCTGTGGAGCGGCCTGTACAAACTGACCACCGCCGCGGCCATTCCCTACTACACCGGGCAATACAGCCCCGAAGTGGCGGGCAACAAACGCGGTTTCGGCATCATCACCATCGGCGCCAACGTCGACGATTTCCACCGCGCCGCCAACGAATCCAGGGAACGTCTCGACGGTATCATCAAGGACGCCAACACCGAGATGCTGGCGAACGGCACCGATGCCGACCGCGCCCTGCACAACGATCTCACGCAAGCAGCTTCCCGCCTGACCCTCTCGACCCTCGTCCTGATCGTGGCTGTCATCGTCATTGCCATCTGGATGGCCTCTTTCCTGTCGAAAAAAATCGGCTGGCTGGACGACGGCTTCAACCGCTACCGCCTTGGCGAAAAAGATTTCCGCTTCCACTTCAAATACGAAGACGAAATCACCACCCTTGCCGCTTCCTTCAACGACATGGCGGAAACGCTGAACGACAACGTCGACAAACTGGAAAAAGAAATCCTGGATCGCAGCCGCGCCGAAAAAGAACTGCGCAACATCCGGGACAACCTGGAAGAACTCGTCGACGCACGCACGCACGAACTCTCGGAAGCCAACCGCCAGCTATCCGACGAAATCCACATCCGCCGGCTCGCCGAAGAAAAAGCGCAATACCTGGCCGGACACGACCCCCTCACCGGCCTCGCCAACCGCATGTTGTTCACCGAGCAACTGCAAAAAGCGATCGGCCTGAGCGAGCGTTCCGGCCAATACGGCGCACTACTATTTTTCGACCTCGACCGCTTCAAGCACGTCAACGACACACTGGGGCACTCGACAGGCGACGCCCTGCTCATTCACGTGGCAGCGATCCTGCAAAGCCGGGTGCGCAAAGCGGATACCGTAGCGCGGCTGGGCGGCGACGAGTTCGCCATCATCATGACCGGACTCGACAAACAAGAATGGGCCGCCGTCCTGGCAAAAGACATCCTGGACAAACTCCAGGTGCCGGTCATGCTTGCCGGGAACGAACTGTCGGTTCGCACCAGCATCGGCATCGCCACCTTCCAGGGCGAAAAAGACAGCAAGGGTCCCGAGGAAATCATCCGGAACGCCGACGTGGCGATGTACATGTCCAAGACGGAAGGCGGCATGCGCTACCAGTTTTTCGAGACGCAAATACAAGAAAAACTGCTCGCCGCCGCCCGCCTGGAAAAAGAACTGCGCGCCGCGCTGGACAAATGCCAGTTCGTGCCCTATTTCCAGCCCCTCTATCACACCACCGAGCACCGCGTCCTCTATCTCGAAGTACTGGCGCGCTGGATACATCCCGCGAAGGGTCTGCTGCTGCCCGGCGATTTCATCGAAACCGCCTTGCGGTGTGACATGACGCAGGAAATCGACGCACAGATCATGAACATGGCGAGCGCGCTCGCGCAAGAATGGCTGGCAAACGGGCTATTCCACGGGCGGATCTCGCTCAACCTCTCGCCCAAATATTTCGAGCAGAGCGATTTCGCCACCTACCTCCGCGACATCCTGGACGCCCACCAGTTCGATGCGCAGCATCTGGCCATCGAAATATCGGAGCACACCCTTCTGCAAGGCTCCTCCCAGACCGTGGAAACACTCAATACCCTGCGCGGGATGGGCATCGAAGTCGTCATCGACCGGCTGGTGCTCGAACGCGCGGCGCTTGGAAGCCTGTTCGACTACCCGGTCGACGCCATCAAGATCGACCGCTTTTTCACCGCCAGGATCGGCGAGGTCAAAGTGGACTCCATGATCGCCGCCATTGCCGGCATGGCGCGCGTCATGAATTTGCGCCTGATCGCGGAAGGCGTGGAAAACGAAACGCAGTGGGAATACTTCCAGACCCTGCATTGCGAAATCATCCAGGGCTACAAACATGCCCGCCCGATGAACGCGAAAGATACGCGCGACTACCTTGCCAAGAACTTCGATAACGTGAAAAAGCAGAACACCGGAACCTGATTGCACGGCGCGCGCCCAGGCGCGGAACCGGCGCGTCAGCGCAACCCCAGCACATCCTGCATATCGAACAGCCCCGCCCCGCGTCCGGCGAGAAAGCGCGCCGCCCGGAGCGACCCCAGTGCATAGGGCATGCGGCTGCCCGATTTATGCGTAATTTCGATGCGTTCGCCGATACCGGCGAAAAGCACCGTATGGTCGCCCACCACATCACCGCCGCGAATGGCGGAAAAGCCGATGCTGCGGCCATCGCGCTCGCCGGTGACGCCCTCGCGCCCATAAACCGCGCATTCGGCAAGATCGCGCCCGAGCGCCTGGGCCACGACCTCCCCCATGCGCAGTGCGGTGCCCGAAGGCGCATCGACCTTGAGGCGATGGTGGGTCTCGATGACTTCGACATCGTAACCCTCGTCGAGTATCCTTGCCGCGACTTCGAGCAACCGGAACACGGCGTTTACGCCCACCGCCATATTGGGCGCGAAAACGATGGGAACATGGCGGGCGGCTTCGGCAATCGCGGCCTTGCCCGCTGCATCGAACCCGGTGGTGCCGATCACCACGGCCCTGCCCAGACGCACGGCATGCGCGAGATGCGCGAGCGTACCCTCGGGACGGGTAAAGTCGATCAAACAATCGGCGGCGGCAATGGCCTCGCCCGCATCGCCGCCGATGGCGATGCCGCTGGCCGCTCCCGCGAACTCCCCGGCATCGCGGCCAATGGCGGGCGAATCCGGACGGTCGAAAGCCGCCGCCAACGCAATGTCCTCATCCTTGAATACCGCTTCGAGCAACATCCGGCCCATGCGGCCCGAAGCCCCGGCGATCGCTACGCGAATCGGCGTCATGTTTCAAATCTTCCGTAAAGCCCGGTCCCAGACCGCGCAAGAATCAGTCGTCTTTCGCCTTCGGCACATCGATGATGCGCGCGCGCGACACCGCCTGCTCGCCTTCGAGCGGCGTTACATCGCCTTCGATGCGGTCGAATTGATCGCCATTGAAAAAAACCGAGATCGTCCGCTGCTGCGCCTCGCCGCGCCCGGGCTTGAAGCGGTAGATGTAATCCCAACGGTCGGTGCGGAACACATCGGCGACCAGCGGCGAGCCGAGCACGAAACGCACGTGGTCGCGCGTCATGCCGGGTTTGATCTGTGCCAGCATGGTTTCATCGACGTAATTGCCCTGCCGGACATCAATGCGGTAGGGCGCAAGCCAGGAGCAGGCCGAGAGCGCGGCAGCGCCGGCGAACGCCGCAAATGCAGACGAAATGGACAAGGCGGATGAGGGAAAAAGCGTTCGGCGCATGGGAAAGAACCTTTCGTCCTGTTGATTTGCGCACTTTTTCGAGCGCAACGGTTCTCAGTGGGGGGCAGAGAATATAACATAGCGGGCAAATCTAGCATCGCCTGCTCCGACAGGCTTATGGTTCGACTCATGGCAGATAATTTCCGCAGCCTCAAAAACATCGGTCTCAAGGCTACCCACCCCCGGTTGAAGATTCTCGAATTGTTCCAGAATGCCGGGCAGCAACACCTCACCGCCGAAGATGTCTACCGTCATCTGATGGAAGACGAAATGGACATCGGGCTGGCGACCGTCTACCGCGTGCTGACGCAATTCGAGCAGGCGGGCCTGCTGGAGCGCCATTACTTCGAGACGGGCAAGGCGGTGTTCGAGCTGAACAAAGGCGAACACCACGACCACCTGGTATGCCTGCAATGCGGCCGGGTCGAAGAATTTTTCGACGCCGAAATCGAACGCCGCCAAAAGCTCGTCGCCAAGGAGCGCGGGTTCGTCATCAAAGAGCACGCGCTCTATCTATACGCCGACTGTACGCGCGCGGACTGCCCGCATCGCAATAACGACGACCGCCAGTAGCGGCGCGAGCGGCGCAGCCCGCGTTACGGCTTGCCCGCCAGCATCTCCGCCGCGTGCCGCCGCGTGGTTTCCGTAATGTCGACGCCGCCCAGCATTCGCGCGATTTCTTCGATGCGCGCCGGGCCGTCGAGCGGCGTGACGGCGCTCAGCGTCTGCCCGCCGCGGGTTTCCTTGGCAATTTGCCACTGCCAGTCGGCGCGGGCGGCGACCTGCGGAAGGTGCGTCACGCACAACACTTGCCTGTCCCGCCCGAGACGGTGCAAGGACTGGCCGACGATCTCCGCCACCCGTCCGCCGATACCGACGTCGACCTCATCGAATATCAAGGTCGGCGTCGCCGAATCGCGGCTGGTCATCACCTGGATGGCCAGCCCGATCCGCGACAGTTCGCCACCCGAGGCCACTTTGGCGAGCGCGCGCAAGCCCTGTCCTTCATTGACGGCGACCTGGAATTCGACCGCCTCGCGCCCGTGCAGGGACGGCTCGCCCGGAATCAAGGCAACCTCGAACTTGCCGCCCGCCATCGCCAGCGACTGCATGGCTTCGCTGATCTCGGCGGAGAGCGCCGCCGCCGCGGCGCGGCGGACTGCGGCAAGGCGCGCCGCCGCAGCATCGAACGCTTCCCGCGCGGCGCGCTCGGCAGCAGCGAGACGTTCGGGATCGGCGCTGGCTTCGAGCGCATCGAGCCGCGCGCGCCAGCCAGCGGCCAGCGTCGGCAGTTCTTCCGGCGGCGTCCGGTGCTTGCGCGCTACATCCATCACCGCGCCGATGCGGCGCTCGATTTCGGCGAGGCGCGCCGGATCGAGGTCGAGCCGGTCGCGGTAACGGCGCAGCGCGTGCAGCGCCTCATCGGTCTGGATCGCCGCCGCATCGACCAGTCCGCGAATTTCGGAGAGCGCCGGGTCGATGGCGGTCATCGCGGCCAGGCGGCTCGCGCAGTGCCCGAGCGCGGCGCGCGCCGCCTGTTCGCCGTCGCCCAGCCCATCGAGCACTTCGCCGACACCGCCCATCAAATCGGCGGCATGCGCCAGACGGCCATGCTCGGCGTTGATCTCGCGCCATTCGGCGGGATCGAACGCCAGTTCTTCCAGTTCCCTGAGCTGCCAGCCGAGCAGCTCGCGTTCACGGGCGGAGGCCGCCGTATCCCGCTCCGCGGCCTGCCGCAACCCGGCCAAGCGTTGCCACTCGCGCCAATGCGCGGCGACCTCGGCAGCCAGATCGGCCGCGCCGCCGTGGGCATCGAGCAAGGCGCGCTGGGTTTCGGGGCGCAGCAATGCGTGATGAGCGTGCTGGCCGTGGATGTCCGCCAACCATTGCCCGAGCGTGCGCAACTGCGCGAGCGTCGACGGCGTACCGTTTATCCATGCCCTGGAGCGCCCCCCCGCATCGACGACGCGGCGCAGGATCAGCGTTCCGTCGCTGGCGTCCAGATCCTGCCCGGCAAGCCAGGCGGCCAACGCCTCGCCAGGGGGAAGGTCGAACTCGGCGGCGA
Organism: Azoarcus sp.; assembly: GCA_031265765.1. Lineage (GTDB taxonomy): Bacteria > Pseudomonadota > Gammaproteobacteria > Burkholderiales > Rhodocyclaceae > WRNU01. The sequence continues at coordinate 54,394 of JAISCE010000053.1, forward strand.
CGTCGGCCTTGTCGCAGCCGTCGCGCACCACCCCAGCATCGGCGCGCTCGCCGAGCGCGAGGCTCAGGGCATCGAGCAAAATGGATTTACCCGCCCCCGTCTCGCCGGTCAGCGTCCCGAAACCGCCGGCGAATTCGAGTTCGAGCCGATCGACGATGACGAAATCGCGGATGGAAAGGCGGTGCAGCATGGACGGGGCCGTGTCGCCGTATCGTGCCGGCGGTCAGAAGCGCGGCATGGCGGCGCTCCAATGGAGCTTCTCGCGCAGCATGGCGAAATAGCTGTACCCCTCGGGGTGCAGCAGCCGCACTTCCAGCGGCGAGCGCACGATCCGCAGCCGGTCGCCCGCGCGTCCGTCGCAATAAGCCGCGCCGTCGAAATGGATGCGGACATCGTGCGGCGGCATCAGCACGATCTCGATGCAGGACGTATCCGGCAAAGTCACGGGCCGGGCGGAAAGCGCATGCGGGCACAAAGGAACGAGCGCAATGCCGAGCACGCCCGGATGCAGGATGGGGCCGTTGGCCGCCAGCGCATAGGCCGTCGACCCGGTCGGCGTGGCAACGATCATGCCGTCCGAGCGCAAGGTGTAGACGAATTCCCCATCGACCCGCAGCTCGAACTCGATCATCCGCCCGAGATTTCCCCGGTTGACCACGACATCGTTGAGCGCCAGCGTATGAAAAATGCGTTCCCCGTCGCGCATTACCTCGGCATCGAGCATGAAGCGCGATTCCGCGCGATAGCGCCCGTCGAGGATTTCGCCCAACTGCCGCCGCGCGCTGGCGCGCGGCAGATCGGTGAGAAAGCCGAGGCGGCCGAGGTTGACCCCCACCAGCGGCACCGCGCGTGCGCCCATGCACCGCGCCGCATTGAGCAGGGTACCGTCGCCGCCGATCACTACGGCGAGATCGGCCTCGCTGGCGATTTCCTCATAAGCGATGGCGGCAAAACCCTGGGCGGCCTCGCCGATGGCGCTGGCCGTGCCCTGTTCGATCCGGGGCGCGATCCCGCGCTCGCGCAGATAACAGGCAAGATCGAGCACCGTTTCGGCACCGTCCGCACTCTGGAACTTGCCGATCAGGGAAATATTGTTGAACTCATGCGCCATGGTGTGCGATTAGATCACATTTGTTCGTCCCATGCGGTGCCAGGGCCGTCGTATTTCAAGTTTGGCAAGTCCCGGTTCGGCCCGTCGGGCGTTCTCTGTGCGTAGGCGCGCGAGTTCGTCATCGTGGTCGGGCACCATTGTAGTTCATGTCCTGTTCGGCTCGGCGGGCATGTCAGCGCAGCTCGTACCAAGTTCCACGCCCGCCACCATCCTGGGCCAGATATAATCGGATCCCAATTTGTCTTAAAAGCTATGGGCCATGGACCGCTGCATCGTCGGTATTCGACAGCCTGATGGTTCACGCTCAAAGGGAAAAGAGACATCGAACATCCGGCTCCCGTCCCTCGCCGCAGCGTTATCGGACGACAACCGCCGCTTGCTGCGTCTGATCCATGAAAAGTAACCCAAGTCACTGACGGAACTAAGCGGCTGCACGGTGCCGAATCTATCGCGCACCCTGCGTCTGATGGCGGATTATGGACTGGTTTCGTTGCAACGCAATGTACGGGATGTCCAACCGACCGCGTTGGTGACCGAATTTCTGGCGGTACTGAATTGATGGTCACGGACATGAGAAAAGCCTGCCGATAAGCCAGGAAAGACAACTGCTCGACAAGAAATCGCTGTAGGCAGTATTAGGTGGAACGGGTGCAGGTGCTGGAGGCGCAGCAATGATCCAACCAGATTTGACACAGCTACTGCACAGCCTGATCGCCACTTGGGAAAACGAGGTGGTGGAGTTCAAGCAAGCTGGCAGCGACTACAGCACCGACGAGATCGGCAAGTATTTCTCTGCGCTGGCGAACGAAGCCAACCTGCGCGGAGCCGATGGCGGTTGGCTGGTGTTCGGCGTGAACAACAAGACCCGCCGCGTGATCGGCACGGACTATCGCCCACAGGCCGAGCGCCTGCATTCGCTGAAGATGCAGATTGCTGAAAACGCGGAGCCGTGCATCACCTTCCGCGAAATTCACGAATTGGTCTACGCCGATGGGCGCGTGCTGCTGTTCGAGATTCCCGCCGCGCCGCGGGGCATCCCGATTGCCTGGAAAGGCCACTACTATGCCCGCGCTGGCGAAAGCCTGACTTCGTTGGGGCTGGACAAGCTGGATGACATCCGCCGCCAGACGCTGGCGCAGGACTGGACGGCGCAGATGGTTCCCGGCGCCATGCTGAATGATTTGGACGAAGCCGCCGTGCGCAAGGCGCGCGAGTCCTTTGCCAGGAAGTACGCCAATCGCTTTCCGGTGGATGAGGTGGAAAGCTGGCCGCTGGTGACCTTCCTCGACCGCGCCCGCATCACGCAGAACGGCCAGATCACCCGCACCGCGTTGTTGCTGTTGGGCAAGCCCGAATCGGCCTACCGCCTGTCGCCCTATCCGGCGCAACTGACATGGAAGCTGGAAGGCCAGGAACGTGCCTACGAACATCTCGGTCCACCGTTTCTATTGAGTACGACGCGCTTGTACCAGCGCATTCGCAACATCCAGCTTCGGCTGTTGCCACAGGACGAGTTGCTGCCCATCGAAGTGTCCAAGTACGACCAGAAGATCGTGCTGGAGGCCCTGCACAACTGCATTGCCCACCAAGACTACACTCGCAATGGCCGCGTTGTGGTGACGGAATTGCCGGACAGGCTGGTGTTCGAGAACGAGGGCAGATTCTTTGAAGGCCACCCGGACGAATACATCCAGGGCGACAAAACCCCGCGCCGCTACCGCAATCCGGCGCTGGCCCAAGCGATGGTCGAACTAAACATGATTGACACAATGGGCTACGGCATCCATTCGATCTACACGGGACAGGCCCGGCGCTACTTCCCGTTGCCGGACTACGATTTGAGCGAGCCTGACGCAGTCAAGCTGACGATCTATGGCAGCGTGGTGGACCCAGCCTACAGCCGTCTGTTGATCCAGAAGACCGACTTGCCGCTGGCCGATGTGTTGGCGCTGGACCGCGTGCAGAAGAAATTGCCCATTCCGGACGAGACCGCCACCCGCCTGCGGCGCATCAAGCTGATCGAGGGGCGCAAGCCCAACTTCTACGTATCAGCCGCTGTGGCCGAGGCGACGGCGAACAAGGCCGACTACATCCGTACCCGGGCGCAGGATGATGCGTTCTACGCTAAGCTGCTGACCGACTACTTGGAAAAATTCGATCAAATGAACCGTATCGAGATCAACAAGTTGTTGATGGACAAGCTCAGCGATGCGCTGGATGAGAGACGGAAGTACAATAAAATCAGCAGCTTGTTGACTAAGCTTCGCTGTCAGGGCGTGATTGTGAACACCGGCTCCGATACCGCTCCTTGCTGGCAGCTGACAGAGAGAATTGTAAAGAGAAATTAGAGATTCGCAGGAAGATAAGAAATAAAATACAAACAAATCAATTTGTTATATCTCTATTTAGGCGCTCGCCGTCAGGGTTTTTAAATAGAGGCGCGGGCTTGGGCATGACGGTGGCGATACCAGGGAAAAAAATATACCCGATGGACTCAAGCAAACGATGTTGGTTGGACTGACCTGTTTACGACATCGCGTGTGAAATGGTCTTGATCGCTGGATATCCGCGGCGCAGGAAGGCAGATCTACGATAAAAAAGGGCGCCGAAGCGCCCTTTTGACTGAATCGCGGAAAAGCTGCGATCAGAAGTCGTGACGAACGCCAATACCGAAACCTTGGCGATAACCCGTGCCGCCAAAACCGGCATCTGCGGTAACGCTGGCAGGCCCATAACCTGCTACGCCTCCTAAGTCTCCTAATACAGGATGTCCCTCACCTATCACATCTCTCTGGGCACGATTCTGTTGCTGTATCGCATACCGCGCATACAGTGCAGTGCGCTTGGACAGCGCATGATTGTAGCCAAGCGCCCACTGACCAAGCCGGGTATCGTCGCCAACCGCATCGTCCACTTTGACCCTGCGATTAGTGTATGAAACCAGCAACGAGTCGTTGGCAGTGATCTTCCATGTAGCGCCGATCAGCCATTGGCTGAGCTTGATGTCGTCTATGCCACTCTGCCCAATCGCGGTATTCCGCTGACCATACAGGGCGCCAACCTTGACCGGGCCAAAGTCATACGCGGCATAGGCTTCGTAAACACGCAAATGCTCGATATCGAACGGGGCATTCGATTCGTTGAACTTGGCCTGGTGATAGTTGAGCCCCAAGAACAGGCCACCGTTGGTATAGGACGGTGCAAGCGCCCATACACGGGTATCCTGCAAACCATGGGTGCCATCTTTGTTCTCGTTGCTTTCGTTCCCCTCGTAGGAATTGGTGTAAGCCGCAATGAACGAGAAGCCGCCCCAACTCGGCGAGATGTAGGCGACGAGGTTGCTCAGACGCTTGTCCTTGACGAGCGCATTGCCGGCAGCGCCGAGGCCGTTGTTCTCGAATGGATCGACCGCGCCGGTGAAAAGGTGTTGCGGAGTGTAATGACGACCGAAGGCGACCGTACCGAAATTGCCGGCCAGCGCAGCGTAGGACTGACGCGCGTCGTTCTTCAGCAGTGTGTTGTTATCGGCAACAAGGCCGGTTTCGAGCACGCCGACGACCTTCAGGCCATTGCCGATATCTTCCACAACCTTGAAGCCGAGGCGGCTCTGCTTGGAAATGTTGCCGTCGACACCCTGGCGGGAACTCACGCCCTTCGCAACATTCCTGTTCTGAACCGAATAACCATAGTCCAGCGTGCCATAGATGGTCACACTCGATTGCGCGAAGGCCGGCACGGACACCAAGCCGGCAACAGCTAGCGCGATCAGTTTCTTTTGCATGTATTTCTCCTCAAGTTGAATCGGCGCTCCCACCGGCGGCAAGAGCCCAACTGGACCTCTCGGGCGAGAAGTTAACTGCGATTGTGCAAAGTCGGTAAGGGTTTGCGCAAGCCCAAAAGCGAAAACTCGGCATACTTAGTGCACTTCGTGTTGCTCCTACGCAACAAAGGCGGTTTTTACATCCCGTGCTAAGATCACTCGCTTTCCGGATGACCGCAACCTCGCAACCCGTTTCCCCCTTCTGCCGCATGATCCACATCACCGTCAATGGCCAGCCCGAAACCGTCGCGGCGGATGCGACCTTGTCGATCCTGCTCGAACGGCGCGGGTTGGCGGACGTGCGCCTGGCCGTCGAGCGCAATGGCGGCATCGTACCGCGTATGCACCATGCCGGCACGGCGCTCGCCGAGGGCGATGTGCTGGAAATCGTCGTGGCCGTCGGCGGCGGCTGATTCTTCTTTTTCATTCCGATATGGACGATTCCTTGACGATCGCGGGCAGGAACTACCGCTCCCGCTTATTGGCCGGTACCGGCAAGTACAAGGATTTCACGCAGACGCGGGCGGCGATCGACGCTTGCGGCGCGGAAATCGTTACGGTGGCGATCCGCCGCACCAATATCGGCCAGGATCCGGGCGAACCCAGTCTGCTCGATGCATTACCGCCGGAGCGTTTCACCCTCTTGCCCAATACCGCCGGATGTTTCACCGCCGACGAAGCCGTGCGCACCTTGCGGCTGGCGCGCGAACTGCTCGACGGACGCGCGCTGGTCAAGCTCGAAGTGCTCGGCGATCCGCGATCGCTTTACCCGAACATGCCCGAAACCCTGAAAGCCGCCGGGATATTGGTCAAGGAGGGGTTCGAGGTCATGGTTTATTGCGCCGACGATCCCATCCAGGCCCGGATGCTCGAAGAACTCGGCTGCGCGGCGATCATGCCGCTGGCGTCGTTGATCGGTTCCGGGATGGGTATCCTCAATCCGTGGAATCTTGCGCTCATCGTCGAACGCATCGGCGTACCGGTCATCGTCGACGCCGGTGTCGGCACGGCGTCGGACGCCGCCATCGCCATGGAACTGGGCTGCGACGGCGTGTTGATGAATACCGCGATCGCGCACGCACAAGACCCCGTGCGCATGGGCGGCGCAATGCGAAAGGCGGTGGAGGCCGGTCGCGAGGCATTCCTGGCGGGACGGATGACGAAAAAACCTTATGCCGCCGACCCCAGTTCGCCGGGGACAGGGCTGATCGGTTCGGCAACCGATTAGCGGCAAGCTTTCAAACTGGAGCCGGTTCTGGATGGATGCAATGTCATTGGAGTGTTCCGGCGCGGGCGGCGATGCGGACGCCGCCCCGGCGCATCGCTTTTCGAGCCGCTCGATTCGCAGTTTCGTGCTGCGGCAGGGCCATATGTCGCCCGCGCAGCGGCGCTGCCTCGACGAGATGATGCCGGAGATCGGTATTGCCTACCGGCCCGAGCCGCTCGACCTTGCGGCGGCCTTTGGGCGCGATGCGCCGAAAATTCTCGAAATCGGCTTCGGCATGGGCGAAACCACGGCGCAAATCGCCGCCGATCATCCCGAAACCGATTATCTCGGCATTGAAGTACATGGCCCCGGCGTCGGCGCGTTGTGCAAGCGCATCGCCGAAAATGGCCTTGCCAACCTGCGCATCGTCCAGCACGACGCGGTCGAAGTGCTGCGCGACATGATCGCCGACGGGGCGCTTGCCGGCGCGCATGTTTTCTTTCCCGATCCGTGGCGCAAGGCGCGCCATCACAAGCGCCGCCTGATACAGCCTGGGTTCGTTGCGCTCCTCGCGCGCAAGCTCGCCCCCGGCGCTTATCTGCATTGCGCTACCGACTGGGAAAACTACGCTGAATGGATGCTCGATGTATTGTCGTCGAGCGCGCTGGAAAACACCGCGCCGGGATTCGCGCCCCGCCCCGGACACAGGCCGCTCACCAAATTCGAGAACCGTGGACTTCGCCTTGGGCATGGGGTGTGGGATCTGGTTTTCCGGCGTCCGCAACAATAAAAGGGAACTGTCATGATAAGTGGATTGCCCGGAATCGTTTTCCGTTTGTTTCGCACCGTGTGGCGTCTCATCGACGGTGCGCGCCGCATTGCGCTCAACCTCATTTTACTGATCGCGCTGCTGGCGCTGGTCGCCGCCCTGATGCAGCCCGGCCCGTCCGTGCCCGAAGGCGCGGCCCTGCTCGTGCGTCCGGCGGGCAGCCTGGTCGAGCAAAGCGCGTCCGAACCTTCGTTCGCCCTTCTGGCCGGCGACGGCGAAGAAGAAACCGCGCTGCCCGGCCTGCTCGAAGCCGTGCGCGCCGCCCGCGACGATCCGCGCATCGGACTGCTCGTGCTCGAAACCGACGATCTCGAAAACGCCGGGCTTTCCAAGCTCGGCGAACTGCGCGATGCCATCGCCGATTTCAAGGCCGCGGGCAAGCCGGTGCTGGCGCGCGGCGAGCGTTATTCCCAAGGCCAGTATTATCTCGCCTCGATTGCGGATGAGGTGCATCTCGCCCCGGACGGCTATGCGCTGGTGCAGGGGTTTGCGCGCTATCCCACTTATTACGGCAAGGCGCTGGCCACGCTCGGCGTCAAGATTCACACTTTTCGCGTGGGTGAATACAAGTCCGCCATCGAGCCTTTCACCCGCGCCGATATGTCGGACGAAGACCGCGAGGCCACGCGCCTTTTGCTTGGCGGTCTGTGGGAACATTTCCGGAAAGACATCGTTACGGCGCGCAAGCTCGACGCGGCCCGGTTCGACCGCTATGTTCAAGGCTACCATGACGTTCTCAAGGCAGCCGAAGGCGATAGCGCCAGGGCGGCGCAGGACGGCGGCTTCGTCGACCGCCTTTCCACCCGCGGGCAGTGGTATGCCGCGATCCGGGAGCGGCTGGACGAAACCGGCGATGGCGAGGATTTCCGTCATATCGCCGCGGGAAACTACCTCTCCGCCATTCGCCGCGCGCGCGTCGAAGCGCCCGCCCGGATTGCCGTGCTGGTGGCCCAGGGCGCGATCATCGACGGCGAACAGCAACCCGGCGCTATCGGCGGCGACAGCCTTGCCCGATTGATCCGCGAAGCGCGCGAAGACGGCAAGGTCAAGGCCGTCGTCATCCGCATCGACAGCCCCGGCGGTAGCGCCTGGGCGTCCGAAATCGTCCGCAACGAGCTTGAACTCACCCGGCGGATCAAGCCGGTGGTCGCCTCGATGAGTTCGGTGGCGGCTTCCGGCGGTTACTGGATCGCCGCCGGGGCGGATGAGATCCTTGCCGAGCCGTCTACGATCACCGGCTCGATCGGTGTATTCGGCATGTTTCCCGAGTTTGCCGAGCCGATGGGCCGCCTCGGGCTGACCGTGGATGGCGTCGGCACCGGCCCGCTCGCCGGGGCGCTCGACCCGCGCCAGCCGCTTTCCCCGGAAGCCGGGGCGGCCCTGCAACTTTCGACCGAACATACCTACCGCCGCTTCCTCGGCATCGTTGCCCAGGCGCGAAAGATGAAGCCGGAAGATGTCGACCGCATTGCCCGAGGCCGGGTATGGCGCGGCGCGGAGGCGGTCGAAATCGGCCTCGTCGACCGCCTTGGCGGCCTCGATGCCGCACTCGCCGCCGCCGCCGGACGCGCCAGCCTGAAGAATTACACGGTGACCTGGCCGACGCCGCAGCTACCGCCCATGCGCCGCGTGTTGCAGCAACTTCTCGCAATGGAAGATGCCGCCGCGCCCTCTCCGGCCAGCCAGTTCGTCGGTCGGTTTTCCGCCGACATCAAGGTGCTGATGTCCTGGAACGATCCGCGCCACGTTTACGCACATTGTCTGTGCGATGCGCCGTGACGATGCCGGGCGCGGATGCCGGATCGTCCGCTTCTCCCTCGCCCGGCGGCGGGGCGGATGGATGCTGGAACACAAATCGGAGCTGATCTTACGATGAGCCATCGCAACGAAGTCCTTTTTACCCAGGCCCGGAAATATATTCCGGGCGGCGTCAATTCGCCGGTGCGCGCCTTCCGCTCGGTCGGCGGCACGCCATGTTTCATCGAACGCGCCGAAGGGGCGCGGGTGTGGGATGCCGAAGGGCGCGCTTACATCGATTACGTCGGTTCCTGGGGACCGGCAATTACCGGACATGCCCACCCCGCCATTGTGGAGGCGGTGCGCGCCGCGGCGCTCAAGGGGCTGTCTTTCGGCGCGCCGACGGCTGCCGAAGTCGAAATGGCCGAGCTATTGTGCGAACTGCTGCCCGCGCTGGAAATGCTGCGGCTCGTCAATTCCGGCACCGAGGCGACGATGAGCGCCATCCGGCTGGCGCGTGGCCATACCGGGCGCGATGCCATCGTCAAATTCGAGGGTTGTTACCACGGTCATGCCGACAGCCTGTTGGTCAAGGCGGGTTCCGGCATGTTGACCTTCGGCAATCCGTCCTCCGCGGGCGTGCCGGCGGATTTCGCCCGTCATACCATCGTGCTCGATTACAACGATCTCGATCAGGTCGAAGATGTGTTCAAGGCGCGCGGCGACGGTATCGCCGCCGTCATCGTCGAGCCGGTGGCCGGCAACATGAACATGTTGCGGCCACGCCCCGGTTTCCTGGAAGGATTGCGGCGCTTGTGCACGCAATATGGGGCAGTGCTGATTTTCGACGAAGTGATGACCGGCTTTCGCGTCGGCCCACAAGGCGCGCAAGGGCTTTTCGGCATCGTTCCCGATCTCGTCACTCTGGGCAAGGTCATCGGCGGCGGCATGCCGGTCGGCGCTTTCGGCGGACGGCGCGACATCATGGAGAAGGTCGCTCCGCTCGGGCCGGTTTACCAGGCCGGTACACTCTCCGGCAGTCCGGTGGCGGTGGCTGCCGGGCTGGCGTCCCTGAAGCTGACGCGCGCGCCGGGTTTCTATGACACGCTTGCCGCGCGCGCGCGCCGTTTGACCGGCGGCATCGAGGCGGCGGCGCGCGATGCTGGCGTGGCGTTCTCCGCCGATGCGGTGGGCGGCATGTTCGGGCTTTATTTCAGCGCGCGCGCGCCGACCTCGTTCAATGAAGTCATGGCCATGGACCGCGAACGCTTCAAGCGGTTTTTCCATGCCATGTTGGCGAAAGGGCATTATTTCGCGCCCTCGGCATTCGAGGCCGGTTTCGTTTCGTCCGCACATGGCGAAGCCGAGATCGACGCCACGGTGGCGGCGGCGCGGAAAGTGTTTGCAACGCTGGCGTAAAGGAAAGCGCGCACCAAGCCGGGGGCGCACAAAAGAAGCCGCCCCCTTGCGGGGGCGGCGGTTGCAGTCGATCCAGATCCGGGACGGAAAGCTATCCTGCGATCTCCGCTGCGGTCACAGCAGAGCGACAGCCGCGGCCACATCAATCTCGCCGTCGATTTCGCCGTCGCTATCGGCATCGAACAAGAACTGCTCGACCTGATGCTCGGTACCCACGAAGTAGTCCGCGATGGTGAGCTTGTCATTTGCACCGTAGGAAACGACGAGGCTGTTCCCGCTGCGGGCAAGGCCATCAACACCGCCGAGACCATCGAACCAGACGGCATCGCTACCGCCTTCTTCGTAGATGGTGTCGGAACCCGAACCGGCTTGGAACAAGTAAACGTCGTTGCCCTTGCCGCCATTCAGAAGGTCGTCGCCCGCGCCGCCATAAAGCAGGTCGTCACCCGCGCCGCCATAGAGCTTGTCGTTGCCGGCTTCCCCGATGAGTTGGTCGTTGCCGGCCTCGCCATACAATTTGTCGTCGCCTGCGCCGCCATAGAGAAGGTCGTCGCCTGTACCGCCATGGAGCTTGTCGTTGCCCTCATCGCCGGAGAGGATGTCATTGCCGGAACCGCCATAGATAGTATCGTTGCCGCCACCGCCAGCGATGGTGTCGTCGCCGCCTTCGCCGTACAGGAGATCGCCGCGATTCCCGCCCGTGACTGTGTCCGCGCCCGCCCGTCCGGCGAGGATGTTGAGCCGCTCGCTGGAACCCGCCGCTTGCATGGAAGCGTTGCCGATGAACGAACTCACGAGATCGGAGATGCTCGTGATCGACTTGTCCACGGTCGTGGCGATGCCGCCGAGAACCGTGTCGGCGGGGGCGGGGAGAACCGTCGTGATGATGGGCACGACAGCCCCCTGGATGATGGCTGTGGCAGCGCCTTTGACCGCTTCGGGAATGCTGGTCGGCGAGGCGACCACTTCGGCGACATTGCCGATGGTATTGCCGACGAGGTCGGCCACGGTGTCGACGAGTTGGCCGACCGTGCCGGGAGCAACGGCATTGGCAATGGCGCCGATGGTGCCCGTGACAGTGCCGGTGATGTTTTTGATCGCATCGACGGGAGTCTGGTACTTCACTTCATGCGCCGTTTCGGCAATGGTCTCGATCGTACCCAGGACGAGCTTGGGCGTCTCGACGATGAGATTGACGTAATGCAAGGGATTCAGCAGGTTCAGAAGCGAACCCACTATGGTGTTGGAGGCGATCGCCATGGTACTTCCTCTGAAGTATTGAGAGGGAGTTCTTACTTTATTTCGTTGCCGTCAAGGCGTCAACATCTATTTATTCAAAATTATTTCTTTTTATTTCAATTGCTTATATATTTTCATGCCCTGTCGAATCATATCGCTCGCCGCCGGTGCGGGAGCTTTCGATCACGAATGCCCGCGACCGGCCCGGTCGGAACGCATACCGATATGGCCGATATGATGCGCCTCGGTCATGTCGCTCCCCGGCATATAAGGGAAACATCTTCACGACATATTCGCTGCCGGAAGATTTTCCGAGCTCCCCGGAAAAAACGTTTCATCCGTCTTCAAAAGCGCCGCGGATCCATTGCGGCACATCGGCCTCGGCGCCGTCGAACAGAATGACGTCGAACCGGCAGGGTCGGTGCCGGTGTGCATGCCCCTGGGTGGCCAGCCACCACCTCGCGGTAAACAGGATGCGCCGCCGCTTGCCTGCGGTAATGCTTTCCAGCGCGCCGCCGTAACGGGTGTCCGCGCGCAACCGCACCTCCGCGAAGACCAGCGTGTCGCGTTCCAGGCAGATCGCGTCGATCTCGCCGCCGCGGCAGCGTACGTTGCGGGCGACGAGTTCCAGCCCTTGCCCGGTGAGCCAGCCAATGGCGCGTTCTTCGGCAAGAACGCCCCGCTCTTGCGCCAGGGACGGATGCGCTCCCACAATCGTGGTTTTTGCGCCATGCCGCTTCTCTTTTGCGATTTTTCCCATGAATGAATCCGCCTCGCCGCTTTCCAGCACGCCGTCATTGTACGTGGTAGCGACGCCGCTTGGGAATCTACAAGATTTATCGCCGCGCGCGCGCACCGTCCTGGCGGCGGTGGATGTCGTCGCCGCCGAGGATACCCGCCACAGCCAGCGCCTGTTCGCCGCCTTCGGCATTGCCGCCCGGCTCGTTGCCGTACACCAGCACAATGAGCAGCAGGCGGCGGGCCGGATCGTCGATTGGCTGGCGGCGGGGCGGCAAGTGGCCTTGATTACCGACGCAGGCACGCCCGCGGTGTCCGATCCCGGTGCGCGCCTGGTCGCGCGGGTGCGAAACGCAGGGCATCCAGTCGTGCCGGTGCCGGGCGCTTGCGCGGCGGTCGCGGCGCTCTCGGTGGCCGGAATCACCGAGAGCGGATTTCGCTTCATCGGTTTCCTGCCCGCCAGGGCGGCGGCGCGGCGCGACGCGCTGGCGAAGCTGGCGGACGAACGCGATGCGTTGATATTCTACGAAGCGCCGCACCGCGTAGCGGCCTGCGTGGCCGACATGGCGGAAATCTTCGGCGGCGGGCGCGAGATTCTCATCGCGCGCGAACTGACCAAACTGCACGAAGAAACCGCCGCGATGCCGCTTGCCGAAGCGGGCGCATGGCTCGCCGCCGACGCCAACCGCGGGCGCGGCGAATTCGTGCTGGTCGTTCACGGCGTTGCCGGAAACGAAGAACTGGACGCCGGAGCAGCGCGCACGCTCCGTCTGCTCCTGACCGAATTGCCGCTCAAGACGGCCGTGCGGCTGGCCGCCGAAATCACCGGTGCGTCCCGCAACGGACTTTATTCACATGCGCTGGAATATCGCCGGTGCGACAATCTGCGCTCCGAGCGTCGACATGACATATAACACTGGCCGCCCAGAAAACGGCGCCCATGATGTTTCAATCCACGCTGGCGATTGGGCGACACGATGGCAGGGATCGCGCCCCTTCCGCGGCGGATCATCCCCCTGAAGAAGAAGGTTTTCAACCGGAGATAATTTTCAATGAAACCAGAGCAAATGATTCCCCCGGCGGAAAACCCTCTTTCCCTCACCCTGACCCGTCCCGACGACTGGCATTTGCATGTGCGCGACGGCGAGGCGCTTGGCGTAGTGGTTCCTCATTCGGCGGGTTGTTTCGGGCGCGCGCTCATCATGCCCAACCTGCGCCCGCCCGTGACGACTACGGCGCAGGCGCTCGCCTACCGCGAGCGCATCCTCGCAGCGAGGCCGGAAGGCTCGGATTTCGAGCCGTTGATGAGTCTGTATCTCACTGACGGTACACCGCCGGATGAAATCGACCGCGCCAAGACCAGCGGCCATGTGATCGCCGCCAAACTCTACCCGGCTGGCGCGACAACCCACTCCGATGCGGGCGTGACCGTGATCGACCGCATCCATCCCGTACTCGAACGCATGGAGGCGCTCGGACTGATCTTGTGCGTGCATGGCGAAGCCACGGCGCAAAACGTTGATATTTTCGACCGCGAGCGGGTATTCATGGAAAAAGTCCTCTCGCCGCTGGTACGGCACTTCCCCGGCCTCAAAATCGTATTCGAGCACATCACCACTGCCGAGGCGGCGCAATTCGTGCGCGCTGCCGGGGCCAATGTCGCCGCCACCATCACACCGCAACACCTGCTGTTCAATCGCAACGCGCTTTTTGCCGGCGGCTTGCGACCGCACCATTATTGCCTGCCCGTACTCAAGCGCGAAGAGCATCGCCAGGCGCTCGTGCAGGCGGCCTGCTCAGGCAATCCGCGCTATTTCCTCGGTACCGATTCGGCGCCGCACGCGGTCGGTGCCAAGGAAGCGGCTTGCGGTTGTGCGGGCTGCTACAGCGCGCCGATCGCATTGAGCCTCTACACCGAAGTGTTCGAGGCAGCGGGCGCGCTCGACCGCCTCGAAGCCTTTGCCAGCCTCAACGGCGCGGCGTTCTACGGTCTGCCGCCCAATGCGGACAAAATCACGCTCCGGCGCGAAGCATGGCAAGTTCCCGCCCATTACGCCTATGACGGCGATAGACTGATACCCCTACGCGCCGGTGAAACCCTTGCCTGGAAACCCGCATGAACTTTCGTCGAGTGCCGCCGTGACTGCCCTGCGCTACCGCGCCCTCGCCGTGCTGGCCGTCCTGTCGTTGCTCGCCGCCTGCGAGAACGGGGCGACTTCGATGATGATCGACGGCAGGAATCACGCAATCGTCCTCGTGCGGGAGCAGCAATACTTCTGGCGCGACACGGTCGAGCAATCCATCATCGCCTCCCGCCTGCCAGGCTGTCAGCGCAAGGTGAAGATTCACCCCGGAAGAACCGCGATGATGCCCATCGAGGTCTACGAAACGGGCGAAATGCTGTGGGCGCTGCGCCAGGGCAACCGATGGTATCTGGTCAGTACGGAGGAATGCCGGGTACAGGATTGGCGCAAACCCGACGATCAATCTCCCGGTCAGCCCATGGGCCGCTTCGAGCCGCGCGGCAACAAGATCGTCTTCACTCCTGTGCCTTCGCCCGCGCCGCAAGCGGGTGCCTGAAGCGCACAACCACCCCGCGGCGCAGAGGAACCGGACGCGCCGCCGCCGAAAACCGGGGATTGCAGCGCCATTGCCCGCATTTCGGGACGGAAAGCCTGCGCGCTCGTCCGGCGGACGCGCGCCGCAGCGTTCGCGCGATGCTTCCCGGTGTTTGGCTATTCATGGCGCGGGGCATGTGGAATAATCAACCGTTTCCCGGAAACAGCGTCTAATGAAAGTCAATACGCTATACGAAAAATTATGGTCTGGTCATGTCGTCCGCGAGGAAGCGGACGGCACGGCGTTGATCTACATCGACCGCCATCTGGTGCATGAAGTCACAAGCCCGCAAGCCTTCGAGGGGCTGAAGCTCGCGGGCCGCAAGCCTTGGCGCGCGTCTTCCATCGTGGCGACCGCCGATCACAATACGCCGACCGACCACTGGGACGAAGGCATCAAGGATGCGGTCTCCCGCCAGCAGGTGGAGACGCTGGACGCCAATATCCGCGAGGCGGGGGCGCTGGCCTATTTCCCTTTCCGGGACGCGAGGCAAGGCATCATACATGTGGTCGGCCCGGAAAACGGCGCGGTGCTGCCGGGCATGACCGTGGTTTGCGGCGATTCGCATACGTCCACGCATGGCGCGTTCGCGGCGATGGCGCATGGCATCGGCACTTCCGAGGTCGAGCATGTGCTGGCAACGCAGTGCCTCGTGCAGAAAAAGTCGAAAACCTTGCTGATCCAGGCCGATGGCCGTTTGAGCAAGGGCGTGGCCGCCAAGGATCTGGCGCTCGCCGTCATCGGCAGGATCGGCACGGCGGGCGGCACGGGGCATGCCATAGAGTTCGCCGGCTCCGCCATCGAAAACCTGTCGATGGAAGGGCGCATGACTCTCTGCAACATGGCGATCGAGGCCGGGGCGCGGCTGGGACTGGTGGCTGTCGATGAGGTCACGATCAATTATCTGAAGGATCGTCCCTTCGCGCCGCGCGGCGCGGCCTGGGACGAGGCCGTGGCCTACTGGCGCACCCTGCGCTCCGATGCCGGGGCCGTGTTCGACCGCTGCGTGGAATTCAATGCGGCGGACATCCTGCCGCAGGTCACATGGGGCACTTCGCCGGAAATGGCCGCCCCCGTCACTGCGGCGGTGCCCGATCCGGCGAAGGAGATGGACGCCGCGAAACGGGAAGGCATGGAACGCGCGCTCGCCTATATGGGCCTGCACGCGAACATGCCGATCCAGTCGATCAAGATCGACAAGGTATTCATCGGCTCCTGTACGAATTCCCGCATCGAGGATTTGCGCCAGGCGGCAGCGGTGCTGAAGGGCCGCGGCAAAGCCGCCAGCGTCGGACTCGCGCTGGCGGTGCCGGGGTCGGGGCCGGTCAAGCGGCAGGCGGAAGCGGAAGGGCTGGACAAAATCTTCATCGCCGCCGGCTTTGAATGGCGGGAACCGGGCTGTTCGATGTGCCTTGCCATGAACGCCGACCGGCTGGAGCCGGGCGAGCGTTGCGCTTCCACCTCGAATCGCAATTTCGAGGGCCGCCAGGGGCCGGGCGGGCGTACCCATCTCGTGAGTCCGGCCATGGCGGCGGCGGCGGCGATTGCCGGGCGTTTTGCCGACGTGCGGGAAATTCTTTGAATCGGATTCTCCCCCTGAAGGAGGAAATCCCAACCGGAGAGGGTTTTCGATGAAACGGGGAATACTGTTCGGCATCGCCTTGTTGTTCGTACTGGGCACGGCGGCATGCAATACCGTTCGCGGCGTCGGCAAGGACATCGAGGCAGGCGGCAAGGTCATCCAGAAGGCGACGCACTGAAACAAGCGGAAAACGCATGAAAAAATTCGAGACTTTCACGGGATTGGTTGCGCCGCTGGATCGCAATAATGTCGATACCGACGTGATCATTCCCAAGCAATTCCTGAAATCCATCAAACGCTCGGGTTTCGGTCCCAATGCGTTCGACGAATGGCGTTATCTGGATCACGGCGAGCCGGGGATGGATAATTCCGTTCGTCCGGAGAATCCCAATTTCGTACTCAACCAGAGTCGCTACCGAAGCGCGTCGATTCTGCTTGCTCGCGCCAATTTCGGCTGCGGCTCCAGTCGGGAACATGCGCCATGGGCCTTGGCGGATTACGGATTCAAGGTGATTCTGGCGGAATCTTTCGCCGATATCTTTTTCAATAACAGCTTCAAAAACGGTCTGTTGCCGCTGGCGTTGCCCAGAATAGAACTCGATGCGCTTTTCGGCTTGACGGAATATACGCCGGGCTTTTCATTGACCGTGGATTTGGCCGCGCAAACGCTCGTCCGTCCCGATGGACATGTCATTGCTTTCGATGTCGATCCATTCAGGAAGGAATGTCTGCTAAATGGATGGGACGATATCAGCCTGACGCTGCGGCATGCCGATGAAATCCGCGAATTCGAGGAGCGCCGTAAATGTGAATTCCCCTGGCTTTTTCCGGCATAAGGAAGAACCGCTGTGGCAAGCGCGACGCCGCATGCAAATTCATGCGATTTACGGAAGATTTGCCGAAAGTCGAAACCTTGCAAAGCCCCCGGAAAGCGGGAACGGAATATCACGATATCAACGAGGACGGCAAAGACATGACCCAAAAAATCTGCATTCTCCCCGGCGACGGCATCGGCCCTGAAATCACCGCGCAGGCCGTGCGCGTGCTGGAGGCGCTGGAACCCGGTTTCGAGATGGAAACGGCGCTGCTCGGCGGCGCGGCGGTGGATGCGACCGGCGATCCTTATCCGGAAGCGACGAGGAAACTTGCGGCGGAAGCCGATGCGGTATTGCTCGGGGCCGTCGGCGGCCCGAAGTGGGACGCGCTGCCGCGCGAACAGCGGCCGGAACGCGGACTGCTCGGGATTCGGAAACATCTCGGGCTTTTCGCCAATTTGCGCCCGGCCATCCTCTACCCGGAACTGGCGAACGCCTCCACCCTGAAGCCGGAAGTCGTTTCCGGACTGGATATTCTCATCGTGCGCGAACTGACCGGGGATATTTATTTCGGGCAGCCACGCGGCATCGAGAACCGAAACGGCGAACGCTTCGGTTTCAATACGATGCACTATACGGAATCCGAAATACGCCGCATTGGCCGCGTCGCTTTCGAGGCGGCGGGAAAGCGCAACAAGAAGCTGTGCTCGGTCGATAAAATGAATGTTCTGGAAACTACGCAGCTCTGGCGCGACGTGATGAACGAACTCGCGCCCGAATATCCTGATGTAGTTCTCTCCCACATGCTGGCGGACAACGCCGCCATGCAGCTCGTGCGTGCGCCGCGGCAATTCGACGTACTCGTTACCGGCAACATGTTCGGCGACATCCTGTCGGATGAAGCCTCCATGCTTACCGGCTCCATCGGCATGTTGCCCTCGGCTTCGCTGGACGGAAACGGCAAAGGGCTTTACGAACCTTCGCACGGTTCCGCCCCGGATATTGCCGGGCGGGACGCGGCCAATCCATTGGCGGCCATTTTGTCCGCCGCAATGATGTTACGCTATACCTTCAATAAGGAAGAAGCGGCATGCCGGGTGGAAAACGCGGTCAAGAAAGTACTGGCGCGGGGATTGCGTACAGGCGATATTTTCGAGCCGGGCATGACAAAAGCCGGCACGAAACAAATGGGCGATGCGGTGCTGGAGGAACTCGGATAAATGTGTTTCACGAGCCACGGAAGATGGCGGAAAACGAAGGATTTGAAAACATCGCGCTATTTTGTGCTGCGTCCCGACGGATACGAGTATAAAATCCTTGTCTTCGAGGGGGAACCATGAAACAAGTAGGTTTGGTCGGCTGGCGCGGCATGGTCGGCTCCGTACTCATGCAACGCATGACGGAAGAAGACGATTTCGCGCTCATCGACCCTGTGTATTTTTCGACTTCCAACGTCGGCGGGCAGACGCCCGGTTTCGGCGGCAAGGAAGCCGTCCTGCCCTTGCAGGACGCAACCGATATCGACGCGCTCAAGCGTTGCGATATCGTCGTGACCTGCCAGGGCGGCGACTACACGAAAGAAACCTTCCCCAGGCTGCGCGGCGCGGGCTGGAATGGCCACTGGATCGACGCCGCTTCGACCTTGCGCATGGCCGACGACGCGGTGATCGTCCTCGATCCGGTCAACCTCGACGTCATCGAGAACGCGCTCGCCCAGGGCGGGAAGAACTGGATCGGCGGCAATTGCACGGTATCGCTGATGCTGATGGGCCTGGGCGGCCTGTTCCGCCACGACCTCGTCGAATGGGTGTCGGCCATGACCTACCAGGCCGCCTCCGGCGCGGGCGCGCAGAACATGCGCGAACTGCTGGCGCAAATGGGCGCGGCGCACGCTTCGGTGGCCGGCCTGCTCGCCGATCCGGCCTCGGCTATCCTCGACATCGACCGCAAGCTTGCCGAAACCCTCCGCTCGCCCGCGTTCCCGGTCGCGCATTTCCGCGGCGCGCCGCTTGCGGGCAGCCTCATCCCGTGGATCGACGTACCGGTTGCCCATGGACAGTCGAAAGAAGAATGGAAGGGGGGGGCGGAATGCAACAAAATCCTCGGCAGGCCGCCGTTCCGCGAAGCGGGCAGCATCCCGATAGACGGCCTCTGCGTCCGTATCGGCGCCATGCGCTGCCACTCGCAGGGTTTGACCATCAAGTTGAAAAAAGACGCGCCGCTCGACGAGTTGTCGGAAATCATCGCTTCGGGCAACGAATGGGTGAAGCTCGTACCCAACGAACGCGAGGCTTCCGAGCGCGAATTGACGCCGGCGGCGGTAACGGGAACGCTCGCCGTTTCCGTCGGTCGTGTACACAAACTGGCGATGGGGCCGGAATATCTGGGCGCTTTCACCGTTGGCGACCAGTTGTTATGGGGTGCGGCAGAGCCGTTGCGGCGGATGTTGCGCATTCTGCTCGACCAATAGCCTGGGGAACATCGATGGCCCAGGTAAATGATAAAGACGGAAGGCGGCATGCCCATGGCGGGAAAATGTCTCGTTATAATTGCGTTCTCCTATCGTCTTGTCCAACATTTCCTTTTAGTCTGAGACAGTTGCTGCAAATATCTCACGTTGATGATAGATTGTGGCCCCAGGTCCGTGATGTATAGCCTTTGCTTGGCGGTAAAGGGAAGCATAGTTTGAGGATGTCTTATGAAACCGACAATTAAAGCATCCCTGGTCGCGGCTGCGATCGCGTTGATGCCGCTTGGCGCGCAAGCCGCCGGGCTTGGGCAGATCACCGTGCAAAGCCGCTTGGGGGAACCGCTCGACGCGGAAGTTCAGATCAACGCGACGCCGCAGGAGTTGCAGACGCTGTCGGTGCGCATTGCGCCTCCCGAGGCGTTTCTCCAGGCGAACGTCCCTTACGCCGGTTTCGTTCCGGGCATCAAGGTGGAGATCGAGAACCGCGGCGGTCGGTCGGTATTGAAGCTCTCCAGCAATGCCCCGGTCAATGAAGCCGTCGCCAGCCTGATCGTCCAGATGAATTGGGACGACGGGCGTTTGTCGCGTACCTATAATTTCCTGCTCGATCCCGCCGATCTTGCCATCCGGTCGCCCGAGCCGGTCGCGCCGCCCGTCGCGTCGCCGCAGGCGGAGCCGGCCATTTCGCCCGCACCGGTTCCCGACCCGCTGGCCGCCTCGGATCCAGTGCCCGATCCTAGTCCCGAGTCGTCGATGCCTCCCGTCCCGGAACCATCGATGCCTCCTGTCCCGGAACCATCGACACCTCCCGTCCCGGAACCAGAGCTATCGGCGCCGCCCACGCCTACGCCTGGGTTCGCCAGATCCGAGCCGCCAATGCCGGTTCCCCAGGCCGAGCTTTCCCCGCCCATGCCAAGCGTGCGCGCCGCTCCGGAAGGGGACTACGCCGTCAAATATGGCGATACCCTGGGGCGGATCGCCCGTTCCCGGATGCCCGACGACGTGACGCTCGACCAGATGGTCGTGGCGCTGTATCGCGCCAATGCGTCGGCGTTCACCGACAACAACATCAACCGGCTCAAGACCGGCACCATCCTCAAGATGCCGTCCGCCGACGATGTGCGCAGCATCAATACCATCGAAGCCCGCAAGGAAGTGCGCGTCCAGACGCGCGACTTCAACGCTTGGCGCGAGCGTCTCGCCGAGGGCGTCGCCAGCCAGCCCCCGAGGACGACGGAAGAAGACTCCGGCAGGACGCGCGGCATCGACACCGTGCCGCCAGTCGCCGAGCAGGACCGCGACAAGGTGGTCATCGCCCCGGGTGGAGACGCCGGGCAGGGCGGGGGCGCCACCCGCTTGCAGCAACTTGAAGAGGACATTGCCGCGACGCAAAGCTCGCTGAAAGACGCCAAGGAAAGGGTCGGCGAACTCGAGGAGATCAACAAGAACCTGGATGCGCTGCTTGCGTTGCGCAACCAGGAACTGGCAAAGCTGCAAAACCAGTTGAACCAGCCCGGTCAGCCGCCCGCGCCGGAATTCGCGCAGGCAACACCGCCCGCGCCTCCCGTCACGACAATGGAGCCTCCTCCGGTTCCAACGCCGCCGCCTGCCGTGCCGGAGACTGTCGCGACGGCAGAGTCCGCGTCGCCGCCGGAGGTGCCTGCGCCGCCGCTGCCGGAACCTGTCGCGGCTGTAGACGAACCCATTGCCGCAGCGGAAGAAGAAGATCCGTTGCTGGAATTGGTTACCGATCCGCAAGCCTTGGGCATGGGGGCCTTGATTATCGCCCTCCTGGGGGGCTTCCTAGGCTTCCGTTCCTGGCAGCGCAAGCGCGCCGATGCCGGGCTGGACACGCTGTCCCAGGATACGAGCATGTTCTCCAGCGAGGCCACGTCGATTTTCGGGGATAACGGCGGACAGAGCGTGGATACCAGCGCCAGCAGCGTCATCCACACCGATTTCAGCCAGACCGGCCTGTCGATCGACACCAACGAAGGGGTCGACCCGGTGGCCGAAGCCGATGTGTACATGGCCTATGGCCGCGACACCCAGGCCGAGGAAATCCTCAACGACGCCCTCAAGGCCGATCCCAAGCGCGGCGCGATCTACGTCAAGCTTCTGGAGATTTACGCTCAACGGCAGGATCTGGCGCAATTCGAGGCTACAGCCACCGAGCTTTATTCCCGCACGCAAGGCCAGGGCCGCGATTGGGAAAAGGCGACGCAGATGGGCCACAAGCTCGATCCCGCCAATCCTCTCTACAACAACAGCGCGAGCGGCAACGAGGTGACGGCGCTGCACACCCCCGATTTCGGCAAGCTGGATCTGACGGCCGTGGAGCAAGCCGCCAACGCCGGACCTGCGTTGGCGGAACTGGATTTCAGCGCGACCTCCGCGTCCGCGAACCCCGGACAACCGAGAGAAGCCGCGGCACAAAACCGGGGAGACGATCTGCTGGCCTCGCGGGCCATTGCCGAAGATGCGGATGTGCATTTCGATCTTTCCGAAGAAGACGAAGCCGCCAATGCCAGCGAAGTCGATTTCGACCTGGGCGCGGATGCGCGGGCGGCGAACAACGGTACGGTGCGGCCCGTCGATTTCGACAAATCGAGCGCCAAGTCCGTGCAAGCGAAGCCAGCGGTCCGGCAGGTTGCGGGCGTCGCTTCCCGGCATGCCGCCACCGCCGCCGTCAGGCAGGGCAACGTTGTTCAGGCGGCGGCCAATGCCTCGGGCGGAATGGCGGTGCCGCTCGAATTCGATCTGTCCGATACCAGCCGAAGCGCTCGTCCCGGTGGGCGCAGCGCCGCTTCGAGTGCTACGCCGTCCTCCATGCGCGGAGGCGCGGCGCCTGAAACCAGTTTCGATCCGCACGCGCTCGATTTCGACCTCGACCTCGATTCCGGTGACGATGTTGCGGTGGCAGCGCCTCCCCGCGCCAAGAGTAAAGCGCCTGTCGCGCCCGAACTGGAAGACGAACCGGGCGAAGCCAGCGAGATCGACACCAAGCTCGAACTGGCGCGCGCCTATGAAGACATGGGCGATACCGAAGGCGCGCTGGAACTGCTCAGGGAAGTCGCTGCCGAAGGCAATGCCGCGCAAAAGACAGCCGCCCAGGCCCTGATCGACAAACTGAGCTGACAGCCGTTCATCATCGTTTGCCGCCGCGGAATCCTCCGCGGCGGCATTGTTTTTTCATCGAAAACTATCTTCGCTTGGAACCTTCCCCTTTCAGGGGGATAGTCCGATGCGGGAGGGGTGCAACCCCTTCCGCATCGCGTCGTCCGGCGACGGGCGTGAAATAAACAGACAAACAAACGAATCGCAGATATGCATCCGGGCACGATTCTTCTCCTGTGGATGGCGGCGGCGCTTCTCGTGCAGATGGCCGAGGGCTGGCATCTCGCGGTCTTGACCGCGGCGAGCCTGGCAGCGGCGCTCGCGTCCGCGCGCGCCCATTGCATGCGGCTGCTGATGCGGATTCGCGTCCTGCTGCTGGCGATCCTGGCGCTGTTCGCCTGGTTTACGCCGGGAGAAGCGATATTCATGGACTGGCCGCGCCTCAGCCCCAGCCGGGAAGGGTTACTGTTGGCGCTGGCCCATGCCGGTCGCCTGCTCGCGGTCGTGTGCTGGGTGGCAATCCTGCTCGCGCGCATGCCGGCGGACCGGCTCGTGAGCGGTCTGTATGCGCTGGCGCGGCCATGCGGCATGTTCGGGTTTTCCGCCGAACGTCTTGCGCTGCGCCTGCTCCTGGTGCTTCGTTACGTCGATGCGGCGCGCGGGAGCGGACGCGACTGGCGGCGCTGGCTCTCGGCTTCCGCCGAAGGCGGCGGCGAGACCGTGCATCTGGTGCGTGAACGTCCGGGTGCGGCGGATGCGGCGGCGCTGGCCGTGGCGGCCTGCCTGCTGGCGGCGGCGCTGTGGTGAGAATCGCCGTCGGCCTCGAATATGCGGGCGATGCCTTTGAAGGCTGGCAGAGCCAGCCGCACGGACGCACGGTGCAGGATGCCGTGGAGCGCGCGCTCGGCATCGTCGCTGGCGAGCCGGTGAGAACGGCGGTGGCCGGGCGTACCGATACCGGCGTACATGCCGCCGCCCAGGTTGCGCATTTCGATACCTTGGCCCATCGTCCGGAAACGGCCTGGGTGCGGGGGGCCAACAACCATTTGCCGCGCGGCGTGGCAATTCGTTGGGCGGTGGAGGTCGACGATAGCTTTCATGCCCGCTACTGCGCCTGCGAGCGCGCTTACCGCTACTTGCTGTTCAATGCGCCGGTGCGCCCGGCGGTGCTGGCCGGGCGCACCGGATGGTTTCATCTGCCGCTCGATGAGGCGAAGATGGCCGCCGCCGCCGCCCGCCTGCCCGGCGAGCGCGATTTTTCCGCCTTCCGCGCCGCGTCCTGCCAAGCAAAGACGCCGATGCGGATCATGTCCGAAGCCAGCGTGACGCGCGACGGCAACATGATCGTGTTCGATTTTCGCGCCAACGGATTCCTGCATCACATGGTGCGCAACCTCGTCGGCGCGCTGGTGGCCGTCGGCAAGGGCGCGAAGCCGCCGGAATGGATCGGCGAACTGCTGGAAAGCCGCGACCGCAGCCGGGGCGCGCCGACTTTTGCGCCAGACGGGCTTTACCTGTGCGGGGTTTCGTATCAACCGCATTGGCCGCTTCCCGGCGAGGGGCGTATCATCGTCCGGCCCCGTTTGGCGCTGATCTGAATTGAATGTCCCGGACCCGAATCAAAATTTGCGGCCTCACCCGGCCACAGGATGTCGTCGCCGCGGTCGAAGCGGGAGCCGACGCAGTCGGCTTCGTCTTTTATCCGCCCAGTCCGCGCACGGTTTCTTTCGCCCAGGCTGCGGAACTCGCAGCGTTGTTGCCGCCTTTCGTCACGGCGGTCGGGCTGTTCGTCGATCCGCAAGCCGATTTCGTCGCCGAGGCGCTGCGTCGCGCGCCCCTGCAATTGCTCCAATTCCATGGCGGCGAGAGCGACGCCCAGTGCGCGGCCTTGAGCGCCCTGGGCGGGATACCCTGGATCAAGGCGATACGGATGCACGCGGGAGTCGATCTGTTAGAATCCTCCGCCTCGCATCCCGGCGCATGCGGATTGTTGGCCGATGCCTTCGTCGAAGGCTTCGGCGGTGGCGGCAAGACTTTCGACTGGTCGCTGCTTTCCGCCGGGCCGGGCCGTCCGCTGGTGCTCGCGGGCGGGCTTGACCCCGGCAACGTGGGCGAAGCCGTCCGTCGTGTACGGCCATGGGCGGTCGATGTGTCCAGCGGGGTGGAAATCACAAAAGGCGTCAAGGACGCGGCGAAAATCGCCGCTTTCGTCGCCGAGGTTCGGAAGGCCGATGACTGACATGCAATATTCGCTTCCCGACGCGCAAGGGCATTTCGGCCCCTATGGCGGTGTTTTCGTCGCCGAGACGCTGATGCCCGCGCTGGCGGAACTGCGCGCGGCCTATGAGGCGAGCCGCGCGGACCCGGCTTTCATCGCCGAGTTCGAGCACGAACTCAAACATTACGTCGGACGGCCCAGCCCCATTTATTACGCGCGCCGCCTTTCCGAAAAACTGGGCGGGGCGCGGATTCTCCTGAAGCGCGAAGACCTCGACCACACCGGCGCCCACAAGGTAAACAACTGCATCGGCCAGGCGTTGCTCGCGCGCCGGATGGGCAAGCCGCGGGTCATCGCCGAAACCGGCGCGGGTCAGCACGGCGTCGCCACCGCCACCGTGGCGGCGCGGTATGGGTTTGAATGCGTGGTCTACATGGGTTCCGAGGACATCGAGCGGCAGGCCGCCAACGTCTATCGCATGAAGCTGCTTGGCGCCGCCGTCGCGCCGGTCGAATCCGGCTCGAGGACGCTCAAGGACGCGCTCAACGAAGCCATGCGCGACTGGGTGACGAACGTCTCCAATACTTTCTACATCATCGGCACCGTGGCCGGGCCACATCCCTATCCGGCGATGGTGCGCGATTTCCAGACGGTGATCGGCAAGGAATGCCTCGCGCAGATGCCGGAAGCTTTCGGACGCCAGCCGGACGCAATCATCGCCTGCGTCGGCGGCGGCTCCAACGCCATGGGGATTTTCCATCCCTATATCCCGCACGAAGGCGTGCGCCTGATCGGCGTCGAAGCGGCGGGGGAAGGCATCGCCACCGGGCGTCACGCCGCGCCGCTCACCGCCAACGCAAGGGCGGGCGTCCTGCACGGCAACCGCACTTATCTCATGCAGGACGAAAACGGACAAGTCATCGAAACCCATTCCATTTCCGCCGGGCTCGACTACCCGGGCGTGGGGCCGGAGCATGCGTGGCTCAAGGATAGCGGTCGCGCCGAATACGTGGCGGTGACCGACGATGAGGCACTCGAAGCTTTCCACACCCTCTGCCGCCTCGAAGGCATCATTCCGGCGCTGGAATCCTCCCATGCCGCGGCGTATGCCATGAAGATCGCACCGGCGCTCGGCAAGGATAAACTCCTGCTGGTCAACCTTTCCGGGCGCGGCGATAAAGACATTCACACCGTAGGCGAGCGCTCGGGCATCCGGTTTTGAGCGCAGCGGCCCAGATGGGGCTTTTATGTCCAGAATCCAATCGGTTTTCCAGAATCTGCAAGCTGCCGGCCGCAAGGCGCTGATTCCCTTCATCACCGCGGGCGATCCCGACGGCGAGCTCACCGTGCCGCTCATGCGGGCGCTGGTTGCGGGCGGCGCGGACATCATCGAACTCGGCGTGCCGTTTTCCGATCCGATGGCCGACGGCCCGACCATCCAGCGCGCCTCGGAGCGGGCGCTGGCGGGCGGCATGAGCCTTGGCAAAGTGCTCGGCATCGTGCGCGCGTTCCGCGCCGGGGATGATGCAACGCCGGTCGTCCTGATGGGATACGCCAATCCGGTCGAGGCGATGGGCCAGGGCGCCTTCGCCGCCGCCGCGCGGGACGCGGGCGTGGATGGCGTACTGGTGGTCGACTACCCGCCCGAGGAATGCACGGCGTTCACCGCCGGGTTGCGCGCCGCCGGACTCGATCAAATCTTCCTGCTTGCGCCGACTTCGACGGAGCAGCGTTTCCGCGATGTGGCCAGGTGCGGCGGCGGCTACATCTATTATGTGTCGCTCAAGGGCGTGACCGGCGCGGCCAACATCGACTTCGACGAGCTTGGCCGCCGCATCCCGCGCGTCCGCGCCGCCGTCGGTATACCGGTAGGCGTCGGCTTCGGCATCCGCGACGCCGCGAGCGCGAAAAGAATCGGCGCGTTTGCCGATGCCGTGGTGATCGGCAGCCGCATCATCGAAGAAATCGAAGCCAGTCCGCGCGAACGGAGCGCCGCCAACGTCGAAACCTTCGTGCGCGGAATTCGCGCCGCGCTCGATGAAACCGCTGGAGCGAAACCATGAACTGGTTACAGAAACTGCTCCCGCCTCGCATCAACCGGAACGAAAACGCGGCGCGCACCAATTCCATCCCGGAAGGGCTGTGGAGCAAGTGCCCGGCGTGCGAAGCGGTGCTTTACCATTCCGACCTCGCGGGCAACCTGCACGTCTGCCCCAAATGCGGACACCACTTGCGCATCGGCGCGCGCGCCCGGCTCGATCTCCTGCTCGACCCCGAAGGCCGCGCCGAAATCGCCGCCGAAATCGTGCCGGTCGATGCGCTCAAGTTCAAGGACTCGCGCAAATACCAGGAGCGCCTGTCCGGGGCCGCCAGGGAGACGGGCGAAGCCGACGCCCTGCTGGTCATGCAGGGCGCGGTGCTCGATGCGCCGCTGATGGCGGCGGCCTTCGAGTTCGACTTCCTCGGCGGTTCCATGGGTTCGGTCGTGGGCGAACGCTTCGTGCGCGGCGTTCGCGTCGCGCTCGAACAACGCCTGCCCTTCCTGTGCATCACCGCCTCCGGCGGCGCGCGCATGCAGGAAGGATTGCTGTCGCTGATGCAAATGGCCAAGACCACGGCGGCGCTCACCCTGCTCGCCCGGAACAAATTGCCGTTCATCACTCTGCTCACCGATCCCACCATGGGCGGCGTCTCCGCGAGTTTCGCCTTCATGGGCGATGTAGTGATCGCCGAACCCGGCGCCCTGATCGGTTTCGCCGGGCCGCGCGTCATCGAGCAGACCGTGCGCGAGAAACTGCCGGAAGGCTTCCAGCGCGCCGAATTCCTGCTCGAAAAAGGGGCGATAGACATGATTGTCGACCGCCGCCAGCTACGCGAGTGCCTGGCCGGAATCCTCAAGCTTCTCAACCGGCAGCCGCCCCTTCATGCCTGATTCCCGCGCGCCTGCCTTGCCGTCGACGCTGGACGGCTGGCTGGGCCTGCTTGAAACGCGCCACGGCGCACCCATCCGCCTCGGCCTGGAACGGGCGGCGCGGGTGCGCGCCGCGCTCGGCCCCGGCCCGGAAGCGATCGTCATCACCGTGGGCGGCACCAACGGCAAAGGCTCGACCTGTGCCATGCTCGAAGCCATCCTGCGGGCGGAAGGCTATCGCGTCGGCTGCTACACCTCGCCGCACCTGCTGCGCTACAACGAGCGTGTGCGCCTCGACGGCCTCGAAACCGCCGATGGCGCGCTGGCCGCCGCCTTCGCCGCCGTCGAAGCGGCGCGCGGCGATACGCCGCTCACTTACTTTGAGCATGGCACGCTCGCAGCCTGGCAGATATTTCGCGCCGCACGGCCCGATGTGGTCATCCTCGAGGTTGGACTGGGCGGGCGGCTCGATGCCGTCAACATCGTCGACCCCGATTGCGCCATCGTGACCGGCGTGGCAATGGATCACATGGACTACCTCGGCGATACGCGCGAAGCCATCGGTTTCGAGAAAGCCGGCATCTACCGCGCCGGACGGCCCGCAATCTGCGCCGATCCGCAGCCGCCGGCGAGCCTCGTCGAACACGCCGCGGCCATCGGCGCCGAACTGTGGGTTCCTGGGCGCGATTTCGGCTTCGGCGGCGACCGGCAACAATGGGACTACTGGTGTTTCGATGCGCCGCCCGCCCAGGGCGCGCGGCGGAAGCGCGGCGGACTGGCCCACCCCGCCCTGCGCGGCGCGAACCAGCGGCTCAACGCCTCCGCCGCCCTCACCGCGCTCCACACCCTGCGCGCCCGCCTGCCCGTCTCGATGCAAGCGATCCGCCAGGGCCTGATGTCCGTCGAATTGCCGGGACGCTTCCACATCCTGCCGGGACGGCCAGCCGTCGTACTCGACGTTGCCCACAACCCGCAAGCCGCGGACGTATTGGCCGAAAATCTTGGCGACATGGGCTTTTACCCCGGAACATGGGCCGTTTTCGGCATGCTTGCCGACAAAGACGTGGAAGGCGTGGCGGCCCGTCTGGCCGCGCGCATCGATCGCTGGCTGCCTTGCGCCCTGCCCGGCCCGAGGGGGCTTTCCGCCGAGGCGCTGGCCGCCCGCTTGCGTGCGACGGGCGTGGCGAACGAAGCCGTCGGAGACGGCTTTGCCTCGCCCGCCGCAGCGTTCGCCTTCGCACGGGAAAGCGCGGCGGCGAATGATAGAATCGTCGTTTTCGGTTCCTTCCTGACCGTGGCCAGCGTGCTGGCGGCGACCCGATGCCGCGGAAAGCGCGATGTACTGAAAGAGGTTTCCAGGTGAGCAATCTTCCGGCGGACGACGCAGACGAACTTGAAATCAAGAAACGGGCGCGTCGACGCCTCGTAGGGGCCGTGGCCCTGGCTTTGCTGGCGGTCATCCTGCTCCCCTTGGCGATGGATGGCGGCTCGCCGCCCATCGAGTCCGATGTGCAGGTTTCCGTTCCTTCACGCGACGCATCTCCCCGAACCGCCGTCGACGCCGACGCCGACGCAGGTAAAGTCGAAATCGAACCCGATACCGTCATGCCGGGGCAGGCGGAATCTCTCCCGCCCGCGCCGCCGCCTGTCATTCCCGATCCGCCGCCGCCCGTCGCGTCCGTACCGCCCGCGGCGCAAATCCCGGCCGTCGCACAGACTTTGCCCGCGCCGCCGCCGCCCGCAACGCAAACCTCCCCGCCCGCGCAAAGCGCCCATGGAACGGACGCCGCTCCCCGCGACGACGAAGCCGCGCGCGCCCTCGCCCTGCTGAATGGCGAAACGTCGGCCTCTTCGAGCAAGGGCGAAAACAGGAGCAAGAACAAAGGCAAGGTCTACATCCAGGCCGCTTCGTTCGGCGACGCCGCGCGGGCCGCCGCGCTCGCCGCCGAACTGAAGAAACAGGGCTTCGCCGCCTATGCCGAGAAAGCGGGCAAAGTGAACCGGGTTCGCATCGGCCCGCTCGCCCGCGCCGACGCAGAACACGTCGCAGCTCGGCTCAAGGCAAAAGGCCACGGCGCATTGCTGTTGTCGCGCTGAACGCCGCACATGACGGTATTCGACTACGCTTTCCTCTCCATCCTCGGACTATCCGCCCTCATCGGACTGTGGCGAGGGCTGGTGAGCGAAATCATGGCCCTGGTCGCCTGGGGGCTGGCCGTCACTGCGGCATGGCGCTTTTCCGACAATGCCGAGCGCCTGCTCGAAGGCAGGATTGCCGATCCGGGCTGGCGCGTCGTGGCGGCCTTCGCCTCGGTCGTCATCGCCGTGCTGCTGCTGATGGCCATCGTGCGGTGGCTGCTGCGCCAATTGATCCGCGCGGCGGGACTGGGCGCGAGCGACAGATTTTTCGGAACGATATTCGGCATCGCTCGCGGTTTGGCAATAGCCTTCGTCGCGGTACTGCTCGGCGGACTGCTGCCGGATGTGCCGCGCGAACCGTGGTGGGAACAGGCATTGTTCGCGCCGCCTCTGGAAACGGCGGTCGTCGCGGCCAAACCGTGGCTGCCGGACATTGTGGCGGACAAGATCAGTTTCAGATAAGGCAGGGGCCTTTCATGTGCGGGATTCTCGGGGTCGTGGCGACATCTCCGGTCAACCAGCTGCTCTATGACGGCCTGCTGGTATTGCAGCATCGCGGCCAGGATGCGGCGGGCATCGCCGCCGCCGAAGGCGACCGCTTTTTCATGCACAAAGGCCCCGGCCTGGTGCGGGACGTTTTCCGCACCCGCAACATGCGCAACCTCGCGGGCAACTGGGGCATCGGCCATGTTCGTTACCCCACCGCCGGCTCGGCCTTCAGCACCGCGGAAGCCCAGCCCTTCTACGTCAACTCGCCCTTCGGCCTGCTGCTGGCGCACAACGGCAACCTGACCAACGCGGAAACGCTCAAGCGCGAGATGTTCCTCGCCGATCGCCGCCACATCAACACCAACTCCGACTCCGAAGTGCTGCTGAACGTCCTGGCGCACGAACTGGAAGCGGCGGCCAGCGGCCTCAAACTCGACGATTCGGCGATCTTCCGCGCCGTGGCGGGCGTGCACCGGCGCTGCCGGGGCGCTTATGCAGCCGTCGCGATGATCGCCGGTTACGGCCTGCTCGCCTTCCGCGACCCCTACGGCATCCGCCCGCTCGTCATCGGCAGGCGCGACCTGCCCGATGGCGCGGCGGAATGGCTCGTCGCCTCCGAATCGGTCGCGCTCGACACGCTCGGCTTCAAGCTCCTGCGCGATGTCGCGCCGGGCGAGGCCGTACTGGTCGGCATGGACGGCAGCTTCCGCAGCCGCCAATGCGCCGAGAGAACCATCGATGCGCCCTGCATGTTTGAATACGTCTACCTCGCGCGGCCCGACTCCATCATGGACGGCGTATCGGTCTACGAAGCGCGCCTCAAAATGGGCGAGTTTCTCGCCGACAAGCTCAAACGCACCCTGCCGCACGCGGGTATCGATGTCGTCATTCCCATCCCCGACTCCAGCCGCCCCTCGGCGCTGGAAATGGCGCTGCGCCTGGGGGTGCCGTACCGCGAAGGCTTCGTCAAGAACCGCTATATCGGCCGCACCTTCATCATGCCGGGGCAAAGTGCGCGCCGGAAATCGGTGCGCCAGAAACTCAACACCATCCATCAGGAATTCAGGGGCAAAAACGTATTGCTCGTCGACGATTCCATCGTGCGCGGCACTACCAGCAAAGAAATCGTCGCCATGGCGCGCGAAGCGGGCGCAAGCAAAGTCTACATGGCCTCCGCCGCCCCCCCCGTGCGCCACGCCAACGTCTACGGCATCGACATGCCGACCCGCGGCGAGCTCATCGCCGGCGACCGCGACGAAGCCGGCGTTTGCCTTGAGATCGGCGCGGACGGGCTGCTCTACCAAGATCTCGCCGACCTCAAGGCCGCGGTGCGCAGCCTCAACCCTTCGCTCCAATTCTTCGAGACATCCTGTTTCGACGGTTGCTACATCACCGGCGACATCACCGCCGAATACCTTTCCGGCGTCGAAAGCCAGCGCGGCGACAGCGAGGACGGCGCGAACCTGGGCGACATCGTGGAAAGCGGCGCCCAACTCGACCTCAACCTGATCGACCAGGAAGAACCATGAGCAACGACATCCGGGAAATCTCCGGCGCGCTCGCCATTCCCTCCGCTCTTTCCCCGGACACCCTGGCCGTGCGCGCGGGCATCGAGCGCAGCCAGTTCAACGAACACACCGAAGCCCTCTACCTCACCTCCAGCTTCGTCTTCGACAACGCCGCCCAGGCGGCGGCGCGCTTCGGCGACAAAGAAGAAGGCAACGTCTACTCGCGCTTTTCCAACCCCACCGTCACCGCCCTGCAAACGCGGCTGGCCGCGCTCGAAGGCGGCGCGCACTGCATCGCCGCCGCCTCCGGCATGGCGGCCATTCTTTCGCTGGCCTTCGCGGTACTCAAAGCGGGCGACCACATCGTCGCCTCCAACGGCCTGTTCGGCTCCACCGTCCAGCTATTCGCCAACCAACTCGGCAAATTCGCCGTCGATACCACTTTCGTTCCCGCCGCCGATCTTGCCGCCTACCGCGCCGCCGCGCGACCGAATACAAAGCTCTTTTTCGTCGAAACCCCCTCCAATCCGCTCACCGAAATCGTCGACATCGCCGCCGTCGCCGCCGTCGCCCACGAAGCGGGCGCGCTCCTCGCCGTCGACAATTGCTTTTGCAGCCCGGCCCTCCAGCGTCCGCTCGAACACGGGGCCGATGTCGTCGTCCACTCCGCGACCAAATACCTCGACGGCCAGGGCCGCGTCCTCGGCGGAGCCATCGTCGGCGCGAAAGCCATCACCGAAGAAGTCTTCCGCTTCCTGCGCAACGCGGGTCCGGCCATCTCGCCCTTCAATGCCTGGATCATCCTCAAGGGGCTGGAAACCCTGCGCCTGCGGATGGACGCGCAATCCGCCAACGCCCTGCGGCTTGCCCGCTGGCTCGAAAACCAGCCCGCCGTTTCCCGCGTCCACTACCCCGGCTTGCCCTCGCACCCACAGCACGATCTCGCCATGCGCCAGCAACGGCTTGGCGGCGCGGTCGTCAGTTTCGAGGTCGAAGGCGGCCGCGAAACCGCGTGGCGCATCGTCGACGCCACTCGCATCGTTTCCATCACCGGCAACCTTGGCGATACCAAGACCACCATCACCCATCCCGCCTCCACCACCCATGGACGCATCGCCCCCGAGGCCCGCGCCGCCGCGGGCATCACCGAGGGCTTGCTGCGCATCGCGGTGGGACTGGAAGCCGTGGAAGACCTGGAAGCCGATCTGGCGCGCGGACTGGAAGCCTGAACAGGCCGCTTCCCTCATTCCGCGAAACGGGTTATCCTTCCCGCCCCTGTCGACAGCCGTCGGCAGTCCCGCGCCCGTAGCTCAGCTGGATAGAGTACTGCCCTCCGAAGGCAGGGGTCGTGCGTTCGAATCGCGCCGGGCGCGCCATATGAAACAAATGGTTGGCGAGTTCCGCCAGCCATTTTCAGTTCAAACTTTCTTCGCCGCCGTATCGCGCGCCGTGAGCGTCAGGCAGCTATCGGTTTCCCGGTTTCCCACCCTATGCACGCAAGGCCGACCGTGCGCGGTATGGGTTTCTGCCCGCTACGGTAATAAGCAAGCATCCGGCGTGACACGCCGATGGCAGCGGCGGCGGTATCCAGCGTGAGGCAATGCGCCGCCATCCAGTTCCAAATGAATTCGTGCGAAAACTCGCCTGCCTGCTCAATTGCGCGGGCGCGAAGATTATCCGAGGCAAGTTCCAACTCATCATCACTGCCCCAAATGACCGTATGGCCTCCGTCGGCCACGGTGGCCGATGCGAACACATCAGGGTTTCCCAATCGCGCGAGCGAGCGGTTCGTGCCGATGATGGGGGCCAAATCCAGCGTGAAGCACTGCCCATCCGCGAACTGCATGTGCAGCGTGGCGGGAGGGGCGGCGACAAGCGATGTTATGACAAATTGGTTATCCATGGTTGAGTTCGTCCCATTTCGATTTCAGGGATTCTTTCTCGGCAGAGGCCCACAGGATGACCTCTGCCAGAACGGAGCCACCGACACGTCCGGCAAGGACGGAAAGCGTGGATATCTCCACCAGCGCCCGCTTTCCATCATTGGCAAGGATATGAAAATGCGGCGGAAGATGATCTGCCGCATACATGCACACCTTGCAAGATGGAAAACGCTTCACGACAGGCATGGCTTATTATAGTGCAATAGTTGCACTATTGCAAGAATTGCCCGATATTCAGCCCAGCTACGCTCCGGGTCGAACCCGCTTCGCGGCGCGAGCCTGCTAAACCGGCGGGACTGCCGGTCAGGATTCCTTCGGCCCGGTCGCCGCTTCCGGTTCGCTTCCCGTTCCAGCCGCGGGCCGCGTGATGGCGCTGGCAATGAGAATGCCCGCTTCGTACAGCAGGCAGATCGGCACCGCAAGCATGATCTGCGAGGCCACATCCGGCGGCGTGACGATGGCGGCGACGATGAAGGCGCCGACGATCACATAGGGACGTATCTCGCGCAGCTTCGCCACCGACACCACCCCGGCCTTTGCAAGCAGGATGACGACGACGGGAACTTCAAACGTCACGCCGAAGGCGAGAAACATCGTCATCACGAAAGAAAGGTATTGCTCGATATCCGGCGCGGGCGATACGCTCTTTGGCGCGAATTGCGCGATGAAGCCGAACACCATGCGAAATACGAAGAAATAGCAGAACGCCATCCCGGCAAGGAAAAGCAGCGTACTTCCCGCCACCAGGGGCAAGGCCAGGCGGCGCTCGTGCGCATAAAGACCGGGCGCGACGAAGGCCCATGCCTGGTAGAGCACGAAAGGCAGCGCCAGTACGAAGGCCGCCAGCAAGGTAATCTTGAGCGGCACGACGAACGGCGTGACCACGCCGGTGGCGATCATGCGCGTTTCGTCCGGCAAGGCGTCGAGCAAGGGGCTGGCGAGCAAATCATAAATATCGCTCGCCCACGGCATCAGGCAAACGAAGATCGCGACGATGGCGACGATGACGCGCAACAACCGGGTACGCAATTCGAGCAGGTGCGAAATGAAGCTGTCTTCCCGCAAATCTTCGCTCATGTTTCATCCATCGGCGTCGCGGGCGGGGAAGGCGTTTCCGGAGCGGCTTCGCGCTGCGATCCGGGCGGGAGATGGCCGGCATCGTCCGGCGCGGGCGCGGTTTCGGCGAAGGTCAGCGCCTCCCGCATGTCGGTCTGGATTTCGCCCACTTCGGCGCGCAGGGTTCGATCCAGCGTCTGCGCATGCTCCCGCAGTTTCTTCAGTTCGTCGACCTGGATCTCGCGCTGGATGTCGGCTTTCACTTCCGCGACATAGCGATGAAAGCGTCCAAGCAGATGCCCGGCGGTGCGCGCCACTCCGGGCAGGCGCTCGGGGCCGACCACCACCAGCAGCACGATGGCGATGACCACGATTTCCGAGAAGCCGAGATCGAACATGCTTCAGCCGCCGCTTGCCGTCACTGCCGGACAGAAACGGCAGTCATGCGGATTTTCCCGCGTCGTCGCCGGTTTTCTCGCGCGCTTCGCCCTCGATGACCGTCCCGTCGTCCCGCGCGGCGATCTGGGGCGGCGGCGTTCCGGCGGGAGCCTCGCCGTCTTTCAGCCCGTCCTTGAAGCCGCGCACCGCGCCGCCCAAATCCTGGCCGATGTTGCGCAGCTTCTTGGTACCGAAAATGAGGATGACGATCAACAAAATGAGCAGCAGTTGCATCGGGCCGACTACCATGGCGTTCTCCCTGATTTTGTTAGTTGCGTTCGACCATCGGGCCGACCGGTTTCGTGCCGCCCAGGATGTGTACATGCAGGTGCGGCACTTCCTGCCCGCCGATCCTGCCGGTATTGACGATGCAGCGGAAACCGTCGGCGCTGCCGTTTTCCGCCGCGAGCTTTTGCGCCACCGACAACAGGCGTCCCAGCACGGGCTCGTCCGCCGCGCTCACGTGGGCAAGCGAGGCGATGTGCTTTCTGGGGATGACGAGTATATGGACGGGACGCAAGGGATGGATATCGTGGAAAGCGACCACCAGTTCGTCTTCGTAGACTTTGCTGGAAAGAATATCGCCCGCCGCGATCTTGCAGAAAAGACAGTCGTTCATGATGTGGTTTCCGGTGGTTGCCCAGAGGCGAGTTTACTTCGCCCGGCGCGTTTTTTTTTCCTCGATGCCGGAAACGCCTTCGCGCCGCGCCAGTTCCCGGCGCACGTCGTCGATGGAAAGGCCATGGAAGGCGAGCAGCGCCAGAGTGTGGAAAAGCACGTCCGCCGCTTCGTAGACGATGCCGGCTTGCCCGCCGTCCTTGCTCGCCATGATGAGTTCGGCGGTTTCCTCGCCGATTTTCTTCAGGATCGCGTCCGGCCCTCCGGCAAAAAGCTTCGCCGTGTAAGAGGTTTCCGGGTCGCCGCCCCGGCGCGCCGCAAGCGTGGCGGAAAGCCGGTCGAGGATATCGCTGTCGGCGTTCGTCGTGGCGTTCATTTTTCTCCAGGGCTTTTCCGGTAGATATCCTCGGGGTCTTTCAGCGCCGGCTCGGCGTTTTCCCATCCGCCGCCCGCGTAGCGCCGGAAAAAGCAGCTGTGCCGCCCGGTGTGGCAGGCGATGCCGCCCACCTGCTCGATGGAAAGCAGCACCGCGTCGCTGTCGCAGTCGATGCGGATATCGAGCACTTTCTGCACATGACCCGATTCCTCGCCCTTGCGCCACAAGCGACCGCGCGAACGCGACCAGTACACGGCTTCGCCCGTCGCCACGGTGCGCGCCAGCGCCTCGCGGTTCATCCACGCGAACATCAGCACTTTGCCGCTGGCCGCTTCCTGCGCGATCACCGGCGTCAGACCGGCGGCGTCCCACCGGATGGCGTCGAGCCAGGCCGCGCCGCCGTCCGCGCTCACAACCTGACCTCGATGCCGCGCGCGCGCATCACTTCCTTGGCCTCGCGCACCGTATGTTCGCCGAAGTGAAAAATGCTCGCCGCCAGCGCCGCGTCCGCGCCGCCCACGCTCACGCCGTCGGCCAGATGATCGAGCGTACCCACGCCGCCGCTGGCGATCACGGGAATACGCACCGCATCGGCCACGGCGCGGGTGAGATCGAGATCGAACCCGGCGCGGGTGCCGTCCCGATCCATGCTGGTGAGCAGGATTTCGCCCGCGCCCAGCGATTCGACCCGCCGCGCCCATTCGACGGCATCCAGCCCCGTGCCCCTGCGCCCGCCATGGGTAAAGACCTCCCATTTGCCGGGGGCGCTCCGCTTGGCGTCGATCGCCACCACGATGCACTGGTTCCCCACTTTGGCGCTGGCTTCGCGCACGATTTGCGGTTTGTCCACCGCCGCGGTGTTGATGCTCACCTTGTCGGCGCCGGCGTTGAGCAAGCGCCGCACGTCTTCCACCGTGCGCACGCCGCCGCCCACGGTGAGCGGAATGAAAACCTGTTCGGCCACTTTTTCGACCACGTTGAGGATAATGTCGCGCGCATCGCAACTGGCGGTGATGTCGAGGAAAGTCACCTCGTCGGCCCCCTGCTCGTCGTAGCGGCGCGCGACTTCGAGCGGATCGCCCGCATCGCGCAGATCGACGAAGTTCGTCCCCTTGACCACGCGCCCGGCGTTGACGTCGAGACAGGGAATGATGCGCTTGGCCAGCATCAGTGCGTCCGCGCGGCGAGTTCGGCGGCGCGCGCCTGCCCGGCTGCGAAATCGAGCGCGCCTTCGTAGATGGCGCGTCCGGTGATGGCGGCGCTGACGCCTTCGTCCTCGATGGCGCACAGCGCCTCGATATCGGCGAGGCTCGCCACGCCGCCGCTGGCGATCACGGGAATGCGCAAGGCCCGCGCCAGCCTGACCGTCGCCTCGATGTTGACGCCGGTCAGCATGCCGTCGCGCCCGATGTCGGTGTAGATCACCGCCTCGACGCCGTAATCCTCGAATTTCTTCGCCAGATCGACAACGTCGTGCCCGGTGACTTTCGACCAGCCTTCGACGGCCACCTTGCCGTCGCGCGCATCGAGCCCGACGATGATGTGTCCGGGAAACGCGACGCAGGCATCGCGCAGCAGGCCGGGATTCTTGACCGCGGCGGTGCCGATGATGACATAGGCGATGCCCTCGTCGAGATAACGCTCGATGGTGTCGAGATCGCGTATACCGCCGCCGAGTTGCACGGGGACGTCGTCGTCGACTGCGTCGACGATGGCGCGGATCGCCTTGCCGTTGACGGGCTTGCCCGCGAAAGCGCCGTTGAGATCGACCAGATGCAAGCGTCGCGCGCCCTGGTCGAGCCAGTGCCGGGCCATATCGGCGGGCGCTTCCGAAAATACCGTGGCATCGTTCATTTCGCCTTGCCGAAGGCGAACACAATGGCCGTCCTTGAGATCGATGGCAGGGATGAGCAACATACCGGAGAGAAGTCGTAGTCGGTGATTGGTAACCGGGCGTCCGTGGATCAGGGCGCCCAACGCATGAAGTTGGACAACAGGCGCAAACCGGCCTGGGCGCTTTTTTCAGGATGAAACTGGACGGCGAAGATATTAGCCCGCTCCACCGCGCTGGTAAAGCGAACGCCATGCCCGGTTTCAGCGGCGATCACGCCGGTATCCGCCGGACGCACATGATAACTATGGACGAAATAAAAGCGCGCCCCGTCCGGAATGCCTTCCCAGAGCGGGTGCGGACGCCGCTGCCAGACTTCGTTCCAGCCCATGTGCGGCACCTTCAGGCGCGCGCCGTCGGCGGCGTACATCGCCTCGTCGCGGAAACGCACGACCTCGCCCGCGAAAACGCCGAGTCCCGGCACGTTCCCCTCGTCGCTGCGCTCGAACAACATTTGCAGGCCGATGCAGATCCCCAGGAAGGGCCTGGACGCCGCGGCATCGAGTACCGCCGGGCGCAGGCCGCGCAGATCGAGTTCGCGCATGCAGTCGGGCATCGCGCCCTGGCCGGGGAATACCACCCTGTCGGCGGCGGCGACCCGCGCCGGATCGGCGGTGATTTCCACCCGGCGTCCCGGCGCGACATGTTCGATGGCTTTCGCCACCGAGCGCAGATTGCCCATGCCGTAATCGATGACAGCCACCGCGCTCATTGCGCCC
The DNA here is from genome assembly GCA_031265765.1 of Azoarcus sp. Taxonomy (GTDB): domain Bacteria; phylum Pseudomonadota; class Gammaproteobacteria; order Burkholderiales; family Rhodocyclaceae; genus WRNU01. The sequence goes on from JAISCE010000053.1 coordinate 93,403, forward strand.
ACCCGCCCGAAAAACAAGAAAGGGCGATAAAGATGCCGCAGGCGCGCCGCGAAGTCCAAGTCCAATTCATCACGGAAACCCGATTATGGAATTGCGCCCCTCATTGCTGGATACACATGTCAAAGCGCGCCCTTGGTCGACGGCACCGCGCCCGCGGCGCGCTCGTCGCGCTCAATGGCCATGCGCAAGGCGCGGCCAAATGCCTTGAATACGGTTTCGCACTGGTGATGCGCATTGTCGCCGCGCAGGTTGTCGATATGCAGCGTCACGCCGGCATGATTGACGAAGCCCTGGAAAAACTCGCGCGCCAGATCGACATCGAACCCGCCGATGCGCTCGCGGGCGAATGTCACGAAATAAAACAGGCCGGGCCGCCCGGAAAGATCGAGCGCCGCCCGAGAAAGCGATTCATCGAGCGGCACATAGGCATGACCGTAGCGGCGCACGCCTTTCCTGTCGCCGAGCGCCCTGGTAAACGCTTGCCCGAGCGCGATGCCGACATCTTCCACTGAATGATGGTCATCGATATGGATGTCGCCCTCGCAGCGCACTTCGAGGTCGACGAGGCCGTGCCGGATCACCTGGTCGAGCATGTGATCGAGAAAAGGCACGCCCGTATCGAGCTTGCCCTGTCCCGCGCCGTCGAGATCGAGACGCACCGAGATGCGGGTCTCTGCGGTATTGCGGGTAACGCTGGCCTGGCGCATGGTCTGTTCTGTAAAACAGGGAGACAAGCGGAACATAATACCATCGCCAGCGTCGACGGCCCTTCCCGGCGAATCGATTCGTCCGGCCCGGGAGAGGGCGCCATGGATCGGCACGGTCGGCAGGTGCGCGCATCACAAAAAAAATCACACATCCCGATTTTCCAGGCATAGAATGCCCGGACACTTATTCCTCTTGTCCGGCATTTCCCCATTCCCACCGAAAACGACAGGTGCGTTATGAAATCAGTGTGTGGCCTTTGGGGGGGGGGGGGGGGGGGGGGGGGGGGCGGGGGGGGGGGGGGGGCGGGGGGGCGCGCGGGGTGTTGAGGAAGCCGCAGCCGTCGCAGGTGATGCCGTTGGGGTTGGCGACGATGAGGTGCGCGGCCTGCCCGGCGATTTCGGTGTAGCCCCGCAGTTGGGAGCGGCTGGCGCCGGTGACTTCGTTGAGGATGATTCGGGCGGCGTTGCCTTGTTGTAGTTGGGGGTTGCCTTCGATGTAGCCGTTGAGTTGGGTGCTGGTGTAGGGCTGGTTGCTGTTGTTGAGGATGAGCCCTTCGCGACCGACGTTGTAGTGTTGGTATTTGTTGTGGGATAGGCCTTTGGCATTGGGCGCGGCGATGTTGACGACGGGGGCTTTTTGGCCGGCGGGCTGGGTGACTCGGGTGGCGGCGGTGGCCGGGACGACGCCCTGGGTCAGGCCCAGGGTGGGGTGTACGGCCAGGGTGAGGATCAGGAGGCGCGCTGTCCGGCGCATCCAGCGCGGCGGCAGAAAGCCGGGCGCGGGCGGGCGGAATCGCCCGTGGTTATTCAAATGGAATTGGGGGGGGGGGGGGGGGGGGGGTTAAATTGAAAACAATTTTTAAAAAACCCACCGTGGGTTTTGGGGTGGTATTGGGAAATGCCGGACGAGAGGTATTTGTGGTGGGATAGGCCCGCGGCGTTGGGACGGGCGATGTCGACGACGGGGGCTTTTTGGCCGGCGGGCTGGGTGACTCGGGTGGCGGCGGCGGCTGGGACGACGC
>JAISCE010000065.1 GCA_031265765.1 Azoarcus sp.
CCCTGCTCACGAAAAAACCCATTGGTCACATGATAAAATCAACGGTTGTTTTTATCGACCTGACACCGAAAATCAGTACGCAGATCAATCTCTATTATCGTAAGGGCGAAAAGCTGACAACCGCGGAAATGTTATTTCTCGAATCGGTGCAGTCGTATCTTTCAAGTTTTTTTGGCCGGAGTCTTTACAAATTCTGATTTTCTGGTATACTAAACGTTGTGATCGGTTCGGCGCGCGGTGTGCGTCTGACGCCGGTTTTGATTTTTTGATGTGGGCCCGTGGCTCAGCTGGGAGAGCGCCGCGTTCGCAATGCGGAGGTCGAGGGTTCGATCCCCTTTCGGTCCACCAATCACACCAGCCCAACCGTTCTCGGCTGGGCTTCTTTTTGCCCGAAATCCCACGTGTTCACGGGGTTTTCGCATCCGGCGCGAAGGACGCCACGCGCCTGAACCTGTCCCGGCGCTACCTTCCGAAAAGTCCGGCGAAGTTTTGAAAAAGTCAGGCGAAGTTTTGGAAAAGTCCGCCTGACTTTTTGAAACGGTCGTCGCCGTGTTGTCCGAGGGGGGGGGTACCGGCGCCTTATGGGGAATCGAGCCCCCGGCTCGCCCCGGTATGATGAGGCCGGATAGTAACAGCAGACACGGCGCGGAGTCCGCATCGACATCGGCTGACGGAAGGGCTACGTGTATAATCCACGCTTTCCCGCGCGGACGCCAGGCACGAACAGCGGCGCGGACGGACCAAACCAACCTGAAGAAAAACAATAGCCATGCGTTTTGCCGATCTCGGCCTCATCCCGGAACTCCTGCAAGCCGTCACCGACGCGGGCTATACCGAACCGACGCCCATCCAGCAGCAAGCCATCCCCGTCATCCTTGCGGGAGGCGACATGATGGGCGGCGCGCAGACCGGCACGGGCAAGACGGCGGGCTTCACCCTGCCCCTGCTGCAACGGCTGGCCCGCCACGCCAACACCAGCGCCTCGCCCGCCCGCCACCCGGTGCGGGCGTTGATCCTCACCCCCACCCGCGAACTGGCGGTGCAGGTTTTCGAGTCGGTCGCGGGATACGGTCGCCACTTGTCCTTGCGCGCCGCCTGCATCTACGGCGGCGTCGACATGAACGCGCAAATCCAGGAATTGCGCCGCGGCATCGAGATCGTGATCGCTACGCCGGGACGGCTGCTCGATCATGTGCAGCAAAAGACGATCAATCTTTCCCAGGTCGAAGTGCTGGTGCTCGACGAGGCCGACCGGATGCTCGACATGGGGTTCATCCCCGATGTCCGCCGAATCCTGACCCTGTTGCCCGCCCATCGGCAAAGTCTTTTGTTTTCCGCCACGTTCTCGGAGGAAATCCGAAAGCTCGCCGACCAGATGCTGAAGACCCCGCAGATGATCGAGGTCGCCCGCCGCAACACGGTCTCGGACACCATCACGCACGTCGTGCATCCGGTGGATGCGAACCTGAAACGCAATCTGCTCGTGCAGCTGCTGCGCGGCCAGCCCGATACCCAGGTGCTCGTCTTCGTCGGCACGAAACTCGTGTGCGGACGCCTTGCGCGTTTTCTCGAACAAAGCGGCATTTCGGCGAATGCCATCCACGGCGATAAAAGCCAGCAGCAACGCACCGAAACGCTGGATGCTTTCCGAAGCGGCCAGTTGCGCGTACTGATCGCCACGGATGTCGCCGCGCGGGGGCTCGACATCGACGAACTGCCCTGCGTAATCAACTTCGAGTTGCCGCACACCGCCGAGGATTACATCCACCGCATTGGCCGCACAGGCCGCGCCGGACACAAGGGCGACGCGGTATCGCTGGTGAGCGCCGAAGAAAAGCATTTGCTGGCGGACATCCAGAAATTGATCAAATTCGAGATACCGCAGGAAACCGTATCCGGTTTCGAGCCGGGGGCCGGGTATGCCGAAACCGGCCCCCAGCGCCATGGCCGCCGCAACGCCGAGGAGCGCGCCGGACATAAAAGCGGCGACAAAAGCGCGAAGCGCGAGCGCCCCGCCCCGCGCCCCGCGGTCGCCGCCGACGGCTTCGATTTTTCCAAGCCTTACAAACCTTCGGCCAGCTACGACACGGCAAAGGCCACGGCATCCGCCGCGCCGCCTTCCGACAGGCCGCGCCGTCCGTTGGCCGTACTCCTCGGCGGGCTGGGCAAGAAATAGCCGCCGACTTGTCCCGCTTATTCACCCGATCCATCCCGGCCATGGCGAGTATCCTGCACGCAACGCTTCAAAGTCCCCTTACCTGTTCGCCGCCCGCGCCGATATAGCAGACTGGACATCCCGGATATGCAGCCTCCGATGAACACAGCCCCCTCTCCACGGAACGGCAACGACACGGCGGCCTTTGTCCCCGATTTGTCGGAAGGCGCGGAGGTCGGCGTCTACCTGGCCTTGCTCGAACTGATCGACGAAGGGCTGATCATTACCGGCGACGAATACATCATCGACGCCAACAGCGCCGCCTGCCGCCTACTCGGCCGCAGCTACCGCCAGCTTGCCGGGCAACCGCTGGCCGATCTGTTCGCCGATGGTCATGCTTTCCTCGACGCCCGGGAAAGGCTGCTGATCCGGGGAGAAGCGCGCGGCGCGCTCGCACTCATCCTGCCCGATGGCCGCGTACACGATTTCCCCTACATCGCCGCGCCCCGCCTGCGCCCCGGCATCCACGCCATCGTCCTCGGCAACGAATGGACGGGCGGCGACGCTTCCCCGGACGCGCGGCCCGCGCAGGATGACCCGCCCGCGCTTTCACTTTATTTCCAGCCGCAGATTCATGTCCGCAGCGGCGCGATACACGCCGCCGAAGCCTTGCCGCGCCGGCTGCCGCAAGGACACGCCGACGGCGGCACGGACGGCAACACCGATGCCGGACTCGATGCCCGCACGCTCGCCGCCGCCTTCCGCGCAGCCAACACATGGCCGCACATCCAGAATCGCGCCCCGGCCATCAGCCTCGACATCGCCGCCGGACAAATCCTGGACGCCGCCCTGCCAACACTGATCGGCTCGGCCCTGGCGGCAAGCCGGCTGGAACCATGCCGCCTGGAACTGTCCATCGACGCCCGCGCGCTTTCCCTGCCCGAAAGCGAAGCCGCATCCACGCTGCAAGCCCTGGCGAACATGGGCATCCAACTGGCGCTCGACAATTTTGGCCGCGATCCCGTGCCGCTCGCGCAACTGACCCGCCACCATTTCGGCGCGCTCAAACTCGACGCCGCTTTTGCCGGGCAAATCGGCCGGAACGACAACGACATGGCGCTGATCGAGGCCATCGTCCACATGGCCGCGCCGCTCGGCACCCAAGTCCTGGCGCGCGGCGTGCGGAACCGGGCACAACAGGATTTTTTCCTCGCCCTGGGCTGCGAACTCCAGCAAGGCCCGTTCATCGGCGCGGCGCAAGACGAACATACATTCGCGGTTTTTTTATCGAACCGGTTTTTTTATCTGACATGACCGATCCCACCCTTCACGCGCGACCCGGCGAGATGCCCTCCATGCTCGACAAGGCCCGCTACATCGCCGTCGAAGGCCCGATCGGCGCGGGCAAAACTTCGCTGGCGAAGCGGCTGGCCGAACATTTATCGGCAAAACAATTATTTGAACAACCGCAAAACAACCCCTTCCTCGCCCGCTTCTACCAAAACCCGGAACGCTGGGCGCTGCCCACTCAATTGTCCTTTCTATTCCAGCGCCTCGACCAGCTTGCCATGCTCGAGCGCGACGGCGCGGGCAAGAACCCGCGCATCGTTTCGGACTTCCTGCTCGAACGCGACCCGCTTTTTGCCCGCATCACCCTTCCACCCGGCGAATTCGCCCTTTACGAGCGGATTTACGCCGCGATGAAACCGGCCTCCCCTCCCCTCCCCGATCTCGTCATCTACCTGCAAGCGCCGATCGTGGCGCTGGCCGAGCGCATCCACAAACGAGGCATCGACACCGAACGCCGGATCACCGATTCCTACCTCGAAAAAGTCGCCAAACGCTACGCCAATTTCTTCTTCCAGTACGAAGCCGCGCCGCTTTTCGTCGTCGATGCCGCCGTGCTCAACCCGGTCGACAACGAAAAAGACTTCCAGCTTCTCATCGAGCGCCTCGGGGAAATGCGCAGCCACCGCGAGTTTTTCGGCTACGCGGGTTGACGCCGCCCGCGCGCCGCCCTGCTTGCACATCCCCCCGGTTTGGCCGAAACTTCGCTCCCCGCCAAGGAGCGTCGAAGACACCATGAGCTATCTCCAGAACGACAGACCCGTCACGCTTTCCGAACTGGGCAAAATGCGCGCCGAAGGCCGCAAAATCGCCATGCTCACATGCTATGACGCCAGCTTCGCCAGCCTGTTCGACCGTTGCGGCGTCGATACCCTCCTGATCGGCGACTCCCTCGGCAACGCCATCCAGGGACAAACGACGACCCTGCCCGTCACGCTCGACCAGATGGTCTACCACACCGAATGCGTCGGCAGGGGCGCAAAACGCGCCTTCATCCTCAGCGACCTGCCATTCGGCAGCTATCAGGAAAGCCCCGCCCAGGCCATGCGCAGCGCCGCCCGCCTGATGGCCGCGGGCGCGCAGATGGTCAAGCTCGAAGGCGGCCAGTACATGGCCGAAACCGTGCGTTTCCTTGTTGAACGCGGCGTACCGGTCTGCGCCCACATCGGCCTCACCCCGCAATCGGTGCACCAGCTCGGCGGCTACCGTGTACAGGGACGCGGCGAGGCCGGCGGCGCCCGCCTCAAGGCGGACGCCCTGGCGCTGGAACAAGCCGGCGCCGCGCTGCTGGTCATGGAAATGCTGCCCGCCGCGCTCGCGGGCGAAATCACCGCCAGCCTGACGGCGACGGCGACCATCGGCATCGGCGCGGGCCCTCAATGCGACGGGCAAGTGCTGGTGATGCACGACATGCTCGGCGTCTTTCCCGGCAAGACGGCGCGCTTTGTACGCAACTTCATGCAAGACGCCGCTTCCGTCGTCGAAGCCGTCGCCGCCTATGCCGCCGCCGTCAAGGACGGCAGCTTTCCCGCGCCGGAACACTGCTACTGAAACCGGGCATGCAAATCCACACCGCCATCGCCAGCCTGCGCGCGGCGCGCGCCCAGGCCGGGCGGGTCGCCCTGGTGCCCACGATGGGCAACCTGCACGACGGCCACATCGCCCTCATGCGCGAAGCGGCAAAGCGCGCCGATACCGTCGTTGCCAGCATCTTCGTCAATCGCCTGCAATTCGGCCCCGGCGAGGATTTCGGCAAATACCCGCGCACGCCCGAGGCCGACCGCGAAAAGCTGGAAGCCGCCGGCGTTGCCCACCTTTTCGCCCCGGATGAAGCGGTCATGTATCCGCGACCGCAGGGCTACCACATCGTCCCCGCCACCGGGCAGGCGGACATTCTCGAAGGCGCTTGCCGCCCCGGCCATTTTCGCGGCGTGGCAACCGTCGTGCTCAAACTCTTCAACATCGTCGCCCCCGACCTGGCCCTTTTCGGCAAAAAAGACTACCAGCAAGTCATGGTGCTGGCCGACATGGCGCGCGAACTGGCGCTGTCCACGGAAATCGTCGCACAGGATACGATCCGCGCCGCCGACGGCCTGGCCCTTTCCTCGCGCAACAAATACCTCTCCCCCGCCGAACGCGCCGAAGCGCCGCGCCTGTACCGGCAACTCGCCGTCCTCGCCGACGCCGTGCGCGCCGGCGCGCGCAACTACACCGCTCTTGAAGCCGCCGCCATCGAAGAACTGCAACGGCACGGCTGGCAGCCCGACTACCTCACCGTGCGCCGCCGCATCGACTTGCAAACGCCGCAGCGGACGGACGAAGCACTGGTCGTGCTCGCCGCCGCCCGGCTGGGAACAACGCGGCTGATCGACAATATCGAGATCTGACCCCCGGATTACACCTTGGCGGATTTTGTCCGAAAATATCGCACGGCCATTCAGGATGCCTCAAAACCCGCGTCGTTACAGCAACGTAAAACCTGTGTAGTATTCAGGCATGCCATTCTCCGCCCTCCCCTCCTTGCCCGCACACCCAACCGAATCGTTGCCGTCCTCGCCGGAATCGTTGCTCGTCAAGGCGCGCGCGCTTGAAACACTCGTGCGCGGAATCGCCGCCACGGAAATTTTGCCGCGCTACCTGAAGGTATCGCGCGGGCGCAAGGCCGATGGATCGCTTTTTACCGAGGCGGATATCTCCACGCAGCGGCGGCTGGCGGAAACCCTGCCGGCGCTTTTGCCCGGCCCGGTGCTGGGCGAAGAAATGAGCGGCGAAATGCAGGCGCGCCTGTGGAGCGCCGGGCGCAGCGGACTATGGTGCATCGATCCGATCGACGGGACGACGAATTTCATCAACGGCATCCCTTTTTTTGCGATCTCGATAGCCTGGCTGCTCGACCACGAGCCGCGTCTGGGTGTGGTTTACAACCCGATCAGCGATGAATGTTTCCTGGCCGCGCAAAGCGCCGGGGCCTTCCTGAACGATGAACCGCTGCCCCTGCGCCGCACGACCCGCCGCCTGCGCGAAGCGGTGGCGGGGTTCGATTTGAAGCGCGTCAGTCATCACCTGGGCGATGAACTGGTGGCAAGGCCGCCTTATTTCTCGCAGCGCAATTTCGGTTCCAGCGCGCTGGAGTGGTGCTTTCTCGCCGCGGGCCGTTTCGACGTTTACATGCATGCGGGACAAATGCTGTGGGATTACGCCGCCGGACATCTGATCCTGGCCGAAGCGGGAGGACGGGCCTGCGCGTCCGACGGCGGCACACTGCCGGCGGGGCCGGCGGTCAAGCGCGGCATCGTCGCCGCCGCCAATCCGATGCTGTTCGCGGAGTGGCGCGCCTGGCTGCGATCGCATTCATAATCCCGCCGTCTCCGTGCGCTTGCCGCGCGCCATTGGGATGGCAAAGTTCATGGCCGCGTAGGCCGCTCAGAAAAGCAGATCGGGACGTCTGATCTCGTGGATCGAGTTCATGGCCGCGTAGGCCGCTTCGCCCAGCCACGCGATCCGACGCATCCAGCGCAGCGGTCGGAAGCCGGGTGCGCACGAAAGGGGGGACAAATTTTTTCGCGGACATGGCAACGATGTGCGCTTTCGCGGGATTCCGCGCTCTGGTGTATATTGGCCCGTCCTCCGCCTCCGACAACGCTTTCCGGAGAGTTCCCGGCTGGATTATGGGCTTCGCGCCGGAACGGCGCTTCAAACCGAAACCGGTTTTCGATGAAATACGCAAAACATGCGCTCGCCATCGCGCTCACGCTGGCGCTCGTTTCCTGGCTGCTCGGCGATCGCCGCTGGGCGGCGCTGGGCGCGGCGCTCGGGCGCTTGTCTCCCGGCGCAACGGCGCTGGCGGCGGCGGGTTTCCTGCTCAGCTACCTGTTGCGCGCGGCGCGGGTGTACGACGAGTTCCGGCACGATGCCGGCGGCCGCTTCGCCCCGTGCCTGCGCATCGCGCTCATGCACAACGCGGCGCTGAACGTGGTGCCGTTCCGGGGCGGCGAAGCGGCCTTCCCGATTCTCCTCGGCAGGGTATTCGGCACGCCGCTCACGCGCGCGATGGCCTCCCTTTTCTGGTTCCGTTTGCAGGATGCGATAGTGGTGGCGGCGGCGGCGGCGGTATGGCCGGGGCTGCCGCCAGTCTTGCGGGCGGCGGGCATGGCCGCGCTCGCCGTTTTCGCCTGGGCCTTGCCGCGCTGGGCGCGCCAGCCGCACCAATGGGCGGAAAGCGGCACGCCGGCCCGCAAGTTCGCCGCGCTGCGCGATGCTTTCGCAACGTCGGCGCGGCATGCCCGTTTCGGCTGGTTGTGGACGATTGCGAATTGGTCGGTCAAACTCGCGGCCCAGGCGTGGCTGTTGTCCGCCCTGCTCGGCGCGGACATGGGCGCGGGCGCGGCGGGCGCGCTGGGGGCGGAACTCGCCGCCATCCTCCCGATCCAGGGCGTGGCCGGTTTCGGCACTTACGAGGCCGGGGCGGCGGCGGCGCTGCTGCCCGGCGGCATCGCTCTCGCCGACGGTCTGCGCGCGGCGCTGGCGCTGCATCTTTTCGTGATCGCCTGCGCCTTGACGGCAGGCATCGCCGCCGCGCTGCTGCCCGGCATCCCTTCAACGGCGGAACCGCCAGAATCCGCGAAAGGCCAGAATCCATGAGCGCGTCTCCCCTTCCCCCCGCCACGCCGGAAATCCCCGCCGGGCTGCCGCGGCACAGCCTGTCGGTGGTGGTGCCGATGTACAACGAGGCCGAGAACGTCGCGCCGCTTCTCGAACGTATCCATCTCGCCCTCGGCGCTTATCCATGGCCCTGGGAAGCCATCCTGGTCGACGACGGCAGCAGCGATGCCACCGCCGGGGAGTTGCTGCGATGCGCGCATCTCTACGGCCCGCATGTGCGAGTGGTACGGCTCATGCGCAATTTCCGGCAAACCGCGGCGATGCAGGCGGGCATCGATGCGGCGCGCGGCAGCGTCGTCGCCACCCTGGACGGCGACTTGCAAAACGATCCCATCGACATTCCGCGCATGGCCGGACGGCTGCTCGCCGAAGAACTCGACCTCGTCGCGGGCTGGCGCAAGAACCGCCAGGACGGCTTGCTGTTGCGCAAGATTCCGTCCCGGATCGCCAACCGCCTGATCGCCCGCATGACCGGCGTGCACCTGCGCGACTACGGTTGCAGCCTGAAGGTGTTCCGCGCCAGCGCGATCAAGAACGTGCGCCTGTACGGCGAAATGCACCGCTTCATTCCCGCCTGGCTGGCAACGGTGACGACGCCGCGCCGCATCGCGCAGGAAGTGGTGACGCATCATGCCCGCATGTTCGGACAATCCAAATACGGCATCTCGCGCGCTTTCCGCGTCCTGCTCGATCTGATCTTCGTCTATTTCTTCATGCGCTTCCGCACCCGGCCCGGACATTTCTTCGGCGGCATCGGCATCGCGCTCGGCACGGCGGGCAGCCTCATCCTCGCTTATCTCACCGCAATCAAACTCTGCTTCGGTGAAGACATCGGCACCCGGCCGCTGCTTTTCGGCGGCTTTTTCCTCATCATCGCCGGGGTGCAGATGGTGACTTCCGGGGTGCTGGCGGAACTGTTGGCGCGGATTTATTACGAATCGGGCAATACGCATTCTTATCTGGCACAGGACGCGGCGACGCCCGCCGACGGCGAATGCTGGCATCTTCCCGAAGCCGGTTCCGGACGCCCGATGGAGAAAACGTGATGGCGGACGGGACGCCAGGCCAGAAACCGGACGCGCGCATCCTCCTCCTTTTCGCCCTGCCGCTGGCCGCTTTTTTGCTGCGCCTGGGCGGCGCGCCGCTTTTCGATGTCGATGAGGGCGCATTCTCCGAGGCGACGCGCGAGATGTTCGAGCGCGGCGACTTCCTCTCGACCTATCTCGACGGCGCGCACCGTTTCGACAAACCGATCCTCATCTATTGGCTGCAAGCGGCCAGTTATCTATGCTTCGGCGGCATGCTCGACGTCGAATGGGTGTTCCGCCTGCCCTCCGCGCTGGCCGCGATAGCGTGGTGCTACGCGACCTGGCATTTCGCGCGCCATCGCTTCGGCCCGGAAACGGCGCTGGCGGCGCTGGCGGTGATCGCAACCGCGCTCGGGCCATTCGTCATCGGACGCGCCGCGACCGCCGACGCTTTGCTCAATCTGCTCCTCGCGCTGGCTTTGTTCGACGCATGGCGATATCTCGAATCCAGACGCCGCGCCCCATTGTTGCGCTGTTACGCCTGGATCGGACTGGGCGCGCTCGCCAAGGGGCCGATCGCGCTCATCGTGCCGGGCGCGGTGACCTTCCTGTATTGCGCCTCCCGCAAGGACTGGCGCATCTGGCTGCATGCGCTGCGCGACGTTCGCGGCTGGCTGATCTTCGCCGCGCTGACAGCGCCCTGGTATGGCGCGGCGCTCGCCATCCACGGACAAAACTTCATCGACGGCTTCATCCTCAAGCACAACGTCGAACGCTTTACCGGCACGCTCGAAGGCCATGCCGGCAGCCTGTTTTATTACATTGCCTTCACGCCGCTCCTGCTGCTGCCCTGGACGGGGCCTTTCATCGCCAGCCTGTGCCAAGCGAAAGCCGATTTCGCCGCCAGCGGCCTGCGGCGCTATCTGTGGATCTGGGCAGGATTCGTCATCGTTTTCTTTTCGCTTTCCGGCACCAAGTTGCCGCATTACGCACTCTACGGCACGACGCCGCTTTTTCTGCTGATCGCCGTGCACCGCGACGAGCTGCGCCGCCCCCTCGCGCATCTGGCGGCCCCCGGCATATTCCTCGCGCTTCTCGTCTGCCTGCCGGCGATCTGCACCCTCCTCGCCGCCAGCGACGCGGGCGATACTTATTACCGCGCCCAATTCGCCGAAGCGGGCCTGCGGGCGGGCGCGGCATATTATGTTATTTGCGGCGCAGCCCTGTTCTTCTGGCTGGCGGCGGCTTTCGCGCCGCGCGGCGCTCTGTGGAACCGCCTGCTCGCCATCGCCGTCCTGCAAATCCTGGCGCTCGCACTCGCTTTCAAGCCCTGGCTCGGCGCGGTGCTGCAAGGGCCGGTGAAAGAAGCGGCGCTTTTCGTGCGCGAACGTTCCGAACCCGTCGTCGCCTGGAAACTGGCCCTGCCGAGCATCAGCGTCTACCGCGATGCCGTCACGCCGTCGCGCGCGCCGGAACCGGGAGAAGTGGCCATTACCCGCATCGACCGCGTGCCGGAACGAGGCTTCGAGACCTTGTTCCGCCGTGGCGGCATCGCGGTCGTGCGCAAATCCGCCGCCACCGAACTGGACTCCCGCGGCGACGCGGCGGGCGAAACCGCGCCATGAGCGAACAGACCGCGCCTCCCGCGCCGGATTGCGGCGATCTTCCGCCCGCCGCAGCGCGTCCGCGCCATATCGAACCGCTCACGCTGGCGATCCTGCTCTCCATGCTGGCGGCGATGGCGTTGTTCACGCTGTGGCCGGCGCTCGATCCGGCAGTCAGCGCATTCTTCTATCGCCCGGAAACCCACGATTTCGCGGGCAACCATAGCGCGCTGGCCATGGCGGTATACCGTTTCATTCCCCTGCTGGCGCGAATCGCCATCGTACTCATCGTCATTGCCTTCGCCATCGGCCTTTTCATTCGCGGCCCGCGCGGACGCATCTGGCGGATACGCGCCGGATTCCTTGCCGCCGCGCTCGCCCTCGGGCCGGGTCTCGTCGTCGATGTGATCCTGAAAGACTACTTCGACCGCGCCCGCCCGGTCAAAATCATCGAATTCGGCGGCAGCGCCCGTTTCACGCCCGCCTTCGTGCCCGGCGATCAATGCGATGGAAATTGCTCTTTCGTGAGCGGTCATGCCTCGGCGGGGTTTTTCTTCGCCAGCTTCGGCTTTCTCGGCGGCGCGATGGCGCGTCGGCGCTGGACGGCGATCGGCCTCGCGCTCGGCGGCATCGCCGGACTGGGACGGATCAGCCAGGGCGGGCATTTCCTGAGCGATGTGGTGTTCGCGTTCTATTTCACCTGGTTCAGCGCCTGGCTGGTGTGGCGGATTTTCCGCAAGCTTGGATGGCTGGCGGCGGTGCCGGAACGGCGTCCGCCGGCCGGGCGGGAGGAAGACCCGTGAACTCGCCGACATCGCCATCAAGCATGGGTTGGCCGCCGACGCGCTGCAAATCAGCCCCGGCCACTTGCCTGACAGCCTGAGCGTGGAGGATGTGCGACAGGGCAAGACCAACCGGCGTAACCCGACGCTGACGGAACACGCCTTCAAGGTGTTGCCTTACCGTGGTCTGGGCAGCGGCATTCCACGTGCATTGGAGGAATGGCCGCGCATCGAGTTGATCGACGACGTGAGGGGCAATCAGTTCACTGCCGTGATGTGGCGCCCAAATCCGGAGTGGGAGGAAGTCACCGGGCAAGTCACGGAGGAAACACCGATCGGGATAGTGCCGGAACGGAATAAATAGCGGGATCAGGCAATTCCCCCTGTGGCACATACCGGGCAAGCCGGGTCTTTACCGAAGGCGATGCCGCGGAAGGTCAGGGCCAGGGCATCGACCAGCAGGAGCCGTCCTGTGAGCGGAGCACCGATACCGGCAAGCAGCTTCAGGGCTTCCGCCGCTTGCAGGCTGCCGACGATGCCGGTGAGCGGCGAGAACACGCCGGTCACGGCGCAACGCTCGTCTTCCTTGTACTGCCCATCCGGGAACAGGCAGTGATAGCAAGGGGATTGAGGCCGGGAAAGATCGAAAACGCTCACCTGTCCGCTGAAACGCACCGCCGCACCGGAGACGAGCGGTTTCTTGCAGCGGGCGCAGGCGCGGTTGAGCGCATAGCGGGTAGCGAAGTTATCGGAACAGTCGAGCACGACATCGGCTTCGCTCACCTGGGTTTCCAACGCCTCGCCCGCGAGGCGTTCCCGCAGCGGAATCACCCGCGTGCCGGCGTTGAAAGCGGCGAGCGACGCCGCGCCGGACGCCGCCTTCCATTGCCCGATCGCCGCCTCCGTGTGCAGTATCTGGCGTTGCAGGTTGCTGGCATCCACCGTGTCGCCGTCGGCCAGTGTCAAGACGCCGACGCCTGCGCCGGCCAGGTACAGGGCGGCGGGCGACCCCAGCCCGCCCGCGCCGACGATGAGGGCATGGCTGCGCAAAAGGCGCTCCTGTCCCTCGATTCCCAGTTCTTCGAGCAGGATGTGCCGGCTGTAGCGGAGTAGCTGGGCGTCATCCACGATGTTTCAATCCACGCTCGTAAACGGGCGACGCCGCGCGGAAGGGGGAACAATCCTCCCGCGCATGGTTATCCCCCTGAAGGAGGAGATTTCCGCCCGGAATCGGTTTTCGATGAATATCCGGCGGCGGGACGCGGCGGAAGATGTATGAAACTTGCACCATGCGATTATACAGACTGTGAAAATGGGCGCTTGGCAGTACCCCGGCGGCTGCGATCTAATGACACTTCGACATGTTTTCGTTCCAAGGAATACAAGATGCCCACAACGCCCGTTTTCCCCTTCACGCGCATGCGCCGTATGCGCCGCGATGACTTCTCCCGCCGCCTGATGCGTGAAAACCAGTTGAGCGTCGACGACCTGATCTACCCCGTTTTCGTCCAGGAAGGGCAGAACAAGGCGGTGACGGTGCCATCGATGCCGGGCGTGCAGCGCCTGTCGATCGACCGCCTGCTTTCACTCGCCGAAGATGCGCTCAAACTCGGCGTGCCGGCGCTGGCGCTGTTTCCGGTGGTCGAATTCGCCAACAAAAGCGAGGACGCCGAGGAAGCCTGGAATCCGGACGGACTGATACCGCGCGCCGTCGCCGCGCTCAAGACGCGCTTTCCGGCGCTGGGCGTGATTACCGACGTGGCGCTCGACCCCTACACCAGCCATGGGCAGGATGGCCTCATCGACCCCGACGACCCCGATCGTTACGTGATGAACGACGAAACCCTCGTCGCGCTCGCCCGCCAGGCGCTTTGCCACGCCCGCGCCGGGGCGGACATGGTGGCGCCGTCCGACATGATGGACGGCCGCGTGGCGAGAATCCGCGCCGAACTCGACCGCGCCCGCCTCATCCACACCCGCATCCTTGCCTATTCGGCGAAATATGCTTCGAGCTATTACGGCCCCTTCCGGGACGCCCTGGGTTCGGCGGGCAATCTCGGCAAGGGCAACAAATATACCTACCAGATGGACCCGGCCAACAGCGACGAGGCGATCCGCGAAGTGATGCTGGACATCTCCGAAGGCGCGGACATGTTCATGGTCAAGCCCGGACTGCCGTATCTCGACATCGTGCGCCGAATCAAGACGGAATTGGGCGTGCCGACTTTCGCCTATCAGGTAAGCGGCGAGTACGCGATGATAAAGGCCGCCTCGCAACAGGGCTGGGTCGACGAAAAAGCCTGCGTGCTCGAGGCGCTTTTGTCGTTCAAGCGCGCTGGCGCGGACGGCATCCTGAGCTATTACGCGCTCGACGCGGCGCGCTGGCTGAAAGAGCCTCGCTGTTGACCGTCATGGATACGCCTGCCGGCAGGGCATGCCGGTTTTCCGGGAACAGCCTTTCGCGGGCGCTGCGATGCCGTCATATCCTTGCCTTCCTGTCATCGATCGCGGCGGGCCTGCCGTTTGCGTCCGCGCTGGCGCAGGAAACGCCCTCAGGGCAGGACGGCGCGGCGGCGCTTGCGGAGCCGGATCGATCCGTCGAGCCTTCCGGAGAAGATAAGCGCGATACATCCGGCTATCGTTTTCCCGCACTGGCAGTCACGGTAGCGGCGGCGCAGAACATGGCGTATGCAATGATTTTGCGCGACTACTGCGCCAATGCCCGCCTGCCGGCAGCATTCGTGCGCGAGCGCCTGGCGCGCTTCAGCCGCATGACCGGGCGCGAAGAAAGTTGCCCAAGTCTGCTCGACTATTATTAGCCGTCCTTGAACAACGCCATTCACATCGGCAAAGCTTGTTGAGCAGACGGATTTTCCGCTGGGCATTGAGCAGTCCCCTGACCTGCCCCCATCTGGCGTACCACCGATAACCAGAGTCCAAGGTTGAGATAGTTGGGGAGCAGGTCAGCATTGCTGGAGCAATATACATTCAATACATCAACTACCATGCGTTTCGTCTTGACGGTCAATAAGGTAGAATATGAAACCCGAGAGGAGATGCCCAATGAATAGCAAGTCCGTCCTGGAGAAAATCTATTGCCTGGCGAAAGAAGAATTCGGAAAAGAAGGCCACGATGCACAAGTCGTGGAACTGTTGGGCCAGTACCTCGAACTCCAGCCGGAGCACAATTTCAACCAGAAACACAGGCACGGCTGGATGCTGTTTGGCGATGCTCTCCTGGGGATCGGGCGCGCGAAGGAGGCGCTCCCCATATTGATGACGGCTTTTGAAAAAGCGCCGGAACAATCTCGTGGGCATGTAGCTTCCCGGATCGCCAGGCTGCTGGAAGCGCACATCTCGCCGCGCCAGGCGAAAAAATGGCACAAGGCGGCAACGGATTTTTGCGGCTCGCGGGAAGGATGGCCCTGGGTTTTCCGCGGCGCGAACTATGCCGCATTGGGCGAATTCAAGAAAGCCATCACCTGTTATGAAACGGCAATAAAAATAGACCGCGCCTGCGATCAGGCCGAGGCTTGGCTGAACATGGGCTACTGCTATCGCGCCTTGCGGGAGTATGACAATGCCTTGTTTTGTTTTCGCCAGACATTGACGGCAGACTCGAAGAACAGGGCCGCCAAGGTAGCGTTACGCGCCCTGAAAGAGATGCGGGCAACCTTGGGGGAGTTGGAGAAGATTCTTCCGAACGCCAGTTGAAGACAGGGCCGGAAGTCGACTGTCCCTGCCTGCTGCGTTTCGGCGATCCCCCCCCCTCGTGGCTGAATCGCGCGGCAGGATAAGACCAAGCGCCGAACGACCGCTACCGCTGCGATGCGCCGACCGGCGGCGGCGGCGCGGGGAGTCCCAGGATGGCGCGGATGAAGTCTTCGGATTGATCCATGGCGAATTCGTAGATATACCAATTATTGCCTCCCCGCCTGAATACCACGTAGAACCCGATGAAACCCTGCTCCCTATCGAGTTCGAGAAGATAGGTCCTGACATCCACCAAATCCGCCTTGACCCTTTTTTCGAGCGTATGCACCTTGCGCACATGCAAACCCTGCATTTTCGCCTTGATGGAATCGTAAATCCGCTTGGCTCCCTCGCCGGGCGACGAGAAAAAATGCCCGGCAAATACAGTGATGAAGCAATCGTCCTGCAATCCCGATAAAATACAATTGACATAACGCGCCTCGAATACATCCTTGTCGCCGACCGGCACCGGCGGCGCATCTTCCGCCAGCGCAACGGCGGAAAACATCAGCGCGGCAAACATGCCCAGGCCATGCTTCGGAAAAATCTTCACGAACATCTCCCTGTTCTTTCCATCAATAAAAACGCGGCTGCCCCTCGGGGCGAGTCTTGAAACGGCGATGCACCCAGTAATACTGCTCGGGCATGGTGCACACCACGGTCTCAAGCCAGGCATTCATCTTGCGGGTATCGGCCTCGACATCGGCAGTAGGAAAATCCGCCCATGGCTCACCGATTTCCAGCGTATAGCCCGCGCTGCCCGGCAGCATCCGGGTCACACAGGGCAGTACCCGCGCTCCGGCAAGCCGCGCCAGGCGCGAAAGTCCAGTGATCGTGGCGGCTTCGACGCCGAAAAAAGGTACGAAAACCGCATCCTTGATGCCATAGTCCATGTCGGGCAAATAATAAAACGGCCGCCCAGCCTTCATTGCCTTCAGCACGCCCCGCATGCCGTCCTGGCGCGAAAACAATAGCTGGTCGCCAAAGCGTCGGCGGGCGCGGTAAAGCAGACGGTCGAGCACGGGATTCCTTTTCTGGCGCGCATATACGCTGACGGAATCAAAGGACATCGCCACCCTCGCCCCCCCCGCATCGAGGCCGACGAAATGCGGCGCAAGCAGAATCACCGGCGTACCGGCATCCTGTAGCGCGCGCAGGCGTTCTTCGCCCTCGAAGTGGACGATGCGCTGCAAACGTTCGCGCGAAGACCACCAAAACAAACTGCGTTCGAGCAAGCTGCGCCCCAACGCCCGAAAATGACGCCGCGCCAGATGCCGTTGCGCCGCCTCGTCGAGTTCGGGAAAGCACAGGGCGAGATTGGCCAAGGCCACCCGCCGCCGCGGCGCTGCAATGAAGTAGGCGACATCGCCCAACTTCCGCCCAAGCGGCGCGAGCACCGGCAGCGGCAGCCAGTGCAGCAGCCAGAAAATGCCTACCAGTAGTCGCGTCATGCCATGGCCTCCGCAGCCTTCCCTTCATCCGCCTGCCCGCCGCCGCGCTATCCCGCGCGGCAACTTGTAGCGGTTGTAACCCCACAGATATTGCTGCGGACACTGCCGCACCAGACGTTCGATGTCCCGGTTCATCGCAGCGCAACGCGCGGCAAGGCTGCCATCGCGGGTCTCCGCCGGCAACGAATAATGCGTCGCGTAACCCTGGCCGCGCGGCAGACGCTCGACCCAGACATAGATCACCCGCACGTCGCGCACTTCCGCAAGCCGCGCCCCAAGTGTCATCGTCCAGGCGGGGCGGCCAAAAAAATCCGCCCACACCCCCTGCCCCGCGGCGGGAACCTGATCGGGCAATATGCCCACTACACCGCGCATGCGCAAGGCTTTGAGCAATTGCTTGACGCCGCCGAAATCGGCGGGCACGGTTCTCATCGGACCGCGCATGCGCCCAGCCTGCATCACAGGTTCGAGGGCGCGATACCGCGGCGGTCGGTAGAGCGCGACGAGCTGCCCGCCCCCGACATGGGCACAATAATGGCCAGCCAACTCGAAACAGCCCAGATGGGGCGCCATGAACAGAATGCCCGCCCCGTCGCGGCGGGCGGATTCGACGAGTTCCAATCCATGGACGGCTATCACTTTTGCCAGCACCGTCTCCAGCGGACGCAGCCATATCCAGCACACTTCCAACGCCTGCCGCCCGGCCTCGGCGATTGCCTGGTGCAACAGAGCGCGCGACGGCGTACCCATGGCCTGTGTCAGATTGGCGCGCAAGCGGCGGCGGTACGAAGGCGAACAGGCATAGACCAGCCAGCCGGCCCCGCCGCCGAGACGGTGCAGCCATGCCAGCGGCAAACGAGCGAACAGGCGAAAAAGAAAATCCACGAGCACAGAAAAATACGGGAAAAATCCCGCGCCATCGAAATACGGTCGCGCAAACCGATGCGAACACATTTGACCAAATGATACCGTAGCCTATAATTGTGCCCCAGCCGCCGAGTTAACTCGACAACTTGCAGGGCGGCTCCCGCTTCGGTCATGCGGTCTACAAGTACTGCTAAAGCGTCGGCTGCTCGCCGAAATCCCCGGAGCTGGCCACGACGCCACGAACTTCGGGGATTTTCGTTTCCAGGAGCCACTCATGTCAAAAGAATTTCTTTTCACTTCGGAATCGGTTTCCGAAGGCCACCCCGACAAAGTCGCCGACCAAATCTCCGACGGCGTGCTCGATGCCATCCTCGCCAGCGACCCGCACGGACGCGTGGCATGCGAAACGCTCGTCTCGACCGGGCTGATCGTGATCTCGGGCGAAATCACCACCACGGCCCAGGTCAATTACCGCGAAGTGGCGCAGGAAATCGTGCGCCGCATCGGTTATGACGACTCCGATATCGGCTTCGACTACAAAAGCTGCGCGGTGCTGGCGGCGATCAACCGGCAATCGCCCGACATCGCGCAAGGCGTCAACGAAGGCGAAGGCATCGACCTCGACCAGGGCGCGGGCGACCAGGGCCTGATGTTCGGCTACGCTACCCGCGAAACCCCCAGCCTGCTGCCGTTGCCCATCTATTACGCCCATCGTGTCATGCAGCGTCAGGCCGAATTGCGCAAGGACGGACGCCTGCCCTGGCTGCGTCCGGACGCCAAGAGCCAGATCACGGTGAAATACGTCGACGGCAAACCGGCAGCCATCGAAACCGTGGTCGTTTCGACGCAGCACGCCGCCGACGTCGGCCATGAACAAATCCGGGAAGCCGTCATCGAAGAAATCGTCAAACCCGTGCTGCCCAGGGAACTCCTCAAAGGCGAAGTGAAATACTTCATCAACCCCACCGGACGCTTCGTCGTCGGCGGCCCGCACGGCGACTGCGGCCTCACCGGGCGCAAGATCATTGTCGACACCTACGGCGGCGCGGCCCACCATGGCGGCGGCGCATTCTCGGGGAAAGATCCCTCCAAAGTCGACCGCTCCGCCGCCTATGCCGGACGCTACGTCGCCAAGAATATCGTCGCGGCGGGCCTGGCCGACCGATGCGAAGTGCAGATCGCCTACGCCATAGGCATCGCCCAACCCGTCAGTCTGATGGTCGACACTTTCGGCACCGGCAAAGTCGACGACGCCAGAATCGTCGAACTGATCCACAAGCATTTCGACCTGCGCCCGAAAGCCATCATCCAGACCCTGGATTTGCTGCGCCCGATCTATTCCAGGACCGCCGCCTACGGCCACTTTGGCCGCGACGAACCGGAATTCACCTGGGAGCAGACCGACAAGGCCGCCGCTCTGGCCGCCGATGCAGGAGTTTGACGCCCACTTTGATGCTGTTTATTTCAACATGGGGGTTGGCTTGAAGCGAAGCCGCGTTGGGCTTCGGGTTTACGCACGCCACCTCCCATGTCATGCGCAAGCCAAGCCATAGTCGTGCAGGTCACGCCAGAGTACCGACGATACCTTCCACGCCAATCAGGCGGGCTTTCATCCGCTTTGATGCGATCGTCTTGCTGGCGTTGCCTCGGCGGGAATTCGTGTAGTATAGTCATAATTGACCAGCTTCAGAAAATAATACGGTCAGACAGTGATAAAATTCTTGGAATAGATCCACAAACGATTATAGAACTGGCAGGAAAAATCGCCAGCGCACGGCGCGGCACCGTGGATCAATGGGGGCAACTTTTAAAACAAGCCTGACCTGCCCCCCAACGGAAGTACCATCCGATAATAGAGTCCGCCCACGACCGAGGAGCGGAGATGAAGAAGAGCAGATTCACGGAAGAGCAAATCATAGGTTTTTTGAAACAAGCCG
>JAISCE010000073.1 GCA_031265765.1 Azoarcus sp.
GAGGTGCGGCGCAAGCTCGTCGAGCCGGTTGCTCGTGATCAGGATGCCGGTCAGCATTTCCTGCGCGCGCTGCGACGCCGGATCGACGTCGAGCCAGAGACGCGCGATTTCCAGCGCGGTATCGAACTGCCGCGCGAATCCCGCGATCCCGATCGCGCGTTCCATGACCTGCGGATCGCGCGTGCGCAACGCAAGCTGCGCGTAGATTTGCACAGCCGTCATGGCATCGTCCCGCTGGAGCGCGACTTCCGCCAGCAGCACCTGATAGACCACTTGTCCCAGCACCTCGTTCTGCACTTCGTCCTGCGCATCGGACGAAGGCGTCTCTCCGGAAGGCGCGCTTGCCTCGTCGGCATGAGCGGGGACGCCGGACAACAGGGAAAACGCAACGAAAAAAACCAGATAGGGATATTGGGCAAATTTCATGGGGTCAGGGGCTCCACCAACGAGGAAACGGATATTCCAATTCTAAACCGCCAGCGGCTTCACGGTTCCGGCAGTTTTACGCAAAACCATCTGCAAGCATAGTTTGCGCCGAAATCGCGTTTCTGGCTTCATGCCGCTGAGGGTGCGATTACTCAGAAGTCAGTAATTTAGATTTCAAAGAAAACATTCGTGGCGCTTTCGAAGAGCCGTAGATAGTGCAAGTAGCACGGCAAGGCGAAGTCGACAAAGTCATGGATGATTTGGAAATGAAATCCGCGCCCCCTGACAAAGGACGTGGAACCTTTGGGAGCGCGGGCGTCCCGCCCGCAAAAAAAACCACGAAGCGGAAGAGAAGGAGGGGCGCCGCGCTCCCAGGGAAGGCGCCGCCCTCTCTCTCCGGGAGTGTGGCACGGAGCGGCGGGCAAGCGCTTGCGGCTCGCGCTGCCGACGTTCCGGCTTACTTCGGCGCCGAGGCGCGGATCAAGTACTCGAATGCGGAAAGCGTGGCTTTCGCGCCTTCGCCCATGGCGATGACGATTTGCTTGAACGGTACCGTCGTGCAGTCGCCGGCGGCGAAAACGCCGGGCATCGAGGTCTGGTTGCGGCCGTCGATCTCGATCTCGCCGCGCGGGGAGCGCTTGACCGCCGTTTCCTTCAGCCAGTCGGTGTTCGGCAACAGACCGATTTGCACGAAAATGCCTTCGAGTTCGATGCGCTGTGTCGCGCCGCTCACGCGATCCGCATAGATGAGGCCATCGACCTTCTTGCCGTCGCCGGTCACTTCGGTTGTCTGCGCCTGCGTGACGACCGTCACGTTGGGCAAGCTACGCAGCTTGCTTTGCAGGACGGCGTCGGCGCGCAGCGACGGGTCGAATTCGAGCAGGGTGACGTGCTTGACGATGCCGGCGAGGTCGATCGCCGCCTCGACGCCCGAATTGCCGCCGCCGACCACCGCGACGCGTTTACCTTTGAACAAGGGGCCGTCGCAGTGCGGGCAGTAAGCCACGCCCTTGGCGCGGAATTTTTTCTCGCCGGGCACGTTCATTTCGCGCCAGCGCGCGCCAGTGGCGAGAATGACGGTTTTCGCTTTGAGGACGCCGCCGTTTTCCAGGTGGATCTCGGCGAGCTTTCCGGCTTCGGCGGGCTGGACGCGGACGACTTTTTGCAGACTCATCACGTCGACGCCATATTGGCGGGCGTGTTCTTCGAGCGCGGCGGCAAGTTTCGGCCCTTCGGTTTCCTTGACCGAAATGAAGTTTTCGATCGCCAGGGTATCGAGCACCTGGCCGCCAAAGCGTTCGGCGACAATGCCTGTGCGGATACCCTTGCGCGCGGCATAGATCGCCGCAGCCGAACCGGCCGGCCCCGCGCCGACGACGAGTACGTCGAACGCTTCTTTCGCCGAGAGTTTTTTCGCATCGCGCGCCGCCGCGCCGCTATCGACCCTGGCAAGGATTTCGCCCAATTCCATCCGGCCTTGATCGAAGGGCTGGCCATTGAGAAAGACGGTCGGCACTGCCATGATCTGGCGCTTTTCGACCTCGTCCTGGAAAAGCGCGCCGTCGATCATGACGTGGCTCACGCCGGGGTTGAGCACGGCCATCAGGTTGAGCGCCTGCACCACGTCCGGGCAATTGTGGCAGGAGAGCGAAACATAGGTCTCGAAATGGAATTCGCCTTCAAGCGCGCGGATTTGCTCGATCGTCTCGGGGTCGGCCTTGGGCGGATGGCCGCCGGTCTGCAACAGGGCGAGGATCAGCGAAGTGAATTCATGCCCGAGCGGCAGACCCGCGAAATGGATACGCGGCGCTTCGCCCGCCCGAGCGACGCCGAAAGCCGGACGGCGTGCGAACCGGCCATCCTCGCGCACGCTCACTTTGTCGGAAAGCGCGGCAATCTCCTGCACCAGTTCGCGCAATTCGCGGGACTTTTCGCTATCGTCGAACGAAGCCACCAGTTCGATGGGCCGGGTGACTTTCTCCAGATAGGCTCGCAGTTGTGCCTTGATGTTGTCGTCAAGCATGAGAGATTCCTTGCGGTGAATGGCGAAATGACAAAAAACAGCCGACCCCGGAGCCGGCTGCGGAACGGCCCTGCCGGACGCCAGGGCGAGCGCGCCCGGCGGGCGATGACGGCAACGGATCAGATTTTGCCGACGAGGTCGATCGAGGGCGCCAGGGTCTTGTCGCCTTCTTTCCACTTGGCCGGGCAGACTTCGTTCGGATGGGCCGCGACGTATTGCGCGGCCTTCACCTTGCGCAGCAATTCCTGGGCATTGCGGCCGATGTTGCCCGCGTTGATTTCGATGATCTGGATCGTGCCGCTCCGATCGACCACGAAGGTAGCGCGCTCATCGACGCCGGCTTCTTCGATATAGACGCCGAAATTCTTGCTGATGACATGGGTAGGATCGCCGACCAGCGGATATTCGATCTTCTTGATCGTTTCGGAAGCGTCGTGCCAGGCCTTGTGGGTGAAATGCGTGTCGGTGGAGACGCCGTAGATTTCCACGCCGAGCTTCTTGAATTCGGCGTAGTTGTCGGCCAGGTCGCCCAGTTCGGTCGGGCAGACGAAGGTGAAATCGGCGGGGTAGAAAAAGAACACCGCCCACTTGCCCCTGATGGTGACGTCCGTTACCTCGAAGAATTTACCGTTCTGGTACGCCTGAGCCTTGAACGGGAGAACTTGCGTGTTGATGAGGGAATTGCTCATGGGTATGACTCCTTGTGTTTGGTTGACGGCGGTCTATGCCAGATTGCCGGGGACGCCGCTTGCGGCAGCGTTGGATGCATCATATCCCGCATTCCATGTGCGATGCCAATTGGCAATCGGAATGTACATAATAGGGAAAATCTATCGGAAACCCATCGCCAATAACAATGGCAAATGGGCTGCCCGCCGTACCGATACACCTTGACTGACCTGGATCATATTTTGCCGTCCATCCCCGCCTCAAGCGTCGCCACGCGGGCTTCCAGCCCGGCCAGCCGTTCGCGCGCTTTCGCCAGCAACTCGCGCTGCACCTCGAATTCCTCGCGGGAAACGAGATCCAGCCTGGAAAAAGCGCCTGCGGCAAGCGCCTTGAGAGTCTTTTCAAAGTCGCGGAGGGGCGTGCCCGCAGCCAGTTCGGAAAGCCTGGCCCCGATTTCATCGATAAGTCGCGGGGTAGTCATCGCTTCTATTCCTTTCGATAAAACCAAAGCGGGAAGTCTAACACCGCCCAGTCCATGCACAACATGCGCCCTTTATGCACCATAACGGTGCATAAAGGGCGTGCCAAACGCCGCGTTCATGCCCGATGCAGCCGGACGCAGATCAAAACCTATTGATCGGCAAGGGTTTTTCCTGACTGGCACAGTACATGCGTGAGATGTGCGGCAAGCCCGCGCGATTCTCGCGTCAGCAATTCGCAAAACTCCAGGGAGATCACTCATGCGCAAGCTCATCGCTGCATCCGCCTTCATCGCGGCCTTGCCGCCGGTCGGCGCCGCCGAAGAAGCCAGCCCTTTCAGCGCCAATGTCACCATCACCAGCGATTACGCTTACCGGGGCATCTCACAGACCGATGAAAAACCCGCCCTTCAGGGCGGGTTCGATTTCAAGCACGGCAGCGGCCTGTACATCGGCGTATGGGGGTCGAGCATCTCATGGCTGCGCGACGCCGAAACCGGGGAATCTTCGGGGAACAGCGTCGAACTCGATCTTTATGCCGGTTACGGCAAGTCCTTCGGCGATTTCGGCATCGACGCCGGCGTGTTGCGATACGGGTATCCGGGCAATTTCGACCGCAAATGGCGCGACGATACCGGGATGAAAAATCCGAATACCACCGAAGGCTACGCCGGGCTGTCGTGGAAATTCGTGTCGTTCAAATATTCGCATGCTTTCACCAACCTTTTCGGCGCGCCGGATTCCAGGGGCAGCGATTACTTCGACCTCTCGGTTTCCCATGAAATCGTCGAAAACCTGACGCTCGCCGCCCACTTCGGCAAACAGCGCGTCTTCGGCCCCGGCAAATCCTATACCGACTGGAAGCTGGGCGCGGCCTATAAATTCGCCGGTTTCGATTTCGGCCTGCACTACGTCGATACCGATATCGACCATGAAGACCTGGCCGATTCCCGCCTCATCTTTTCCATTGGCAGGTCTTTTTGAGTCCTTCCGCCCGGTTTCCTTTCTGGAGAAAACAATGAAATTAGTCAGTGCCATCATCAAACCTTTCAAGCTCGACGAAGTGCGCGAAGCACTTTCCACGATCGGCGTGCAGGGAATCACCGTCACCGAAGTCAAAGGCTTCGGGCGTCAAAAGGGTCATACCGAGCTTTATCGCGGCGCGGAATACGTCGTCGACTTCCTGCCCAAAGTGAAAATCGAAGCCGCCATTTCCGACGACATCCTCGAACAGACCATTGAGGCCATCGAGAAATCCGCTTCCACCGGCAAGATCGGCGACGGCAAGATTTTCGTGTTCGATCTCGAACAGGCCATCCGCATCCGCACCGGCGAAACCGGGGCCGAGGCCCTGTAATACACGGAGAAAACCCATGAAGAAATTTTTCGCGGCGGCGCTGGCGGTACTTGTGTTGGGTATACCTAGCCTCCTGCCCGCCCAAGAGGCGATGCCCGCCACCGAACCCGCCATAGCGGCGGAAGCCGTCGAACCCGCGGCGGCGCTGGAAGCCGTAACGGCGGAAACCGCGCCCGCCGCGGTTGCGCCCGAACTAGACACCGGCGATACCGCCTGGATGCTCACTTCCACGATGCTGGTCATCCTGATGACCATCCCCGGCCTTGCCCTGTTCTACGGCGGGCTGGCCCGTACCAAGAACATGCTCTCGGTGCTCTTGCATGTGTTCGTCATTTTCTGCCTGACGACGACCCTTTGGTTCATCTACGGCTACACGCTGGTGTTTTCCAACCCGGAAACCGGCGCGGGAGCGATTCTGGGCAATCTGGACAAGCTCTTTCTGGCGGGCGTCACCGCCGACAGCCTGCAAGGCTCCATGCCGGAATATGTCTGGGTCGCCTTCCAGGCCACGTTCGCCGCCATCACCACGGCGCTGGTCGTCGGCTCTTTTGCCGAGCGCATCCGTTTCTCCGCCGTCATCATCTTCTCCACCCTTTGGTATACCTTCAGCTATGTACCGATAGCGCATATCGTCTGGGGGGGCGGCTTCCTGGCCGCGGACGGGGCGCTCGACTTCGCGGGCGGCACCGTGGTGCATATCAATGCCGGAATCGCCGGGCTGGTGGGCGCTTTCCTGCTCGGCAAGCGGGTCGGTTTCGGTCGCGAAGCCTTCACGCCGCACTCGCTCACTCTGACCATGGTCGGCGCGTCCCTGCTGTGGGTAGGCTGGTTCGGCTTCAACGCCGGATCGGCGGCGGCGGCCAACGGCCAGGCCGGCCTGGCTTTCGTCAACACCATCCTTGCCACCTCCGTGGCAACCTTGTCGTGGCTGGCCGGGGAATCCTTCTTCAAGAGCCATCCCTCCAGTCTCGGCGCGGCTTCCGGCGCGGTGGCGGGCCTCGTGGCGGTCACGCCCGCAGCCGGTTACGTCGGCCCGGCAGGCGCGCTGGTCATCGGCGCCGCCGCCGGCCTCGTCTGCCTGTGGGGCGTGAACGGCCTGAAGAAGCTGATCGGCGCGGACGATGCCTTCGATGTCTTCGGCGTCCATGGCGTGGGCGGCATTCTCGGGGCCCTCCTCACCGGCGTATTCGCCGCGCCATCGCTGGGCGGAACGGGCGGCGGCATGGAAAATTTCTCCATCCCCGCCCAATTGCTCGTGCAGGCCAAGAGCGTGGCCGTCACCATCGCATGGTCCGCCATCGTGGCCTTCATCGCCTACAAGCTTGCCGGCGCGTTCGCGGGACTGCGGGTCACGGAAGAACAGGAACGCGAGGGGCTGGACATCGCCTCGCACGGTGAAAGTGCGTACCACTATTGATCCAAGGGCACTGCGCTTGTCCGCTCCGCGTCGCAAGCGCCCTTGCATCTATCCGCGACTTGCGTATGATTCGAGCGATGAAAGCCATCTTCGTGGAACTGCCCGCCTTTTCCCGTTACCGGGCCGACTAAATTGGAGGCGAGGCGATGAAAAAGCGGAACCTGTTTGCAGAGATTGCCGAGGGCTTCGATGCCCTGTCGAACGCGCGCGCCGACAAGCGGACGCTGCGCACGCACGCAGTGGAAATCAACCCGGCGCCGGAGGTGGCCGCCAACGAACTGCTGGCCCTGCGTGAGCGCCTGCACCTGTCGCGCCCGGTGTTCGCCCGTTACCTGCGCACCAACCCCCGCACACTGGAAAACTGGGAGCAGGGCCGGGCCAAGCCCAACGCCCAGGCTGCCTTGCTGATTCGTCTGGTCGAAAAGTTTCCCGATACGGTGGAACGGCTGGCGACGGTGTGACGGGTTTCCAGAAAGCGTCCGGCGCGGCCAAACTCGCTCTGTGAAACAGGAATCCGCCGGGGTCTTTCCCCGCCCCGGCGCAATGCGATTCGGCGTTCTCCGGAGCGCCGTTTTTTTGTCACGCTCAAAACTTGACTTCGATCAAGGGTTGCGCAAATGCGGGATCGTCGCGCATCTCGAACGTGGGAATTTCATGCCGGACGACCGGATGTGTGCGTAATCACCCGCCAATAGGCGAAGCGATCCCATCAAGCCGTCTTGGGAAACAACGCCACATCCGGCAGTCCCTCGAAATGCGCGTCACAGGTGAGCAACTCCGCGCCGTGGCAACGCGCCGTCGCATAGACGATGGCGTCGGCGGTGGCCAGCCTGTGTTCGCGGCACATATCCGCGGCGAGCAGGGCGATGGCGGTATCCAGAGGCACAACCCTGCATTTTTGCGTGTAGGCGATCACTTGGTCGGACGCATCTTCGCCCACCTCGCGCGTCAACCATTTCGAGAGTTCAAGCTGCACGACGGTCGGCACGAGGCACCGCGGCTGGTCCGGGAACTGTTTGCCCAACACTCGTCCAAGCACGCTGTCCGTGAGCCATTCGATCCAGGCCGAGGTATCGACCACGCGCGGCGGCGGCATCAGTAGCGATCCTCGCGCTCGCGGGGATCGTCCCCGCGCGCGCCTTTGGCGATGCCCGCCAGTTGATCCCTTTCGGGAACCGGCATGAGCAACATGCCCTTGCCCTTGGGAATGAACACAAATTCCTGTCCGGCTTCCCAGTGTTGCTCCTCGCGCACGACCTTGGGAATAGATATCTGGAACTTGCTGGACAGGGTAGCGGTAGCGGTCATTTTCGTTCCTCGCGGTATCGATCATGGTTTGGTAAGAATATACCGTCCCGTCCCGGAAAACCAGTCATCGCTATTCCAGCGGCAGCCCCAGGAATCGGCCAAACTCGCTCTGTAAAGCAGGAATCCGCCGGGGTCTTTCCCCGCCCCGGCGCAGTGCGATTCGGCGTTCTCCGGAACGCCGTTTTTTTGTCACGCTCAAAATTTGACTTCGATCAAGGATTGCTCGAAGCGTGAATAAATTCGTATTACAGTTCGCCTATCATGCCTCTTGGCGATCCAGCCTGCTTTCGACTCAATTTACCGGAGGGAACTGCTCATGAGAAAACAATACCTTGCAGCCGCCATTGCTGCATTTGCCGTGTCCGGTGTTGCCCTTGCCCACGAGGCGGGCGATGTCGTCCTGCGTGTCGGCGTCGCGCACGTCTCTCCGGAGGTGAGTAGCGGCAAGATAAAAGTTGATGGCCATTCATTGTCTGGCACCAAGGTGAGCGACGTAGAATCGAATACCCAGCTTGGTCTTACCGGCACTTACATCGTTGCCCCTCACTTCGGTATTGAGGTACTGGCCGCAACGCCGTTTACGCACAAAATCAAAGTCAAGGGCGTCGACGCCGCTCTTAATCTGCCTAGTGGCACAGTCAACGGCAATTTTGGGAAAGCTACTCACCTGCCACCCACGGTCAGCGCCCAATATTTCTTCCTCAATCCGAAATCCAAGTTCCAGCCTTATGTCGGCCTCGGCTTGAACTACACGATCTTCTTCAACGAGAAGCTTAGTTCCAAGCAAAAGGAAAACGGTTTCCACGGTCTCGACCTGGAAAACTCTTGGGGCTTGGCTGCACAGCTCGGTGCTGACGTTGCGCTCACCGACAAACTGTTCCTGAACGCTGCTGTCTGGAAGATCGACATCAACACCAAAGCCAAGACGAAAAACACCAACGCCGCTTTGGGTACGAACAATACCCCGGTCAAAGTCGATGTGGATGTCGACCCATGGGTGTTTTTCTTCGGCCTCGGCTACAAGTTCTGACGCAGGCTTCGCTTCACGAGAAACGGCTCCGCGAAATGCGGGGCCGTTTTTTTGGATGTGCAGCCCCTCTATAACGCTGTGAAAAGGCCACGTCGGGCAGACCAAGCCCGCGGCGATGGGTATAGTCAGGCGTCCGCATTGAGGTCACGGAATAGGGCTTCGATATCCGCGGCCTTCGTGACGCGACCGGCGCGGGCGTCCTTCATCGCCTGGATCGTCGTCGCGTTCGGAATCAGCGGCTCGAAGGGTAGCGCCTTGTCATGCGCGATCTTCGTGAGCAGCAGCCGCACCGCATCGGACACGGTAAGGCCCATCGCGGCCAAGACGGCTGCGGCTTCTTGCTTGATCGCGCCGTCGATGCGCGCTTGTATGAGCTGATTTGCAGGCATGACCGATTCTCCGTTCGAGTCCATGAATTGCATTGTAATGCACGCCAAAGAAAGGGACAAAACGGGCGGTCAAGCCACCGCGATTTGTGCACAGTGAAGGTAGGAACTTCCCTCCGCATTGAAACAACAGGCGGCTTCAGGCGATGATCCCGCCCCCCAGGCATACGCTCGATTCGTAAATCACCACACTTTGCCCGGGCGCAAGCGCCCATTGCGGGCGGGCGAAAACGACTTCGGCATGCCCGCCATCCAGGGTGTCGATCTCGCAGGGCATGTCCAGGGCGCGATAGCGCGGCCTGGCGCTGTAGACGCAATGCGTGCGCGGCGCGCGGCCTGCGATCCAGTTGAGATCGAGCGCGACAAGGCGGTCTTTCAGCAAGGCCGGATGATCGCGGCCCTGTACGACGTAGAGCACATTGGCGGCGACATCCTTGGCCGCCACGTACCAGGCATCGTGTTCGCCGGTCTCATCCTGCCGCTCCCGGATGCCGCCGATGCCCAGCCCCTTGCGCTGGCCGATAGTGTGGTACATCAATCCCCGGTGCTCGCCGAGAACGCGCCCGTCGTCGAGGGAGCGAATCTCGCCGGGATGGACGGGCAGGTAGCGCATCAGGAATTCGCGGAACGGACGCTCGCCGATGAAACAAATCCCGGTGGAATCTTTTTTGTCCGCCACGGACAGCCCCGCTTCGGCGGCAATGCGGCGCACTTCGCGTTTGTAGAGCGCGCCGAGCGGAAAAAGAGATTTCGCCAGTTGTGCCTGGGTAAGCCGGTAAAGGAAGTAGCTCTGGTCTTTCGTGCCGTCCTCGGCCTTGAGCAACTGGAATTCGCGGCGGCCATCGCTCTCCCAGGCGCGCGCCTGGGCATAGTGGCCGGTGGCGATGCGCTCCGCCCCTTGATGCAGGGCATGGTCGAGAAAGCAGCGGAACTTGATTTCGGCATTGCACAGGATGTCCGGATTGGGCGTGCGGCCCGCCTCGTATTCGCGCAGGAAATCGGCGAAGACGCGCTCCTTGTATTCGCGGCTGAAATTGACGGCTTCGAGGTCGATGCCGATCGTGTCGCAGGCGGCGGCGGCATCGATCAGATCCTGCCGCGTCGAGCAATATTCGCCGTCGTCGTCGTCTTCCCAGTTTTTCATGAAAAGACCGCTTACCGCGTAGCCCCGGCGCTTGAGAAGCAAGGCGGCGACGGCGGAATCGACACCGCCGGAGATGCCGACGACGACTTTCATGCCGTCGCCGTCACGTATCGCGGACATGCCGGATTTCATCGATCGTAGTGGCGCAGGAGTTCCAATCCGTAGCGCCGCCCGGCCAGATAATCTTCCACGCATTGCAAAATCAGCGGACTGCGATGGCGTATCCTCGTGGCATGGAGTTCGTCGAGCGTCATCCAGACCGCGCGCAGAATGCCGTCGTCGAGCTTGCGGCCCGCCTCGGCCTCGCCGGCCCGTCCGGCGAAAGCAAAGCGCAAATAGGCGACATCCCTCCGGAGGCGCGGCCATTGGTAAATACCGATCAGATATTC
This sequence comes from Azoarcus sp., assembly GCA_031265765.1. Classification (GTDB taxonomy): domain Bacteria; phylum Pseudomonadota; class Gammaproteobacteria; order Burkholderiales; family Rhodocyclaceae; genus WRNU01. The sequence goes on from JAISCE010000073.1 coordinate 10,629, forward strand.
GGGAACGAAGGGATGCGCGGTTTCTTCCAGCGCCTCGCGGCTTACCGCGGCCAGCAGCGATTCGCCCGCTTCCAGATGCCCGGCGGGCTGGTTGAAGCGCAGGCCGTCGGCGGTTTCTTCTTCGACCAACAAAAAACGGCCATCGCGTTCGATGACCGCGGCCACGGTAACATTCGGTTTCCAGCGATGGATCATGGCGAGTACACACGAATTGCGTCGAAGTGCGCATTTTAACGAGAGTGCGCAATGCCATCCAGACGATGCAGCCATACACGTATCTTTGGCGCTAGAATCTACGCCTGTTTCGTCCCCCGGCGGGGGCGTTTTCGACTGATTTCAACCGGAGGAGAATCCGAAAAATGTCAATGGCCGATCGCGACGGTTTCATCTGGAAGGACGGCAAACTCGTTCCGTGGCGCGAGGCGACCACGCATGTGCTGACCCATTCCCTGCACTACGGCCTGGCGGTGTTCGAGGGTGTGCGCGCCTACGACACCGCCGACGGCGCCGCGATCTTCCGGCTGGTCGAGCATACCCTGCGCCTGCTCAACTCCTGCCGCATCTACATGATGGATATTCCTTATTCCCAGAAAGTCCTGATGGAAGCGCAAAAAGAAGTCGTGCGCGCCAACGATCTCAAGGAATGCTATATCCGTCCCATCGTGTTCTACGGTTCGGAAAAAATGGGCGTCTCCACCGTGGGCGCCTCGGTGCATGTCGCGATCGCCGCCTGGCCCTGGGGCGCTTATCTCGGCGAAGAAGCCATCGAGCACGGCATCCGCGTCAAGGTGTCGTCATTCGCCCGCCATCACGTCAACGTCACCATGCCGCGCGCCAAGCTCGCGGGCGCTTACACCAACTCCATCCTCGCCAACCTCGAAGTCACCCGCGACGGTTACGACGAGGCGCTGTTGCTCGACACGCAAGGCTTCGTCGCCGAAGGCTCGGGCGAAAACCTTTTCATCGTCAAGGACGGCGTGCTGATCGAACCGGAAATCGCCTCGGCGCTCACCGGCATCACCCGCGAGTCGGTCATCCAGATCGCCCACGACATGGGCCTCGAAGTCCATTCGCACCGCCTGACCCGCGACGACATCTATCTCGCCGACGAAGCCTTCTTCACCGGTACTGCCGCCGAGATCACGCCGATCCGGGAACTCGACAACCGCCCCATCGGCGGTGGCCGGCGCGGCCCGATCACCGCGAAACTACAAGCCAAGTTCTTCGACATCGTCAATGGCCGGGCGCCTGAATACAAGCACTGGCTGGCCAAGGTTTGAGGGCATGCCATGACGGTTCCGGGCGACGAAACACCTCCCGAAGCAAACCCGGTCGGCATCGCCGACTTGCCGCTCGTCTGCCCGCGCCCCGGCGAACCGCTATGGGCGCGGCATCCGCGCGTTTTTCTCGACGTACTGACGGACGGCCAAGCCGTCTGCCCTTATTGCGGCATGCACTACGTCTTCACCGGCGAGCGCCCGAAAGGGGATCGCTGAACACATGACAATCCACGCACTCCCCGCCGCCGAAATCTTCAAAGCCTACGATATCCGCGGCATCGTCGGCAAAACACTCACCTCCGGCGCCGTGCGCGCCATCGGCCATGCTCTCGGCAGCGAAGCCGCCGCGCGCGGCCAGCAAGCCATCGTCATCGGGCGCGACGGACGGCTTTCCGGCCCCGAACTGGCCGGCGCACTCGCCGAAGGCATTCGCGCGGCAGGCATCGACATCATCGATATCGGTTGCGTGCCCACGCCGGTCACTTATTTCGCCGCGCATCGCCTCGGCGTTCATTCCTGCGTCTCCGTCACGGGCAGCCACAACCCGCCCGATTACAACGGACTCAAGATGGTGCTCGGCGGCGAAACACTATACGGCGACAAAATCCTCGCCCTGCGTCAGCGCATCGCCGACGACAAGCTCAGCCACGGTGCGGGCGGAGCGCGCAAGGCGGAAGTCGTCGACGACTACATCGCCCGCATCGCCGGCGACATCGAACTCGCGCGCCCGATGAAAATCGTCATCGACTGCGGCAACGGCGTGGCCGGCGCGGTCGCCCCCGCCCTCTTTCGCCGTCTCGGTTGCGAATCGACCGGCCTTTATTGCGAAGTCGATGGACGTTTCCCCAACCATCACCCCGACCCGTCCAAACCGGAAAATCTCCGCGACCTCATCCGCGCGCTCACCGAAAGCGACGCCGAACTCGGGCTGGCCTTCGACGGCGACGGCGACCGGCTCGGCGTCGTCACCAAAGACGGCGAAATCATCTATCCCGACCGCCAGTTGATGCTGTTCGCCGCCGATGTGCTCGAAAGAGTGCCGGGCGGCGAAATCATCTACGATGTCAAATGCACCCGCAACCTTGCGGGCTGGATACGCGCGCGCGGCGGCAAGCCGACGATGTGGAACACCGGCCATGCCCTGGTGAAAGCGAAACTCAAGGAAACCGGCGCGCCGCTCGCCGGCGAAATGAGCGGCCACATGTTTTTCAAGGAACGCTGGTACGGGTTCGACGACGGCCTGTACGCCGGCGCGCGGCTGCTCGAAATCCTCTCGAAAACCGCCGACGGCAATGCCGCCCTCAAGGCGCTGCCCAATGCGGTATGCACGCCGGAACTCAACATCAAAATGAACGAAGGCGAACCGTTCGAGCTCGTGCGGCGCTTGCGCGAACAAGCCGAGTTCGACGGCGCGGCGGAGATCGTCACGCTCGACGGCGTGCGCGCGGAATATGTCGACGGCTTCGGCCTTGCCCGCCCTTCCAACACCACGCCGGTCGTCGTGCTGCGTTTCGAGGCCGACGACGATGCGGCGCTCGCCCGCATCCAGCAAGCATTCCGCGCCGCCATCGACGATGTGTGGCCGGGTTTGCCGTTGCCGTTCTGAAATCCGCCTCCTGGAAATCCCCGGATATCAGTGTGACAACGCGCCCGCTGGCGCGTTGAGGCGCGACCGTGGAAGGCAAAGCAAAGCGGCTTTGACACAGACCGGCTGGTTTTCCTGAACGAGAGCGGACTCTATTAGGGTGTGTTCACACTAATCGAGAAAATGTTATACTTCGAAGATGGAAATCAGCGAATCCCAATATCAACAGATAGAAGACTGTTTACCGCGCCAGCGCGGCAATGTCAGGCTGTCGAATCTTCAGGTTCTGAACGCCATCCTGTACGTAGCCGAGCA
>JAISCE010000093.1 GCA_031265765.1 Azoarcus sp.
GTTGAGTCGTCCGCTTCGGGCTACGCACGGCGCGGACGACTCAAATGTCATGGCGGCGGGTCAGAATTACTCCGGCGCGCAAAAGGTAAATTGGGTCATATTTCAGTTGGCGTTGACAACAAAGAGCCGCCACGCGATTACTACGCCGATGACAGGGTATGGGAAGCTGTCCGTGGCGCAGCCTGCCAAGAATTGCGTGACGCGATGGACATCGCCTATCTGACTTGCCAGCGTCCCGCCGACGTGCTCAAGATGCGATGGTCGGACATCCGGGATGGCGCGTTGGAAATCGTTCAGAACAAGACCGGGAAAAAACTCCGAATCCTCATTGAGGATGGGAGCGAATTGGCGCGAACGCTGTCTCGTATTCGTGCGCGCGGCGTTTGCGGCATGACGATCATCGCCACGCCGAAAGGCGAACGCATGTCTTCCTTCATGCGCCGAACCCGGTTCGATGCGGCACGCGAAGTCAGCGCCATCGAAGCTGAGCGTATCGGAGATGCCGATCTGGCGGCGCGCATCAGGCAGTTCCAATTCCGGGACATCCGGCCAAAAGCAGCGAGCGACGATGAGACGCTCGATCACGCCAGCCAGATACTTGGACATAGCGGGACATCCATCACAAAACGAGTTTATCGGCGCAAAGGGGAGACGGTGAAACCGCTAAAGTAAGAGATAGGTTGCGGAAACGTTTCCGCAACTCGTCATAAAATAGACCGCGAACGATAACTAAAAAAATCAGTTTTATATAATAAAATCAACATGGTACCCCGAAGAGGACTTGAACCTCCACGCCTTGCGGCACTTGATCCTAAGTCAAGCGTGTCTACCAGTTTCACCACCGGGGCAGGGTTTTCGGATTCTAGCCGCTCGCCCCCTATCTTCCAAGCGTCCTCATTTCCGATGTAAAGCCGCCGATGCCGAATGATTCGTTATACTGCGGCATAGCTCAACCCGGATGCGCCACACCCTGCCATGCCCATCGATCACTACGAAAATTTTCCCGTCGCTTCCCTGCTCTTGCCCGCCCGTCTGCGGGAACCGGTCGAGGCCATCTATGCTTTCGCCCGTAGCGCGGACGATATCGCCGACGAGGGCAATGTCCCCGACGAACAACGTTTGAAACAACTCGCCAATTACCGCGCCACACTCGATGCCATCGACGCGGAAGGCGTGGCGGCTGCGCGTGGACTGCCGCCGCTTTTCGCCCGCCTCGCCCGCAATATCGTCGATCATCACTTGCCGATGAAGCCTTTCTACGACCTGCTCGATGCTTTCCAGCAAGATGTCAAGAAAAAACGTTATGACGATTTCAATGATCTTGTCGATTATTGCCGACGCTCGGCAAATCCTGTCGGGCGCTTGCTGCTCACGCTCTTCGGCGCGTCGGCGCTCGAAAATTTCCCATACGCCGACTGCATCTGCACCGGACTGCAACTGACGAATTTCTGGCAGGACGTGGCGCACGACTGGAAAAAGGGACGCCTCTACCTGCCGCAGCAAGACCTCGTCCGCTTCGGCCTCACGGAAAAAGATGTCGCCGCTTTCCGTTGCGATGAGCGTTGGCGAGCCCTGCTCGCATTCGAGGTAGCGCGTGCGCGAGCGACCCTGAACGCGGGCGCGCCGCTCGCGCGCCGCCTGCCTGGGCGCATCGGCTGGGAACTGCGCCTGATCGTGATGGGAGGCTTGCGCATCCTCGACCGCATCGAGGCCATCGGCTACGATGTTTTCGCCCGCTCCCCCCGTCTCGGCGCCGCCGACAAGTTGCTCGCCGCATGGCGCGCCCTGGATTACCCGCGCCCAAGCGCATGACGCCGCATCAGTACTGCCAGGATAAAGCCGCCGCCAGCGGATCGAGTTTCTACTACAGTTTCCTGTTCCTCGATTCGGCGCGGCGGCAGGCCATCACCGCGCTCTACGCTTTTTGCCGCGAAGTCGATGATACGGTCGATGAGTGCCACGATCCGGCGCTCGCCCATGCCAAGCTCGACTGGTGGCGGCAGGAAGTCGATCGCATTTTCGAGGGCGCGGCAACCCACCCGGTCGGACTCGCCCTGCAAGAGGTGCGCAGCCGGTTCGGCTTTGTGCGCGAACGCTTCGTCGAAATCATCGACGGCATGGCGATGGATTTGCAAAACAGCCGCTATCCCGATTTTCCCGCCCTGCAAAATTATTGCTACCACGTCGCCAGCGCCGTCGGACTTCTCGCCGCCGGCATCTTCGGCCACAACGACGCCCGCACGCTTGATTACGCCCACGACCTCGGCATCGCCCTCCAGCTTACCAACATCATCCGCGATGTCGGCGAGGATGCCCGCCGCGGCCGCATCTACCTGCCTGCCGACGAACTGCAAAGTTTCGGGGTTTCCGCCGTCGATCTTCGCACCGCCCGTTACAGTGGCGACTTCCGCGCCCTGATGGATTTCCAGGCTAGGCGAGCCGAATCGTTCTATGAACAGGCGCTCGCCAGATTGCCTGCCGTGGATCGCAAAAAACAACGCCCGGGGCTGGTCATGGCCGCGATCTACCGCACATTGTTGCGCGAGATCGTCCGCGACGGTTTTCTCGTGCTCGATCGCCGTACCTCGCTCACGTCCTTGCGCAAAATCTGGCTCGCCGGGCTGACGTGGCTCAGGAGTTGACACGGTGAAACGCGAAGTCGCCATTATCGGCGCGGGCTATGCCGGTCTCGCCTGCGCGGTCGAGCTTGCCCGCCGCGGCATCGAGACGACCGTGTTTGAACGCTCCACCACGCTTGGCGGACGGGCGCGCGTGGTGCAAAAGGACGGTTGGACGGTCGATAACGGCCAGCATCTGCTGCTTGGCGCTTACAGCGAACTTACCCGCTTGCTGCGCCTCACCGGCGTCTCGCCGCGCAGGCTCGAACATCTGCCGCTCACCTTGTGCATCCCCGGACGGCTTCGATTTCGCGCCGCAGCCCTGCCCGCGCCGGCCCATCTGGCCGTGGGACTTGCCCGCGCACGCGGCCTGGGCTGGCGCGAGCGTTTTTCCATGTTCGCCCTGTTGCGCCGCCTCAAGCGCAATCGTTTCCGGCTCCCCGCCGAAACGACCGTCACCGAACTGTTGAGCGACTGCCGCCAGCCCGCGAAACTGCGCAATCTGGTCTGGGAACCGTTATGCGTGGCCGCGCTCAACACCCCCGCGCATGAAGCTTCGGCGCAGGTCTTCGCCAATGTTTTGCGCGATACGCTGGCCGCTTCCGCTGCCGCGAGCGAATTGTTGATTCCCCGCGTCGACCTTTCGGAGCTTTTTCCCATCCCGGCGGCGCAATACCTTGCCACCCGGGACGGGCGTATTTTCACCGGCAACGCCATCGCCGCCATCGCTCCGGAAGAAAACGGCTTTCGCCTCGCGGGCGACCCCGCCGGACATTCGTGGTCGCAGGTCGTCATCGCCACCGCGCCCCATCACGCAGCGCCTTTGCTCGCATCCACCGGCGCATGCTCCGGACTTGCGACCCAAATCGCCGCCCTGCCCGCCGAACCCATCGCCACGGTCTATCTCGCGCTCGGCGCGGGAGTACGCCTGCCCGCGCCGATGATCGGCCTTGCCGGCGGCCCGGCGCAGTGGGCTTTCGACCGGGGTCGATGCGGCGGCCCCGAAGGGCTGGTCGCCGCGGTCGTCAGCGCCGCCGATGCAAAAGACCGCGACGCCCTGGACGCCGCCGTCTTTGCCCAACTTGAGCGCGAACTCGGCTGTCGCCTGCCCAAAGCGCAATGGATACAGGTCATCGTCGAAAAACGCGCGACTTTCGCCTGCCGGCCCGGACTCGCCCGCCCCGGCATCGTCACGCCGCTGCCGGGATTGTGGCTGGCCGGGGATTACGTCGAAAGCGATTACCCCGCCACGCTGGAAGCCGCCGTGCGGGCGGGCGCCGATTGCGCGCGGCGCATCGCCGCCGCCCGCACGGCGCGATAATCCGGACGGGCGCAGCGGGAGCCATCCGCCCAGTCCGGTAAAAACGGTTACATAGCCTGATAAACGCGCAAATCGAAGCTTTTGCCTCTCAACGCGCTCGCCAAGGGCCGCAGCTTGCAGACGACGGAACCTTTCGCCATGACGAACAGCGGATCGTCCTCTTCCAGGCTGCCCACGGGGCCGACAAGGCGAATCGCCTCGCCCCGGCGCACCGGCTCGCAAATGAACAGATCATGCACAGCGCGGCCATCGTCCACGCGGGCAAGATCGGGATTCATCGACAGCGTGGCGATCCCGATCTCGATACCGGATTTTGAAAGACGCACCCGGCGCACGAGCCCGATATGCCATTGCGTTCCCTCCTCGGGGCAAAACGCCACCAGATCGCCCGCCGCAGGCACACCGCTCTCCACGCTGCGCGAAGTCGTCGCGCCTACGCCGCCGCGGCTCAGATCGGTAATCCGCCAGCCTCCCGTGCCCAGGGCCACGGCTTCCGGAGAGCCATCGCCCAGGAGACCCATGACATCATCGTACCCGCCCACGACGCTCAAATGCGCGTTGAAAGAATAGCGCCGGAAGCGCCGTACCGGCGGCCTGGACGACCACTGGCGACGCAGGTGGGTCACGGCGACCCGCAACTCTGCCAGATCCGTTTTCTCCAGGCCGGACGGACGCTGCCCATGGGTCAGTTCGCCATGGATATCGGACAGCATATCCGCCGCCGGCACGGTCACGAAGTACCAGCCCTCGAAAGAAACCGACCGCGCCAGCCGCACGGGAATCCCGCGCTGCGCCACATCGACGCCGTAGAGCGCGGCGTCCGTATACTCGCGCGTAAGGAACAACTGCGGCAGCGACAAATCGATCAGCCGCGCGATAGCGAACCCCGCTTTCAACGTCTGCTGATCCAGCGCCGCGGCGTGATAGGCGATTGCCCGCAAATACTCGCGCCCCACCGTGTCGGCATCTCCCGGCGCCCGCGAGGTCTCATCGCCATGAGCGGCGGCGAACGACTCCCCGAGCCATGCCCACAATTCCGCATCGGGCGCATGGCGATCGACGAGATCCCACCTGACCGCCTCGGCCCCGGCCCGCGCCAGCAAGGCGGCGGGCAGCGAACCCGGCGCGGCTTGCTCGAGTCCCCGCAAGGCATCGACGAGCTCGCGCATCGACAAACGCGCCATCGACGACCAGTGCGCGCGATCCGGCCCGGTTTCCCGCTCGGGACACAGCAGCGCGAGCGCGTCGAGAAAACTTTCCAGGACGCATGCCGCCCGTTCCGCCGTGGAAAGCATCGAATCCGGACTCTCCCGCTGCAAATCCGCGATATACATCTTCGCCGCCGCCGCGATCCCCTCGGCGCGGTCGATGCGCGCCGTAGCCGCGCCGTCCGGCAACCCGGATGCCTGGCCGGAGAGTTCACTCATGAGATTTGCCGTCATTTCCCGCTCCCTGCGATAACCCGAAACCCCGATAGAAGATAGAATCCAAAGGTTTCAACCGGAGACCCCCGTGAAACAATATCTGGATCTGATGCGCCATGTTCTCGAACATGGCGACGAAAAAACAGACCGCACCGGCACCGGCACCTTGTCGGCCTTCGGCTGGCAGATGCGCTTTCCACTCCGGGATGGATTTCCATTGCTCACCACGAAAAAACTGCACACACGCTCGATCATCCACGAATTACTGTGGTTTTTGCAAGGCAGCACCAACATTCGCTACCTCAAGGATAACGGCGTGTCGATCTGGGACGAATGGGCGGACGAAGCAGGCGAACTGGGGCCGGTCTATGGCAAGCAGTGGCGTCGCTGGGAAAGCGCCGACGGACGCAGCATCGACCAGATCGCCGCGCTCATCGCCGGATTGAAGAACGATCCGGACTCCCGCCGCCACCTCGTCACGGCATGGAACCCCGGCGAAGTCGACCGCATGGCCCTGCCCCCATGTCATGTGCTGTTCCAGTTCCACGTCGCCAATGGCAAATTATCGTGCCAACTCTACCAGCGCAGCGCCGATATTTTCCTCGGCGTGCCTTTCAACATCGCATCCTACGCCCTGCTCACCCTGATGACCGCGCAAGTGTGCGGCTACCGCCCAGGCGATTTCATCTGGACGGGGGGCGATTGCCACCTGTATCTCAATCACATCGAACAAGCCCGCGAACAACTCGCGCGCGCGCCGCGCGCCCTCCCCGCCATGACGCTCAACCCTGCCGCCGGAGACATCCTTGCCTTTCGTTTCGAGGATTTCTCCCTGGACGGCTACGATCCCCATCCTCACATCAAAGCGCCCGTAGCCGTATGACCCCGCCCGCCCCTTCCCCCGAAATCGTCCTGATCGCCGCCGTCGCCCGCAATGGCGTGATAGGGCGCGGCAACGCCCTGCCCTGGCGGCTGAAAGCCGATCTCCTCCACTTCCGCGAAGCCACCCTCGGACACCCCGTGCTCATGGGCCGCAAAACCTGGGAGTCCCTCGGCAGACCGCTACCCGGACGCCGCAACCTCGTGCTTACCCGGCAACCGGGCTACACAACGCAAGGCGGCGAAATCTTCACCTCGACCGGCGAGGCGTTGAACGCCGCCGCCGGCGCGGCGCGCGTGTTCGTCATCGGCGGCGCGGAAATCTATCGCGCCCTGCTGCCCCTGGCGAACACGCTGCTCCTGACCGAAATCGCCGCCGAAGTGGAAGGCGATGCTCGTTTTCCCGCCTTCGATCGCGCGCATTTCCGAGAAATCTCCCGCATCCCCCGGCCCGCCGACGCGGATAACGATCATGCGGTCGAATTCGTCGAGTACCGACGGAAAACCTTCCCGGCAGTCCGAACCGGTTCCCACGACCGACCCGGCCCTTCCATCTCCGCCGTCAATGACTTCGCCGACGCGCAATAGGCGCATCCGCGCATGAAACAGGAAACGCTCCCCGCGCAAACGTCCGCATCCGCGCCCACCGCCGATGTCGAGACTTTTCCCGGCAGCCCTTTCCGTCTGCACCGGACGTTTCTCCCCGCGGGCGACCAGCCCGAGGCAATCCGGCAACTGTGCGCGGGCATCGAGGACGGGCTGATGTACCAGACGCTTCTCGGCGTCACGGGTTCGGGCAAAACCTACACCATGGCGAATGTCATCGCGCGCATGGGACGGCCCGCGCTGGTGCTCGCGCCGAACAAGACGCTGGCGGCGCAGCTTTACGCCGAATTCCGTGAATTCCTGCCCGAAAACGCCATCGAATATTTCGTCAGCTATTACGACTATTACCAGCCCGAAGCCTATGTGCCGTCGCGCGATCTTTTCATCGAAAAAGACTCCGCCATCAACGAACACATCGAGCAGATGCGGCTTTCCGCCACCAAAAGCCTGATGGAGCGGCGCGACGTGGTCATCGTGGCTTCCGTTTCCTGCATTTACGGCATCGGCGATCCGGTCGATTATCACGCGATGATCCTGCATTTGCGCGAAGGCGAACACCTTTCCCGGCGCGATTTGATCGCGCGGCTGGTCGCCATGCAATATACGCGCGCCGACATGGACTTCCGGCGCGGCGCCTTTCGCGTGCGCGGCGATGTAATCGACGTATTTCCCGCGGAAAATGCCGAATACGCACTGCGGATCGAAATGTTCGACAACGAAATAGAGCAACTCACGCTCCTCGATCCTCTCACCGGCCATATCAAGCAAAAACTGGGGCGATTCACCATTTACCCCTCCAGCCATTACGTCACGCCGCGCGCCACGGTATTGAAGGCCATCGAAGCCATCAAGCTGGAATTACAGGAACGCATCGCCTTCTTCCAGCGCGAAAACAAACCGGTCGAAGCGCAGCGCGTAGAACAGCGCACCCGCTTCGATCTCGAAATGCTCAACGAAATGGGCTTTTGCAAGGGCATCGAAAACTATTCCCGCCATCTCGCCGGACGCAGGCAAGGCGAGCCGCCGCCGACCCTGATCGACTACCTGCCGCCCGATGCGCTACTGTTCATCGACGAATCCCACGTCACCATCGGCCAGGTCGGCGGCATGTTCAAGGGCGACCGCTCACGCAAGGAAAACCTCGTCCATTACGGCTTCCGCCTTCCCTCGGCGCTCGACAACCGGCCCCTGAAGTTCGAGGAATTCGAGCGCCTGATGCCGCAGACCGTCTTCGTCTCGGCCACCCCGGCCAATTACGAAGAAGCGCACCAGGGGCAAGTCGTGGAACAAGTCGTGCGTCCTACGGGACTCGTCGACCCGGAAGTCGTCGTGCGCCCAGCGGCGACCCAGGTCGACAGCCTTTTCGGCGAAATCCGCCGCCGCACCGACGTCGGCGAGCGCGTACTGGTAACGGTGCTCACCAAGCGCATGGCGGAAGACCTCACCGACTACCTTGCCGAGCACGGCGCCAAGGTACGCTACCTGCATTCGGACATCGACACCGTGGAGCGGGTCGAGATCATCCGCGACCTGCGGCTCGGCGAATTCGACGTACTCGTCGGCATCAACCTCCTGCGCGAAGGGCTGGACATCCCTGAAGTCTCGCTGGTGGCCATCCTCGACGCCGACAAGGAAGGCTTCCTGCGCTCCGGGCGCAGCCTCATCCAGACCATCGGCCGCGCAGCCCGTCACATCCATGGCACGGCCATCCTCTATGCCGACCATGTCACCGATTCGATGCGCACGGCCATCGACGAAACCGGACGCCGCCGCGCCAGGCAAATCGCCTTCAACGAAGCGCATGGCATCGTGCCGCGCACCGTCACCAAGCGCATCAAGGACATCATCGACAGCGTCTACACCGGCGAAGCCGACGACGCGCGCCGCGCCCTCGCCGCCGACCCCCGCGCCGATTACGCGGCGATGGACGAAAAGGCGCTGGCGAAAACCATCAAGAAGCTGGAAAAAACCATGCAGGAACACGCGCGCAACCTGGAATTCGAGCAAGCGGCGGCGACGCGGGACGAGCTGTTCCGCTTGCGGGAACGGGCGTTCGGCGCGGGCGGGGCGCAAAGTTGAACCCCGTTTGCCGGACGCCCCCTCATAACCCCGCCAGCCAAACGGTTTTATATTCCAGATAATCCTCGATCCCGTGCCTTGAACCTTCGCGCCCCAGACCGGACGCCTTGATGCCGCCGAACGGCGAAGATTCGGAAGCGATGACCGGGGTATTGACGGCGACCATACCGTATTGCAGGCTTTGGGACACGCTGAAAGCGCGTTTCAGGTCGCGGGTATAAAAATAAGACGCCAAACCGTATTCGGTGGCGTTCGCCTGCCGAATGACATCCGCCTCATCCCTGAACGATTGCACGGTAACGAGCGGCCCAAAGATTTCCTCGTGCAAAAGCCGGGCTTCCGGCGCGGGATGAGCAATCAGCGTCGGCTCGAAGAAATAACCGCCCGTCTCGCCGCGCAGCGGATGGACATGGCCGCCGGTAACGATATCCGCCCCGCCATCCAGGGCGTCTTGCACGAGCCTCTCCAGGCGCTCCAGCGCGCGGGCATCGATGACGGGGCCGACCTGCGTTTGCGGGCCGGCCCCGTCGCCGACTTCCAGGGCGGCGATTTGTCCGGCGTAACGCGCGACAAAAGCGTCGAACAATTTTTCCTGTACGTAAATCCGGTTTACGGCAACGCAGACTTGCCCGGCGTTCCTGAACTTGGCGGCGACGGCTCCCGCGACGGCGGCCTCCAGATCGGCATCGTCGAAAACGATGAAAGGCGCATTGCCGCCCAATTCCAACGTCACTTTCTGCACCTGCCCGGCAGCTTGCGCGAGCAACAATTTGCCCACTTTGGTAGAGCCGGTAAAAGAAAGTTTCCTGACTGCCGGATGCGAGGTAAACACCCGTCCGATCTCGGCGGGACTGCCCGGCACGACATTGAATACGCCGGGCGGAAGTCCTGCGCGGCAGGCGAGTTCCGCCAGGGCAAGAGCGGAAAAAGGCGTGGATTCCGCCGGCTTCAATACCACCGGGCATCCGGCGGCCAGCGCGGGCGCGGCTTTGCGGGTAATCATGGAAGAAGGAAAGTTCCATGGCGTAATCGCGGCGCACACGCCCACGGGTTCCCGGAACACCAATAAGCGCCGATCCCCGGCAAAGGATGGAATGATTTCGCCATAAACACGCCGGGCTTCCTCGGCATACCATTTGACAAACGCCGCGCCGCCCGCGATTTCGATTCTTGCCTCTGCCAGAGGCTTGCCTTCTTCCTGCGTCAGGATGCCGGCAAGATCGCCGGCATGTTCGACGATGAGCGCCGCCCATCTTTCCAGCAACGCGGCGCGGTCGCGGGCGGGCAGATCGCGCCACGCAGGGAAAGCCGCTTCGGCGGCGGCAATGGCGATTTCGGTTTGCCGGGCGGTGAGGGTTTCCACTTCGCCCACGAACGCACCATTGGCAGGGTTACGGATCATCAGCGGGGGCGCGTCGCCCGCTTGCCACTGGCCATCGAAAAAGGGGCGATGCCGCAGCAAATCCGCGTCCTGTAAATTCGTCATGGAACATCCTTTTGCGTGAAGCGCGGAAGATGCGCTGAAACAATGCAAGCATATGGATGTTCATGCTTATATGGAAATAAACAACGGTTCTAGCCTTGAGATATCGGCATCTTCTTCACGCAGGGCGAGCGCGAGAAAATCGCGCAGCGCGGCGGAAATCATCAGGTCGGCAGCCGCAACCGGCGCTTCCGCCTTGGCTGGTTTTGCGGCGGAAGGTTTTATCAGCATGGCTCGCGCAACGCCGCGCTGTTCGCCCGCCGCGCCCAGTATCTCTTTCATGTCGAGAATCAGCACGATCTGACCGTTCGACAGGGTGGTGACACCGGCAACGCCTTTCGGGCGGAAATCGTCGAGCGACTTGATGACCGCGTCTTCGCGCCCGGCAAAGCTGTCAATGGC
>JAISCE010000013.1 GCA_031265765.1 Azoarcus sp.
GCGGATGCAGGGGCAGTACGAGGATGTGGAAACGGGGTTGTATTACAATACGTTTCGGTATTATGATCCGGATATCGGGCGGTTCATTAGTGAAGATCCGATTGGGTTGTGGGGGGGGAGCAATCTTTATGCGTTCGCGCCTAATGTCGATGTAACCCCATTTCCCGTCCACCCAGACCCGCGCCAGACCGGCGGTGGCGAAGTCCTCCGCCCCGTCGAAACGCGGCGGGACGATTTCCTTGCCGCTCGCAGCGATATAACCCCATTTCCCATCCATCTCGACCCGCGCCAGACCGGCGGTGGCGAAGTCCTCCGCCTTGTCGTAACGCGGCGGGACGATTTCCTTGCCGCTCACGTCGATGTAACCCCATTTCCCATCCACCCAGACCCGCGCCAGTCCGTCGGCGGCGAAGCTATACGCCATCTCGTAACGCGGCGGGACGATTTCCTTGCCGCTCGCGTCGATGTAACCCCATTTTCCATCCACCTGCACCCGCGCCAGACCGGCGGCGGCAGTGCCTTCGGGCTGGTCCGCGGCGCAGCCCGAGGCGAACAGAAAAACCAGCGGACAAAGAACGGAGAGCAAAATCTCTTTCGTCCGCCGCCTGCCGCCTGCTGCCTTGTCTCGTTGCGCTTTGTTCTCCAGCATGTTTTTCCTCCGGTTGCCCGTGAAAACTGTATGCCCTTCCAAATTTGGCGCTTCGCTGCCGTCGCCCCGCGAGGGAGCGCCCTCAGGAGCATACCGCAGCAGACTGGGTGGAAAGAATCCGTTCATTTCACCAACAAAAGGGCTCACGCCAATAACTCAACCGCTTTCATGCTCAGTTGTGAGACGGTAATCGCGGAAACTTTGTGCCCTTCTTGTCTTGAATACGATCCAACTCTTCTTGGTTTTCGTCCTCGCACTCTTCATCTTCGTAACTCAGGCGTCCAGTTCTTAAGTCCACGTCCATTTCACATAAATACTCAGTTTTACCCGATTCCTTTGACGAAAGCTTCACACAACCCAAACCGCCTTCTTCTTCTGGAAGAGATTTTGCAAGTCCACGAGTACAGCGCACCCAGTCTTCGGGGACGAGTTTTCCTCCCATTTGGTGGTAGATCGCCTCTGCAACATCGCCTTGCAGGTAAAATTTTGCTCTTCCTTGCGAGATTGTCACCCGATTGTCTTTCAGCCGGGTACGAATCAGATCAAAGCCTTCGAGCCCTTTTGACATCGTGGCCCAATCCTTCCCTATACGCGCCTCGATCTCGTCGACGTCCGCCATTTTTTCTTGAGCAAAAACGGGGCGCACAATGGCAAGCATGGCGACGGTAAATAGCAGTGTTTTCGATTTCATGACAGCCTCCGGCAAGTTGTGATGATGCTGTCTCACCCGCATGGATTTCCCGGGAAAAGGGTGGCACGGTCGAGTTTCTCGCCTACGAACTCGAAGAAAAGCGTCATATCGTAATGCCAGATGTCGACATTCTCCGTATCTTCGGGATCATAGGTGCCGACATTCAAGTACACTGCAAAAGTCATCCGATCTTTTGAATCAGAGGCAACGTTACCATGCCGGGCGCTTCGGGGAAACATATCCCGGAATTCGGCCAGCGCCAATCCGCCGCGAATTGCCTTTCCGTCCACCACCAATACATCCCGTGAGCGTGATAGGTTCCAACTCGCCGTGTGCAATATAGCTTTTACGGGAGACTTCCAGTAATTTTCGCCATCTTTTTGAAAGAGCGCGTTCAAATCGGTTTCGGGATTGTTTTTGAAATAGAAAAGCAGGCTGACGTCCCATTCGGGAGTGTTAAGCGCCAAGGTATAGCCCAAAAACGTTGGACATTCAAAGTATTTCTCCATTTTTCCCGCTTTTGAGGAATTTCCAAAGGCGCTTCGCCATTCCTTCAGGGTAAATGTCCTGAACCCGGCGGCCTGTACGACCTTTAGGCTGTTTACCGTCACGTCGCGGGCGGTGTCGATACCCTGTGCCCCCGCATGAACGACAAATAGACACATTCCAAAGGAAAAGAGAATTTTTTTCGTTTTCATTATAATATACTTGGCATATACGGCCATTGGCAAAGAAAATACCAGTACGTGCAACAGGTTATTTGTTTTCATTATCAATTACTCCCATTGGGTTTGTTCAGCTTCCATTGGTTCAAGTAAGGCGCGGGATTAATAAGATCCTCTCGCCTGTGGGTCGGTCGTCCATTAAGCATTTTCCCTGGCAAAGCAGTACCAAGCAACATATTTTCTCCACTATGGGAATTATCGTACATTTCCAAATGCAGCATAGCTTGGGGATAATTGTTTAATCTTCCTACCTCCGCGATTTTTTGCCCTCCTTCAACACGATTTCCTCTACTGAAAGGAGACGACCCTGGTTTAATTTCACCATATAGAATGCTAAAAGAGCCGTGATTGATCGCAAGAAAATGGGTACCGGCATAAAACGCCCTAGGCCCCTCTATAACCTCCCCCTCGGTAACAGCATAAATCGCCCTGCCCACTTCCGAATAAAGATCGCATCCCGCGTGCGATCTTGCGCCACCGCTGCGTCCGCTCCCAAACCTGCGCATCCCGACATTCCAGTCGGCATCAGCATCTATTGCAAATGGAAAATACATAACCTCTGTCGTGCTAGGCGATGGGTTAGCGACGGGCGTGGCTTCGGCCTGCATCAAATTCTTCGGAATTTGCAGGCGATGCCTCACCAGCACGAAGCCACTGGAGAAGGTGGCCCCGCCAGTGCTGTAGTCCGTCTTCGGGTATTGGTTGTCGACGCGATACGCGATGACTTCGCCGTCGGCGATGCAACGAATGCCCAGGTGCTGTGCCAACACTCCCGCCGTTTCACCGTCGAAATGGATGCCGCCGTGAAATTGACCGTTGATCCCCAAAGGATAAAAGCCATCGCCCACTCTCGCCCACACCTTGAGGTATTGCAGCGCGTCGGCAATTTCAGGCGTTATTTGCTGACCATCTCTCTGGGTGAGGCCAAGAAACGGATAGACGATTTTTTTGAGCGGCTTGGGATCGACTATGGCATTGGTCGCGGCAACCTGGGGAGCGGTCGCTGCGGGTGTTTCGGCAGGAGACGGGGTGGCAGGCACTGCGGGGGTCTGCGGCGTAGTGGGCGCCGACGCCGCATTGGCCGCAGTCGCCGCCGCGTTGTTGGCGGTCACGTTCGATACGGCATTGCCTGTGGTGCTGGCGGCGTTCGACGCGGCATTGCTTGCGGTGCTGGCGACGTTCGACGCAGCATTGCTGACCGCTTCGGAAGCGGCGTTGAGAGCGTTCTGAGCACCTGAAGTGATGGTGTCCAATAAGGAAGGAGTAGCCATGGAATCAATACCTCAACCTGAAAAGTGCAGCATTTGACCTGTTTTCATTTTTTTGAGCGTCGGCTCAGGCGCGTTCGGGCCTTGCATTTCCAGACTCGTCGGCCCGTCAAAGCTGTGGTTTGCCCCTTTCACCGAAACCTTGCCCGGCGCGTGGATGTCGATGTTGCCGCCCTTGAGGCGGATGTAGGCCCCGGCGCAAGTCAGCAGCATTTCTTCTTTCGCTACGGCGAGGAATTGTTTCTTGTTTGCGTATATGCGAACGTTTTGGTCGCCGATGATTTCCACGTCGCCCGATTGCGCCCAGAACTTTGCATGTCCCTTGGCGGCGACGAGCTTCAGGTTCACCTTGTCGGCGGCGCCGTGCACGAAGAAGCTGATTTTCTTGCCGACGTTGTGTATCCACCGGCGGCCCGTGCTCTGCTGCATGTCCCGTTGATTCGCGAGATAGAAGTTTTTTTCTGTGGCGAGCGCGATTTCTTCCGGCGATGTCATGCTGATGCCACGTTCCGCATGCATGGCCAGAACACCTTGCCGTCCCGGCTGGCTCGCGGCGCTCTTCGCGTCGGGGTCGGTGTTGCTGCGCGCTTCCCACGCCACGATAGATTCGATCAGGTGGTCGAGATGGCCCATGGCGGCCTTGCCTTGTTCGCCGCCTTCTTCGTCGCGCAGCCCGGGGCCGGTTTCCACCGCGTCGGCCAACTGGTGTGCGGCTACTTCCGAGAGGTTTTCGATCAGTTCGCGCGCCGCCGCCAGTTGCGCCACGACTTGCTTCCGATCCAGTTGCCTGCCCGTTGCCGCCGGTTGGGGTTCCGTCGTGAGCAGAATGCCTTCGGTGGCGCGGATCGCGCCCGCGCGGTCGGTGCGCAGTTCAAACCCTTCGCCGCGCGGCTCGCCCGCGCCGTCCGTCCTTGGATGGATGAGGAAGCCCTGGTTGAGCTGGGTCTTGCCGTGTTCGCTGGAGAGTTTTGCTCTGACTTCGTCTTGCGTGTCGTCGAAGAGCAGTTCGTTGTATTGCTCGCCGTTGTGTTCCTTGGTCTTGATGCCGGACAGCGTCCGGTTGGCGGGCAATTGCCCCGCGCCGGAGAAGTATGGCGGCGGGTGCGCGCCGTTGTGGATGACGCCGGTGACGATGGGCCGGTCGATGTCGCTCTCGATGAAGTCGATGAGTACTTCCTGCCCCACTCGCGGGATGAACTGGTGGCCCCAGCCCGCGCCCGCGCTCGGGTAGGCGACGCGCAGCCAGCAGGAGGATCGTTCATCGAGGGCCGCGCCGAATTCGGGGTGTTCCTGGTCGCGTTGCCAGTGGAATTGCACCTTGATGCGGCCCATGTCGTCGGTGAAGACTTCTTTTTCTTCCCGCGGGCCGACGACCGTGGCGGTCTGTATGCCCGGCGACGTGGGCCGGGCGTGTTTCGTGTGTCCGTAAGCGGGGTAGAGCGGCGCGCCGCGCGTCTGCGCCGCGAAGTCGACCCGGTAGGGCGGGGGCAGGGGCGGTTTTTCCGGCGTCAGGTATTGCGACAGCGGACTGGGCAGGTTGCTGTGCGCGGTGAAGGCGAGACGGGTGACGACGAAGCGCCGGTTCTCTTCGGGGAGCATTTCGTAGACCGGGTGGCCGGTCAGTTCAAACCATTCGCCCGCTTTGAGTTCCCGGACGTTGCCGCCGCCTTGCAGGGCCCGTTTTTCGCGGTCGCGCACAGCCTGCCGCCGCCGCGCATGGCGCGTGAGTTCGTCGCTGTCCTTGCCGTAGTAGTGCGTCTGCGCATCGTAGTCTTCGAGCGTGGCTTCGGTGGAGAGCTTCTCTCGCTCATAGGGGCATTCGTCTTCGCCGCCGTGCGTGAGAACCGGCTTGTAGTCGAAGCTGGCCAGGGAGGTTTTCTGGACGCCGGCTTCCTGTGCGCGCGTCCAAAGGGTGAGGCTGTCCGAGGATTCGGTGGCGTTGGCACGATGGAAGCGGATCGCGCCTTGGCGGGCGCGCGGTACGCTGTAGGCGTTGTCGAAGACGACCAGCGTGACGTTGGGAAGCTTGCTTTCGGCTTCGCCGTCGTCTCCGGTTTCGTCATCGCTTTCGGCGTCGTCTCCGTATTCGTCCTCGGCGCGGTTCTCGTCCCGCCCAGGCGCGCGGCGCTCGCTGTCCGCGTGCTCGAAGCGGTAGGTCAATCCTTCCTCGGCCAGCAGCCGCTCGATGTAGTCCAGGTCGGTTTCGCGGTATTGCAGGCAGTAGGAGCGCTCCGGATGGTTTTCTTCCTTGATCTCGAACCGGTAGCCGAAGGTGGCCCCGATGACGCCGTTGTCCCGGATGTGTTCGTCGAGGATGGTCTTGACGATGTCCGGGACGGTCTTGTCCTGGAAGACGCGGCTCGTGCGCCGGTGGCGCAGCAGCGCGAACGCCGGTTCGATGACGAGCAGGTATCTGGCGAAGCCGCCGTCCGAAGGCAGCGCTTCGGCCCGCGTGACGATGCCGCAGCGCAGGACGTTTTTCTGTCCCTTGATCGGGGTCAACATGTCGGCGATGCCGCCCGCGCTCGTGAGGATGTCCAGTTGTGCGAGCTGTCCCAGGAGCGGTTCGAGTGGTAGCGTCGCGTCCGGCGACAGGCAGGTGACTTCGTAGCGGTAGGTCGCCGAGAGGGATTCTTCGCCCACCGCCGTTTGTGGCAGGAGCGTCTGGCCGTATTGTTGCCCGTCGCCCAGTTTGAGCTTGACCAGCCGGTTGGTTTGCTGGAAGGCGCTGGCGAAGGCCGCCAGCAGGCCGCCCAGGAGGTTGCCCGCCATGCCGGTCGCCATGCCGCCCAATGCGCTGGCAACGGCCCCGCCCGCCAGATTGCTGATTGAGCCGAGCGCGTTACCGGCAGCATCGCCTATCGAGCCAAGAGCGCCTGCGGCGTTGCCGGCCATGTCGCTGGCTGCTCCCATGGCGTTGCCAGCCATGTCGCCAACTGTCCCCGCGGCGTTGCTGGCGAGATCGCTCGCCGCACCTACGGCGTTACTGGCCATGTTGCCAACTGCCCCCGCGGCGTTGCTGGCGAGATCGCTCGCCGCACCTACGGCGCTACCGGCCATGTCGCTGACCGCTCCCATGGCGTTACCGGCGAGATCGCCTGCCGCGCCTGCGGCGTTACTGGCCAGGTCGCTGACCGCGCTTGCCTTGCCTGCCAGATTGCCCGCCGATGTCAAATCGCTTGGGATGTCCATCATGTCGAACCGCTTTTACTGTTCACAATAGGGATATTGACGAAATACGCTCAATGAATCAGCCGGGACGTCCCACGCCTTTCAGGCACGCTACCGCCATTTGCCGTGACACGATCGGCACCCGCGAGACATTCGATACGCTTGCCAGCAGCATGGCATGGCCACCAATTATGGCGTCGTGCCTGCCGCTACGTCAAAAAACAAAAACGCTTTCCAGCCCGCCCGGAGGCGGGCCGGCAATGCTTCTGGTTATGCGATGGTCTTGTTGGCCGTCAGATCCCAGCCCGCGATGACGTTGCCGCCGCCCGCGCCATCGGCGCGTTTTTGCTGGGTGTACTTCCATTTGATGCGACCGTAGGTGATCGAAACCTTTTCCGAAGGAAATTCGTCTTCGTCGTTCGCGGCCGAGCCGCCCGGCTCGACCGTGGAGATGAGCGCCTGCTCCAGCGTGACTTCCATGTACTTGACTTTGTCGCCGCCCGCCCGGCACAGCTCGAAGGTGATTTCCTTGATGTGTTTGCCGGTGTTGGCCGCGTCATAGAGCTTGGGGCTGGCCTTGTCGAGCAGGTGCGTGAATTCGAACGGGGCGTGATTGACCCGCTCGGCGCTGGCGCCGCCCACCGACGAGGCCGTGGCCGAAGCCGGCTGCTCGATCTTGTGATGGTAGGATTTGACTTCGATCCAGTCTTTGTGCGCATCGTCGGTTGATTCGCCCGGAATGCCGTCGATCTTGATGAATGCGTCGAATGCCATGATGTTTATCTCCAGAGAAAGGTAGAAAAGTGCGACGTGTCGTGTCGCGGGGACTGCTGCTGCTTCGATGAAACACGCTCTGCGGAAGTCGCACGGAAATGACGGGGCGGTTTCCTCATTGCTTTACTTCGCGGGTTGTGGCAACTCGGCCACTAAACGTAACGAAATCGTCAATTCATCCAGTTGGAAGTGCGGGCGCAGGAAGGTGACGGCGCGATAGGCGCCCGGTTTGCCAGGGATTTCCGTCACGTCGACGCGCGCTTCGCGCAATGGACATTTCGCCTTGGCTTCCTGGCCGGCGGCATCGTCGAGCAGGACGTATTGCTGCACCCATTTGTTCAGGAAGCTCTGCACGTCCTGGCGCGAGGCGAAGCTGCCGATCTTGTCGCGCATGATCGCTTTCATGTAGTTTTTTTTGAAGAGCGCGCTTTGGTCGAATTCGGATGCGCGCTTGAAGTCTTTGAGCAGGTCTTTTTTCGAGATGTTCAGGACTTTGATTTTGAGTTGCGTGGAGGTTTCCGACTCCATGACCAGATAGTTCAGGCCGCGCCAGGAGGCTTCGAGTTCCTGGAATGCCGGTTGGTGCATGATTTCGTTCAGTTGCGCGGAAATGACCGCGTCCAGTTGCGCCACGCGGGCGTCGATGCTGGCGCTGAGGTCTTTCGAGACGGTGACTTCGCCGGCGAGTACTTGCTGGGCGAGTTCGCCGATCAGATCGCGGGCGCGTTCTTTTTCCAGTTCGTTGGTGGCGGCTTTGCTTTGCTCGATGATGGTGTCGAGCAGGCTCGTGGCTTCAGCCGCCGCTGCTTCCGGTACGGGGGACGCTTCCAGTGCCGTTTCTTGTGCCGTCATGCTCATTCTCCTTTGCCAGTAGTCTGGTTGTTGCTGATCTGGCGCAGTTTTTCGGTGTCGCGCACAATGGCGTCGAGCCGGTTTTCGAGT
This sequence comes from Azoarcus sp., assembly GCA_031265765.1. GTDB lineage: Bacteria > Pseudomonadota > Gammaproteobacteria > Burkholderiales > Rhodocyclaceae > WRNU01. The sequence continues at coordinate 8,221 of JAISCE010000013.1, forward strand.
TCGTCATTACCCATCATCTTGTTGCGCAGGTCGGAGAGTTTTTGGCGCGCTTCGAAGAGTTTCCGGAGCGGGGCGACTTGGGCGACGACGTGTTGCGGTTCGAAGTCTTCGAGCCGGTTGAATTCGAGTTCCACCGACAGGCGCGTGTCGTCGTCCGTGAGTTTGTTGTCGACTTTCATTGCCAGGCGGGGCGACATGCCTTTCAGGACTTCGTTGAAGTTGTCGCGGTCGACCTGTACGAATTTGCGATCCGCGACTTTGGGCAGCGGGTTCTTGGGTTGGCCGGAGTAGTCGCCGAGTATGCCGAGCGCGAAGGGCAGTTCCTTGGTTTCGATGGCGTCGCCGATCTCTACGTCATAGGTGATCTGCACGCGCGGTGGGCGCACGCGATCCAGTTTGTGTTGGGTGTTTTTCAGTGTGGCCATGGCGGGGTGTCCTTTTAGTCGGTGAAAGGGAAGGGCAGGGTGTTTTGGGGAGTGGCTCCGGTGGCGAGTTCGTGGGCGAGACGTTCCAGCACCGTTTGCAGTGAGGCGAGCGTGAGCGCGGGATCTTGCAGTTGTCGGGCGAGATCGAAGGCGATTGCGGCGCGCTCGGGAGGTTGGCGAAGCGCTTCGCCTCCGGCGCCTGGCGTGCCGGTCGTTGCGCCCCAAAGCGCGGCGGCCAGGAATTTTTCGTCGAGCCGTCCTGGCGGGACGGCGAGATGGCGTTTTTCGCCGCGTTTTACGGTAATGAAATCGGGCGTGCGGCCATTGCCCATTGCCGTGCATAGGAGTGCGAGCCAGGCGGCTTCGTCGAGCCGGTCTTCGCCCGGCGCTTCCGACAGGGGCAGCAGGATTGGGGCGCATCGAGCGCGCGGCGCACGGGCATGAAAGAGAAAGGGCAGCAGCCAGTCGTCGATGTCGCCCGCATCCGCGCCAGCCAGGACGGTGCGCCAGTTGCTGGCGAGGGTTTCGTCCATGTGCCGGGCAAGGATTTGGGCGGCCAGCGCGATGTCGTCGCTCGCATGCGGGTTGGGCGCGATCCAGGTTTCGAAAAACTGGCGGCAGGCGATGAGGTCGACGGCGTTCTCTACCGCGCTTGCCAGTTGCTCGGCCAGGCCGGAGAAGAATAGTTCGTTGGCGATGATGAACTCCGGCGCGCATGCCGCGCCGGCCTGCGCAGGTAGGACGACGCCGGCCACGAGCGGATAGATGCGCCCGGCTTCGTCGTGGCTGGGCATGAGTACGCCGGCCAGACGCCAGCGCCCATCGCGCGAAGTCATTTGGAAGTCGCTCGCATCCGCTGCGGCGCGGACGCGCCAGTCGGGTTGACTGCCGGCCAGCGCAAGGCTCTTGCCGAGCAGTTCGCTGAATTCGGTCGCTGCCGAATGGTCGGTTCCGACACGCACGAAGTCCGCGCGGCGCGGCAGCTTGCCGAATATGGCGTAGCGAGGGGAGGCTTCCCGAGTGGCGGGAAGGGCTATCGGCATCGGTGTGGGTTCTCCTGTTTTCTCATCGTTGTACGATCCGCGCGGGAAGGCCGATGCGGTTCAGGGCCGACAGGCGCAGCGGGTTGAGGCCGCTCGTCATGCGGAAGTCGAATTTCACTTCCTTGCCTTGGCTTCGCCCAGGTTTTCGGTGCGCCAGACCAGTTGGCCCGCGCCCATCCCCGGATCGAGCGCGCGCTGGCTTTGATTCAACATGCGCACCAACCCCATGCGCCCGGATTGTTCGGAGATGGTCGCCGTCGCGCCGTTGAAGGCAACTATCCTGATGCGCGCGCCTTCTTCGTCGCCGCCTGGCCATTTGAATTTTTGCCAGTGCTGCGGCCCCATCCGGTAGCGCAGGCTTTGGCCGTCGATGTCGATGGTGATTTCGGATAGGCCCGGTGTGGGCACGGGCCGTAGTTCGAAACGCGATGGCTCGAATCCGTCGCGCCCCAGTAGTGCGCCCAGCGACAGCAGCCGTTCGGTGTTGGTGAGAAAGGCCGGGTTGAAATGCACGCCTTGCCCGCGCCAGGCGAGCGGTTCGATCCGGCTGCCGCGGCGGGCCACCAGCCCGTCCAGCATGCCGTCGATGAAGGCGGCGAGCGTGCCGTCTCCCGGTTTGAGAAAACGGTTGATCTCGCCCAACGAGGCTTCGCCCGAGGCGTTGCCGAAGGGGAATTTGTGCGCCAGTTCCCGCCAGTGTTCGAGTACTTCGCTTTCCCAGAGCAGGTCGAGGTCTTCTTCGACCGGCGGCAGGAGTACGGCGTAGCTCTGGAGGAGCGGCTTTTCCAGGATCGGCTGGAGGATTTCCCGAAACGCGGGGGAAAGGCCCGCGAACATCGGTCCATCGATGTATTGCATGGCGTCGATGATTTCGGAGCTTTTGCCGGACAAGGTGGCTTCGAGGAGTTCGCGCGCGCCCAAGCTCGGTTCTTCCGCCGCGGCAATTTTGGTGAACCGGGTCTTGAGCTTGCCCAGTTGTTCCAGATAGCCGGTGACTGCTGCCGATGCTTGGTTGTCGTTGCCGGCGAGCGCGGCGAGCGCGGCGAATTGCCGTCCGAGCGGGCCGTACTGGAGGGTTTCGAGCAACTCGCCAGGCAGGCGGGAGGGGGCGCCTCCGGGGAGTGCGACGCTGTTCGCAACGGCGTTGGCAAGCGGGATCGGGTTGTCCCAGGCTGTCTCGAAGGCGGCGCGCTGGAGCACGAGCCGGACGGGGGAGTCTTGCTTGTCGGACAGGCGCGCGAGCACGCTTTCGGCATGCGCCAGGTCTTTGGGGCCGGATGCCGAGAGTCCGGCAAGGAAGGTCATCCAGGCCGAGGCGTAGTCGGTGCGGTAAAGGGCTTCGAGTTCGCTCCGGTTTTGTTCCGCGTCCCCCTTTTCGCCGAGTTTGTCCGTATTCGTCACCGAGAGCACCCAGTCCACGGCGGCGATTTCGCCCCGGCTCGCCTCGGCGATGGCGTTCTTCATGTATTTGTCCCATGCTTCCCGCGTGAACGCGCCGGGTACGTCAGCCTTGCCGTCGAGGATGCCGGCATCCCTGCCATTCAGGATGCGCGCGACCGTGAGCGACGGGAACCTGGCTTCGGCGCGCGCCTTGAGTTCGGCATAGACCCGATCCACGGCGGGTTGCGGCGCGAGTGTGGCAAGCAGTGCTTTTCTGGCCGGCTCGATCAGCGCTTCATCGTTGCCGATCAGCGGTAAGTCCGGCGCGGCAAGCTGCGAGAGATAGAATTGCAGCGCACGGGCGGCGTTCTCGCCCGCGCCGTTTTCGCCGATCGTGATGTTTTGCGATGCTAGCCACGGTTGCCAGTCTTGCGGCAGTCGCCCGGACAGCCAGGTGGACTCCAGCCTCGGGCGCGAAGCCAGCATCAGGTAGGTTTTGAGCGCCCGGTAGCCTTCGCTGTTTTCGGGGCGCTCGCCGTTTGCCGTGCTCTGCGGCGATGCTTGCGCGCAATGCTTGAGCGCGGTTTCCAGTTCGATTCGCACGGGCGCCAGCATGACGGTGTGCAAGCCGTCGAAATATTGGCTGCGCAATGCCGCTTCGAGCCTGTTCCCCGTGTAGAGGCCCGCGCCGAGTTGAAGCGGTATGCCTTCGAGACGGGTTTGCCGCAGTGCTTCGATGCGCTGTTGCAGGCGTGCGAGCGCGCCGAGTTTGTCGGCGATCGATTCGCCCGCCAGTTGTTCGCGGGCTTCGGTGTATTCGGCGCCGGTCTCGCCGGTCAATGTGTCGTTGCCGGTGTATGACCACGCGAGCAGGCTGCTCGTGCCGCAAAGCGCCGCCAGCCCCGCCGCCATGCCGGTGAGGCGCAGCCGGTTGGCGCGCGGACGGGTTTGTTGCTGGATCAGGTATTGGTCGGCAAAAAGGACTTCCCGGAACAGGTCGCGCAGGAAATAGCCGCGCGCGGCGATCGGCTGGAGCGGCTGGAATCCTGCGCGGCTGAGGCCGAACTGGCTGGAGACTCGCGCGGCGGCGGCGATGCGCGGCTCGCCCTGTTGCAGGGCGCTGGTGAAGTAGAGGCCGCGCAGCCGCGGTTTCGTGTGGTAAGGATCGTCTTCGCACAACAATTCAATGAAGCGGCACACGCCATCCTTGAGGGCGTGGAACTCCAGCGGAAAGACATAAAGTGCGGGCTTCGCGCCCGCGCCGCGCGCCAGCCCAAGCTTTTCCCAGCCGATCTGTCTGAGTCCCCGATAGAGCAATTCGCATTGTTTGTCGATTTCGCGGCGGATATCGAATTCGGTACCCCGTTCGTGGGCGAGCGTCGCGCCCCAGACGCGGGTGCGATCTTCTTCTCCGATATCTTCGAAGAATTCCGCAAAGCCGCCCAGGAGATCCAGTTTGGTGAAGATGAGATAGACCGGCGGACGCATGCCGAAAGCGCTCTCGATTTCGTGGATCCGCTCGCGGATTTTCCGGGCGTAAATAGTGAAGCTCTTCGAGCGGTGTTGCACCAGTTCGGGCAGGCTCGTCGCCACCAGGATGCCGTTGATGGGCGCTTTGCTTCGGTAGCGTTTCAGCAGGCCGAGGAAGTCCAGCCATTCCTGCCGGTCTCCCGCTTCCGTTGCATAGCGCCCGGCGGTGTCGAGCAGTACGCCTTCGGTGCTGAAAAACCAGTCGCAGTTCTGGGTGCCGCCCATGCCCTGTACACTCGCGCCGTTCTGGTCGGCGAACGGAAAAACCAGTTCGGACTGGTGTAGCGCGGTGCTCTTGCCCGCGGCCGAGTGCCCGATGATCATGTACCAGGGCAGTTCGTAGAGCGCGGCGTTCCCTCGCGCCTTGCCGAGCCTGGAGGTTTTGAGGGTGTGGATGGCATCGAGCAGCCGTTCGCGCAAGTGCTTGGCGTCGGCGCGCCGTGCCGCACTTGCGCTCACCACGGCATCATCGGCTTGCCGCCGGAGCATCCGTTCGAGCAGGCTGCCGGCGCGGTTGGCAATCAGTTGCCCGACGAGCAGCGTGAGCACCCACAGCAGCAGCACGCCGGCAATCCAGGGGAGCCGCTGCTCGAATGTCACCAAGCCGAAAAACGGCCCAATGAACCAGATCAGCGCGCACAGGATCAAAAATCCGATTGCCTGGGCGAGTTTCGCGGGGAGTCGTTTCGTCATCGCGTCACTCGCCCGCGCGCAGCCCCAGTTGCCTGCGCAGCGTCCAGGAGGCGTCCATGACGTTTCTGATTCTTGGTGGCATCGACAAAACCGCTTCGTCCGCCGACAGTATTCCGCTGGCCGCCGGGTTGGACGATTGCGCCAAAACCGCCTGTACGGCATTTTGCAGGGCCAGTGTGAACGACGTGATGTCGCGGAAGCGTTCGCTGGGGTCGATCGCCAGCCCTCGGTCGAAAACATCCAGCACGCTGGCCGGAAATGCATCCGTGCAATGGCTTGTCAGGGGTTTCAGTGAGTCATGCACGATTCGGGAAATGGCGACGCCCGGGATGATGCCCGTGACAAGGTAGTAGGCCAGCGCCGAAATGGCGTAAATATCCGTCCACGCGCCCAGTTCGTCAGCGGCATTGTATTGTTCTTTTGCGGCAAAACCGGGCGTGAGATCGATCAACGGGCGGCCTTCTCCCGCACTGCCGAATCGGCTGACCGCGCCGAAATCGAGCAGAATCGGCATGCCGTTTTCCCTGACGAGCACATTGTCCGGCGAAATATCCAAATGAAGGCAACGCTCCTTGTGCAGAACCGATACGCCTTCCAGTAGCGGGAAAATGATACTGAACAATTCAACCAGATCTTTTGCGTGCAAGTTATCGTGCACTTTTTGCCTGACGGTGTTGCCCGAATAAAATGGCATAACGATGTAGGCCGTGCCATTTTCTTTGAAACACTGCCACACGCCGCGCAGCACGGCGTGCGCGAACCGGGTCATGACCTGCGCCTCGGCAAAGAACCGCTTCAGCCCTTCCCGGAACGGCTCGCGCTTGTCGGGCAGGACGTTTACCTGTTGGCGATCCCGGTACGCCAGGCCCGATGGCAGATACTCCTTGATCACGGCCTCCCGGCCCAGGGCGCGATCATGCGCCCGATACACGAGACTGGTCTTGCCGCCGCCCAGGACTTCCGCAATTTCGAAGTCCGTGCGTAGTCGCGCGCCGACGGCAAGCTCGGACAAAGCGTGGCGCGTCACAGGCAACTCCCTTGCACCACAGGGCGGAGCACCCCTCCGCTTTGTTTTTTCCGCATATTATTGTTTTTATACGGCTTTTACGGATTATGTAATGGCATTATTGCCGTCGACCCCCAGGTTGACCCACATCTTTGCAAAAATTATCAACCTATTGACATAATCATATGTTCTGAATTCCCGGTTCGGTGACGGAGCGAGCCGGATGAATGTGTGAAATACGTGTCAGAACGCAACAATTGGCAGGTACGCCGCGTTGCTATTGATAGAAATTGCGCGATTTTGTAGCTTGACAACCTCATTCGATCTGAGGTGTTTTTGTTATCGTGCTCAAAATGCTTTTCCTTCATGGATTTGGGGTGCTCCGCCTTGTTGGTTGATCGGCTGTTTTTCGATTTTTAAATGTTCATTTAATCAATAGGTTGTATTTTCAGTTTTTCGCGGTGCAGTCGGTTTTTGCACGATTTCATGTCAAGCTGGGGGTCGACGATATGCACCATGTCGCCCATTCCTGCATGACCACCTTGCGGCGCTCGAACAGGTCGGAGCGCTGATACGCTTCTTCAACCTGTGTTCTTTGTGCATGAGCCAGCGCCAGTTCCGCGATCTCCTGTGAATAAGTCGTCCGTTCCGCAAACCAAACGCGGAAACTTGCGCGAAAACCATGAGCGATCACGTCGTCGCGCTGGAGTTTTTTCAGCACATTGCGCATGGCGCTGCTGTAGAGTCGGCGCCCCTTGGCGCCCGGGAAGATCCATACCGGATGGCATCCCCGCAATTCCTCCAGTATCGCCAGTGCAGCCTCCGACAAGGGCGCTCTGTGCGGTTTTCTGGTTTTCATTCTTTCGCCGGGAATGTCCCAGACTCGCTGTGCGAAGTCGATTTCCTGCCATCTTGCGTCCAATGCCTCCGAGGCGCGGCAGGCGGTCAGGATCGTGAATGCGAGCGCCCGCGCGCCGATTCCTCGTTCTTCTGCCAAGCGCTTGAAAAATGCGCCAATCTCCCTGTATGGCATCGACGGACGATACCGAATCGTCGCCATGCGCGTGGGTTTTGGCAGCAGTTCCTGTAGGTGCCCGCGCCAGCGCGCGGGATTCTCCGCATTGCGGTATCCCCAGGTCGCGGCCCAGGAAAGTATACGTTCGATCCTCTCCCGCAGGCGGGAGGCCGTCTCGGTTTTCGATACCCATATCGGTATCAGCGCGCGCATGACGAGTGCGGTATCGACCTTACGTACGTTGACGTTTCCAAAGTGCGGCGACGCGTATGTTTTCAGCGAGTTTTGCCATTGCTTGGCATGTTTTTCGCTTTTCCATCCGTTTTTGTGAATGGCGATATATTCCGCAGCGCATTCGTCGAAGGTTTTATTTCGTAAACCATCGGTTTGGCATTGCGTTTTGCGCGTCTGTAAGGGGTCGAGTCCTTTTGCGAGCATCGTGCGCGCCTTGCGCGCTTTCCTCCGGGCAGCATTGGCGGTGACCAAGTGCAAGGGGCCGAGCCCCATGGTGTGCCCGACACCGTCGATTTCGTAGCGGAAAATCCAACTTTTGACGAGGTTCTTCGAGACTTGCAGATACAAACCGCCGCCGTCGCTGTATTTGCCCCGGCGCCTGATGCGGGCGATTCTGGATAGGGAAAGTTTTTCGATGCTGCCCATATCGTACTCCTCTATTCCGGTCAAAATAGTGTTTCTGGAGGTTTTTGCTGCCGGTAATCTCCAAAGCGGTGCCGGTTTTTGTCATCAATGCGCTATTCTCTGCCGGCCTGCAATGCTCACGAGATGAATCGAAGCTGACCATAAAAAAATCGTCCAAAAAATGGCCGATTTCGACTTCAGAACACACACTTGCGCGATCCAGTGTTTCCAGGCGATGGGACATTTGCGCGGGGGGCGGATATCCGGCTTCCTGGGGCGCGAGCATGAAACCTTCTTTTTGACCAAGGTATTACGAGAGGTGGCGCACATCGACGATGCGGGCCGCGCGGTGCGCGCGCCGCAGTGGATCATCGAACTGGAAGCGCCCATCGATGTAACGGCGTTGCTGCGCGAGGGGGAGGATCGGGAGGCGGCGATTGCGCAGGCCGATTTTTCGGCGCGCGTGCTGGAGGGGGAGGCGGTTGTCCCGGAGGTGTCCTCGCTCGCGCCGGATGAAACCGCTGTACCGGATGTGCCGGCGCCGTCGATGCAACCAGGACATCCCACACTGGCACAGGTGATGGGCCGGGTCGGCGCGCTCGGCATCGATCCCGAGCGGTTCGGGCGCTATGCGGACGAGTGCTGGGGGAGCGGCTGGAAGCTCAATTCCCACGGGCGCAGCCGCGTCTGGGACGAGATCGAGCGTCACCGTAACGATCCCGAAGGCTACGCCGACAAGATCGACGCCGTACTGGGCGTGGCGGTATGAGAGAAAATCCGGTTTCCATCGCGCACTTTTCCGATCTCCACTACGGTGAGGCGACGCTCGCCGAAGCGGATCGGTGTTTTGTGGCAGCCATCGAGCGAGCGGCGGCGGAACGGGTCGATTTCGCGGTCATTTCGGGGGACGCCACCGATCATGGACTCGACCTGCATGCGCCGGCAGCCCTGCGGCTGCTGTCGCGGGTGCGCCAACTCGCCGATCATTGCCCGGTGTTGATGCTCCAGGGGACGTATTCACACGAACCGCCGGGTACACTCGCGGTATTCCGGTTGTTGGGCGCACGGCATCCTGTCCATGTCGCCGACCGCATCGGGCAGGTCGCGCTGACCCAGGATGGACGATGGGTCGCTTCGGAGGGCTGGCATTTCGCACGGATCGTGCCCGGCGCGCGCGTGCTGCTGTCGTGTGTGCCCACTGTCAACAAGGCGCAGGTGGCGATTGCGGCGGGGGCCAGGGATGCGGCGCAGGCGGCGGGAGAACATCTTGCGGCGCTGCTCGCCGGTTTCGCGCCGCTCAACCGCCAAGCCCGGCAGCAGGGTTTGCCCACGGCGCTCGTGGCGCATGGCGCCTTGTTCGGTAGCCTCAGCGAGCACGGTGTGCCGATGGCGGGGTTCGACCATGAATTCAGCGAAGGCGCGATTTTCGCTGCCGAAGCCCGCGCCGCGATGCTCGGCCGTATTCATCGCCATCAGCAATGGGTGAGAACGGAAGAAGGTGGGGAGCAGCGCATCGCCTACGCCGGATCCATCGGACGTTTCCATTACGGGGAGGAAGGCGACAAAGGGTTTCTGATCTGGCGTGTCGAGGCCGATCATGCCGATTGTGCGCTGATGTCGACGCCGGCGCGCCAAACCGTCGACATCGTGTTCGAGGGCAAGCCCGATCTGGCAGCATTGCGCGCGGCAATCGACGCCCATCGTGTCGCGGGCGCGCATGTCCGGGTGCGCTGGACGGTGGCGGACGAGGATCGCCACCGCGTGGATCGTGCCGCGATCACCCGGTTGCTAGCAGGCGCGGCGGACATCAGGCTGGAAGGCAGGATCGTTCCCATCGTCATGGCGCGTGCGCCCGGTATCGCGCGGCTGGATTCTCTCGCGGGAAAGGTCAGGGTCTGGGCGCAACTCACTGGGGTTGAACCCGCGTGCGTACTGGCGTGCCTGGAATCCCTGCAACAGGATGCCCCGACCAGGATTGCCGAGCGGGTGTTGTGCGACAAGGCAAGCGTCGCCTCTTCAGTGCCATGACGGCATGAAAAAGCCCGAATCCGCAAAATGGGATTCGGGCTCATCAGGGTGCGAAAATCGTCGCGCGGACATGATGCTTTGGGATCGCTGCTTTGCGCCATGCTCGGGGCCGATGCAGTGTGGCGCAGTCGCAGCCGTCCGTGTCGGTACGACTGTCGGGCGATGTCCGCTGTCGATCTCATGCGAGAATTGGCACGCGGGCTGGGCGGATACCGTCCGTTGGGCTGCTGCCGGAAGTGGCGGCCATGTCCATGCTCGTTTCAGCCCATTCGCGGTTCCTATCCATCGGTTGTTATTGACATCTACCGATGTTTTGGAACATTGTGACGGGCATGGACACGACTGCCGACAAGCTGCTCGATCTGGCGCGCACGCGAGGACTGCTGCGCCCCATCGATCTGGCCCCGCTGGGCATCCCTCGGGTGGCCCTGACGCGGGCCGTGCGGCGCGGGCAACTGGAGCGCGTCGGGCGCGGGCTGTACGGCCTGATGGCGCGCACCGTGTCTGCCCATGGCACGCTGGCCGAAGTCGCGCGGCGCGTCCCCAAAGGTGTGGTCTGCCTGCTGTCCGCGCTGCGCTTCCATGACCTGACGACGCAGGCTCCCTTCGAGGTATGGCTGGCCATCGACAACAAGGCAGCCACGCCCAAGCTCGACTACCCGCCGCTGCGCTTCGTCCGCTTTTCCGGCGCGGCGCTGACCGAGGGTGTCGAGGAACACGTCGTCGATGGCGTCACCGTCCGCGTCACCAGCGTCGCCAAGACCGTGGCCGACTGCTTCAAGTACCGCAACAAGATCGGGTTGGACGTGGCGCTGGAGACGCTGCGCGAAGCCTGGAACGCGAGGCGCATGACCAGCGACCAGATTTGGCATTACGCCAGGATCGATCGCGTGGCCAACGTGATGCGCCCCTATTTGGAGAGTCTGGCGTGAACCAGCGCAACGTCGCCGCGTCGGTTCGCGCCCGGCTTCTCGACAAGGCCCGTGCCGAAAAGCTCGATTTCAACCTGTTGCTTACGCGCTATGCACTGGAGCGGATGTTGTATCGCCTGAGCGTTTCCGAGCAGCGCGGCCAGTTCCTGCTCAAGGGCGCGTTGCTGTTCGACCTGTGGTTCGACGTGCCACATCGCCCGACGCACGACGCTGACCTGTTGAGTTTCGGCTCCGCCGAGATGCCGCATCTGGAAAACCTGTTCCGCCAGATCAGCCGGATCGAAAGCGAAGACGGTATCGTGTTTCGGACCGACACGGTGAAGGCCGCCGAGATTCGCAAGGAGGCCCATTACGCAGGTGTGCGCGTCACGCTGATGGGGCTGCTGGACGGCGCGCGTTGCCCGGTGCAGATCGATATCGGCTTTGGCGACGCCGTCGTACCCGGTCCGGAGGATGCGCAGTACCCAGTGATCCTCGAAGGGATGCCGTCGCCGTGGCTTCGGGTCTATCCCCGCTACACGGTCGTTGCCGAAAAGCTCGAAGCGATGGCGTCGCTCGGTATCCTCAACAGCCGGATGAAGGATTACTTCGACCTGTGGATTCTGGCTCGGCATTCCGACTTCGACGGCGCGATGTTGGCCCAAGCGATCCGCGCCACGTTCGAGCGCCGGGGCACGGGCATTCCGTCGGGCCTGCCGCTCGGCCTGACCGATGAGTTCGCGCTGGACGAACGGAAGAACAAGCAGTGGACGGCCTTCCAGCGCAAAAACGCCTTGGAGCCGATGACGCTGATAGCGGTGATCGAGACGTTGCGCGAATTCCTGCCCCCCATCCTGACAGCGCTTGCGGCGGGCGAAGGCTTCGACTGCCAGTGGCGCACGGGCGCGGGGTGGGATGCGTCCTGACCTTGGATTCGTTGAAGCGCGCCGCGATAACTCGGCAAATTCTGCTTGATAAATCGCACCGATTTCATTTTCGCACTATGAAACAGAATTGCGGTCGGTAGAACTCGGGGATAGCTACAGAACTTCGATGGCCTTTCTGAGTCCGTTCGCTCGGGCGTAATGCACTTTCTCGTGGCGCTCCCAGTTCCCGAGCATCCGGTCATACAGATCGCTTGGATAGTTGGGTTTGCATCTGCACATGAGATGTTTGAGTTTTTCCGCCACTTTTATGGCTGCGTTTTCCGCGCTCAGTTGATTCACCGTATCAAGGTGTTCTCGCCATCAAGGGCGGCGCGTGCGGTAGTGTCTGAAATTTCGTGTTTAGGGCATAAACTGTCTCTGAGGAGAAATTATGTCCCGCAAAACCCAGTCCCCATTGAGGGAGTTGCCAACCATTCCCGCCGAAGTGCTTGCCTTG
>JAISCE010000019.1 GCA_031265765.1 Azoarcus sp.
GGCTACGTACAGGATGGCGTTCAGAACCTGAAGATTCGACAGCCTGACATTGCCGCGCTGGCGCGGTAAACAGTCTTCTATCTGTTGATATTGGGATTCGCTGATTTCCATCTCTGAAGCATAACATTTTCTCGATTAGTGTGAACACGCCCTAGACTGTAAAGCATTGCGCCAGCCCCCTGACCTGACTATCAGATCAAGGCTGGATTTCTGCATGCAAGGAACGCTATTCGCTACACCTTCCTTTTTTTGCCATCTCCAGCTTTTGCACCTGTATTTTCCCTTCTGATTCATCCATGACCTCCAGATTGGCTCCACCAACGAAAACACCCAGTTTTATATACTGCCGAATGAAATAATTCTGGTTGCTTGCAGTAAGGAGGTTCAGGTTGTTCGGGGAAAACTCTGACTCCGTGGAGATGATGTGCTCTTGATCCCCTTCCACCTCCTCGAAGAAGAAAACATTCGGCGCTGACTCGCCAAGGCATTTTCCGTCGATCCAGATGTCTTTTTTCAATGCGACGCCGGGGCCGCCGCCGCGATAAACGTAGATTCCCGCCTTCCCTTCGGAAGGCGGGTTGAAAAGCTTTGCCTGGTCAGACGATGCTTTGTCCTCCATGGGAACAGAAGCACAACCTGCAAAAAGCATCGTTGCAACGGAAATGAGAGTGATCTTCTTGAGCATTATTTCCTCCGCTTGTGATGGATCAGGGAACAACGTAAAAGCCCAGGGGCGCGGTGCCAGCTTGTCGGTGCAGCAACCCGCTGGAGCGAGATGCGGGACCAAGACCGGTGCATATTTGCCGCCAGGCGCGATGCAACCACAAAAATCATAGCGCCATGTTGCCTCGAAAAAGCGTCGGGCACAAGCGAAAACAGGTAACAACCGCAACGAGGGAGAGGATGCTGGCAAGAGCTACCCGGATACGAAACCCGTAGCGTGGCCGACGCAAGCTCAAAGTGCGGAGCTGGCTTGCCGGCGTCAGGGATATAGGGCGGAAAAGCGTGGTGTTTCCGCCGGTTGTTTCGTTGCCGCGTCAGCGGCGCAAATATGCCGCAATTATGCAACTGGCGGAGAGAGGGGGATTCGAACCCCCGTCAGGGGATTACCCTGAACACGCTTTCCAGGCGTGCGACTTAAACCGCTCATCCATCTCTCCGCGAAGGTGCGCATTCTAGCGGTTCCGTCCATGGAGGGAAAGCGCTGCGTGTGCAGGGCAGTGTGAAGAAAGAATTTCGGCGGCTTTGTTCCGGATTGCCAGAATTTCGGGCGAGTCGCCCAAGGTGGCCATGCCGTCATGAATTTCCCGGGCTTTGGCACAATTGTTTTCTGCGCTGACGTAAAAAAAGATCAGATTGGCGGCGGCCTTGGCGCGTTCGATCCGTACTTTTTCCGCATCGCCAATATCTTGCATGGCCTCGAAAATCGCCCGCGCCCCGGCGAGATCGCCCGCCTCGGCATAGTCGAAAATCAGGTTGAAGGATGCCGTGGCGCGCAAGGCCCGCACTTTTTCCGTGTCGCCAAGGTCTCGCATGGCCTCGAAAACCGTTCGTGCCTCGGCAAGATCGCCCGCCGCGCCGTAGTCGAGAACCAGATTGAAAGACGCCGTGGCGCGTAAAACCCGTATTTCTTCTGTGTCGCCGAATTCCCGCATGGCCTCGAAGACCGCTCGCGCTTTGGCGAGATCGCCCGCATCGCCGTGCTCGAAAACCCGGTTGACGGATGCTTTGGCGCACTCGATCTGCAAGGTTTCCAGATCGTCGGGATCTTCCATCGTTCCGGTTTGCTTCGTCTCACGCTGTCGACGGCGTTTATTGTCCGTTTTCATCGAAAACACCGATTCCGGTTTGGAAACCTTCCCCTTCAGGGGGATAGTCATGTGCGGGAGGATTGTTCCCCCTTCCGCGCGGTGTCGCCCGGCTACGGGCGTGGATTGAAACAAACATCTTCGTAAGCCGAAAGCGTTTCCACGTCTCCCGTCCAGGCGTAGGCGGCAAGCAGGGGTTCGCCGCCGGTTTCCATGGCATGCACGATGTTCGCGGGGTGCAGGATCAGTGTGCCGGGCGGGTGGCGCCGGGTGGTGTTTTCCGCCGTCCAGGCCGCCGTGCCGGAGACGACGAGGTAGGTTTCCACTGCCGGGTGCCGGTGGCGCGGGTAGAGCAGACGAGGGCCGATGGCGGTCAGGCCCAGACAGACTTTGGCGCTTTTGAAGGGGGCAATGGGGCCGATGAGTTCGGCCCAGGCCATGCGCTCGCCGATGTCGGGGGCATCGGGGCGGGGTGCGTAGCTGTAGCGCCACGGTAGGGCATCGAGCTGCGGCAGAAAGGCGCGGAAGATTGCCGCGGTGGAGTCCTCGCTGTTTCGGGGGGGCGTTTGCTGGAGTTGCCGGATGACCGGATGGGCACTGGGGCGAAGGTATTTTTCGTCGGCATGACCGAGGTCGACGGTGTCCAGCAGGCTCAGGATGTTTTGGAGTTCCGCCGCGATGGCCGAGGGTTCGCGGCTCGCGGCGAGCCGGGCGGCGAAGTGCGCGCGGAGTGCGTCGATGGCGGTGAGGACGGCAAGCGGTGGCATGGGACGAATGCGCCGTTTCAGAGGGGCCGGGAGTGCAGGGCGACGACGGTGTGACCGATGGTTTCGCCTTGTTGCCAGGCGGCAAGGGCTTCTTCCGGGCTGAGTTCGTCGGGCGCAAGCTGGCGCTCGATGGCGTGGGCGTTCGCGCCGGATTCTTCCAGGGGGATGTCGGCGAAGACTTCGGCGAGGCGGCGGGCGCGGTAGAAGTGGTAGGGACCGAAACCTTCTTGCTGTTGTTTCAGGTGACCGCCGATGATTTCTTCCGGATCGGTCTGGATTTTCCAGCCGTAGGTGAAGATTTCGGCATGGTAGCCGGTAAGCCGTCCCATTTCGTGGAAGACATCGAGCGGGATGCGTCCGCCGAGGAGCGAGAGTACTGCGCCGCCGGGCACCAGGAAGGGCTTGGCTTTCTGGAGCGCGATGGTGTGGAGCGCCAGCAGGTTCCGGCACATGAGCGGCGGGACGCTTTCTTTCCGGGGCGGGATGTGTCCGGCGCTTTTGCGCGCGGCGGCGGCTTCGGCATCGGCGACGGGGATGTTGGGCAGGTTTTCGTAGATCAGGTCGTAGTGTGGCGGCGTCGCGCCGTTGAGGGCGAGAGGTTCCAGGAGGTCGCCATGGCCGGCTTCGAGGATGATGCTGTCCGGATTTTTCAGGTTGTCGCGGATGTTGCCGACGGCGGCGGCGACGACATCCCGATGGACGTCGGTGATGCCGATCCGCGTTGCGCCCAGGGTTTCGATGGCGGCGAGGGCGTCCAGCCCCACGCCGGTGCCGATGCTGCAAAAGCGGGTTTGCGAACCTTGCCGGCGGCGGATCAGTTTGAAGGCCGGGGCGGCGATGGTGGCAACCCAATCGCTGAGGATGTCGTCGACGCTGGGGAGAAAGGCGTGTTCGGTGACGCGGATGTCCAATGTGTCTTTCAGGCGCACGGGGGCGTCGTCGAGTTTCAGGTAGCGGGCGGTGTCTATTTGCATGGAATGGCGGGGCGGATGAAGTGGGCGGTCAGGCGGCGTCAAGCGCCTGGTCGAAGTCGGCGATCAGGTCGGCGATGTCTTCGGTGCCGACGGAAACCCGGATCATGTCCGGCGTGATGCCGGCGGCAAGGCATTGTTTTTCGTTCAGTTGGGCATGGGTGGATGTGGCGGGGTGCAGGACGCCGGTGCGGGCGTCGGCGATGTGTACGACGAGGGCGGCGACCTTCAGGTGCTTGACGAAACGGCGGACGGTGTCGAGGTCGCCCTTGATACCGAAGGTGAGGATGCCGCTGCCGTTTTTGTGGCGGAAGTATTTTTCGATGCGTTTTTTGCCGGCGGCGTTGAGTCCGGGGTAATTGATCCAGGCGACCTTGGGATGTTTTTCGAGAAAGTCGGCGAGTGCATGGGCGTTGTCGCCGTGGCGCGGCATGCGCAGGTGCAAGGTTTCAAGTCCGAGATTGAACAGGAAGGCGTTCATTGGACTCAGGCAGCCGCCGAAGTCGCGCAGGAACTGGGCGCGCGCTTTGATGAGGAAGGCGGTCTGCGGGAAGCTTTCGGTGTAGATCACGCCGTTGTAGGTTGGATCGGGGGTGGTGAAATCGGGGAATTTGCCGTCCGTCCAGTCGAAGTTGCCGCCGTCGATGACGGCGCCGCCAATGCTTGTGGCATGGCCGTCGATGTATTTGGTGGCGGAATAGGTGACGATGTTGGCCCCGTGCCTGAGCGGTTGGCAGAGCCAGGCGGTGGCCAGCGAGTTGTCGACGATGAAGGGGATGCCGTGTTTTCGGGCGATACCGGCCAGTTTGTCGAAATCGAGTATGGCGAGGCCCGGGTTGCCGATGGTTTCGCCGAAGATCAGGCGGGTTTTGGGACGGATGAGTTTTTCGATTTCCGCTTTGGGTGCGTCGGGGTCGAAAAAGCTGGCTTCGATGCCGAATTTCTTGAGCGTGGCGTTGAACAGGGTAAAGGTGCCGCCGTAGAGCTGGCTTGTCGAGAGGATGTGGTCGCCCGCCCGGACGATGGAGACGACGGCCAGGAGGTTCGCGGCCTGGCCCGATGCGGTTGCCACCGCCGCTGCGCCGCCTTCGAGCAAATTCATCCGGGCTTCAAATCCGGCGACGGTCGGATTGCTGGTTCGGCTGTATTTGTGGCCGAACGCTTGCAGGGTCATGATCCGGTTGACGTGGTCGATGTCGTCGTATTTGTAGGTCGTGCTCTGGACGATGGGCAGGATGCGCGGCTCGCTGACCTTGGGATCGTAGCCGCCCTGGATACAAAGGGTGTCGAAGGACAGATGCGGCGCGGCGGTTTCGGGCGCGGCAGCCGCGGCGGTTTTTTGGGATGTTTTTTTGTTGGCGGCGGCTTTCTTGGCGCGCTTTGGGGATGCGGCGATTCTGGACATGGCAAATCAATTGCGAGCGAAAATGGAAGGCACGAGTATAGACCGCAAGCGCGCCCCCGCGAGTCTCGAATCGTTTTCGGCGATGTCGGCGCGGTTTATTCCGGCATCCCGGTCGGAGGGCGGGCGGGGAATCCGGCGATAGTCACCAGCTTTTTCCCAGTCCCAACTGGTTCAGCACTTCGTGCCGCAAGCCGGTGAGTACCGGGTCGTCGCGGTGGCGCGGGTAGGGGCGGTCGATGGCGATTCCGGTGATGATTTTCGCCGGGCGCGGGCTGAAGATGACGACGCGCTGCGCGAGGAACAGGGCTTCTTCGACATCGTGGGTGACGAGCAATACCGAGAAGCCGTTCTTTTGCCAGAGCGAGACGAGTTCGCCCTGCATTTCCAGCCGCGTGAGCGAATCGAGTTTGCCCAGCGGTTCGTCGAGAATCAGGAGCCTGGGGTTGTTGACCAAGGCCCGCGCCAGGGCGGCGCGCTGCGCCATGCCGCCGGAGAGTTGATGAGGATAGGCTTTGGCGAAGCCTTCCAGTCCGACTTTCCGCAGAGCGGCATCGACCCGGCCTTTTTCCTGTTTCAGGATGCCCCGCGCTTGCAGTCCGAGCGCCACGTTGTCCCATACCGTGCGCCACGGAAAGAGCGTCGGGTCCTGGAACACCACGATGCGCGAGGGGTCGGGGCGGGCGATCGGCATGCCGTCCTGGGAAACCGCGCCCGTGGAGGCGGCTTCCAGTCCGGCGACGAGGCGCAGGAGCGTCGATTTTCCGCAACCGCTGGGGCCGAGAAGGGCGACGAATTCGCCGGGGGCGACATCGAGATCGACGTTTTCCAGCACCTCTAGGCGGCCGGCGGGCGTATCGAACCCGTGGCTCACCTGTTCCACGCGGATTCTCGATGCGGTGTGCGCCGCCGCATTCTCCGCGTTTTCTTCGGGGAGCGGTTTTCTTGCGGCGGCGCTCACCATTTGACGATCCCCTTCTGCCAGATGAGCACGCGGTCGCGCACGGCGAAAAGCAGCGAAATGAGGCTGGAAAAGATGATGGTCATGACGATCAGCGCGCCGTACATATTGACATAGGCGGCATAACCTTGCGCCCAGGTGAGATACCAGCCCAGGCCGGATTTGACGCCCATCATCTCGGCTACGATCAGCACGACGAAAGACGCGCCGAAGCCCATGAAAAGCCCGACGAAGACTTGCGGCAGGGCGGCGGGAACGGCGACGCGGAAAATCAGGAACCATTCGGAAGCGCCCATGGTGCGCGCCACGTCGTAATAGGCTTTGTTGACGTTCGCTACGCCCGACCATGACAGGATCGCCACCGGGAACCCCGTCGCCAGCGCGATGAGAAAGACGGAAGCCGCATGGCTCGACGGGAAAAAGAAAAAGGCGATCGGTAGCAATGCCGTGGGCGGCAGGGGGCCGAGAAAACGCAGCACCGGATGTACCCAGTAATTGACCGTGCGCGACCAGCCGATGGAGACGCCTATCGTGAATCCCGCCGCCGCGCCCCAGGCTACGCCTTCGAGCAGCAGCTTGATCGAGTTGTAAGTGCTGTCGGCCAGGCGCGCGTAGTCGCTGATGTAGACGTCGATGAGGCTCGACGGCGGGGCGAAGAAAGGCGGCGGCAGCCTGCCCGTCTTGGCGGTGAGGATTTCCCACAGCATCAGGAGGAGGGCGGACGCCACGATCCAGGGCGCGCCGTGGCGGAAAAGGCCGTTGGCGCGTTGCAGGAAACCGGCCGGTCCGGAGATGCTTGCCGAGATCGTGAAAAAGACCCATAGCGCCGCGACAGCCAGGGCGGCGATGCCGAACTCGGCGGTGTAGACCCAGTCCTCGAAACCGGCGGGCCGGTTGGGCCATGCCAGTGTAATCGCGCCGAGTGCTCCCCAAGCGGCGATGGCCAGCAGGCCGAACCAATGGAGACGGAAATTCCTTCCCCGCGGATTGTTCGCCGCATGCGCTGCAATGGATATCTTCGATGCTTGCGGCGTACTGGGCGGGTTCAGGACGGAGATGCCCGACGATTCCAGCGGCGGCTCTCCTGCCGGCAATCGCTCAAGCGTGGCACTGGCGCTCATGGTGAATTCTCTCTTTTCGGCGATGGCAGGGTGGGGCTTTACAGTACACCGGCGTAGATATGGTCGGCGAATTTCTGGGGATCGGTGGTCGGTTTCAACACGCCCAGGTCTTTAAAATCCTGTGCGAAAAACGCGAGCTGGTCGCGCAGGTCCGTATGCACCGGATGCGCATGCAGCGTGAGCTGCTTGTAGAGATGCTTCAAATCTTCCACTGTCAGGTTGGCTGCGTATTTCTGGAAAATCTTCGCGCCTTCTTCCTGATGCGCGTTCGTCCAGTCATAGGCTTCGACCAGCGACTTCGCCAGCGCGGCCACGGCGGGGCGGTTGCTTTTGACGAGCCGTCCGCCTACGCCGATGACGCAGCAGGTTTTGTCCTGATAAGGCGGATCGGTATTGGTCGCCAGGTGGACGAAACCGGCCTTGGTATCCCGCTCGATGCGGTACAAGGTCGGATCGCTGTAGGCAATCGCCTGGATTTCGCCTTTTTCCGCCGCCAGCCCCATCAAATCGGCTTGATAGGCTTTCCACGTCACGTCGCGTTCGGGGTCGATGCCGTTGCGTTTCAGGTAGATGGAGAAAAAATGCTTGGCGGGTTGCGCCAAATCGGGCACGCCGATCGCTTTGCCCCGCAACTGCTCCAGTTTGGTAATGCCTGTGGGTTTGTAGGCGATCAGCCGCACGCATCCTCCGTGTATGCCGGCGACGATCTTGACGTCGAATCCGGACTCCAGCGGCTTCAGCCAGCGATAAATCATTCCGACTGCCGCATCCGCTTTGCCGGTCGAGAGCGATTCCAGTAATTGATCGTTCGAGCCGGAATAATTGATGAGCGTCACGTCCAGCCCGTTTTTCTCGAAAATGCCGGTTTCCTTGGCGACGGCGACCGGCGTCAGGCAAAAGGAAACCTGGCTCCAGGCAAACGTCAGCGGTACCGGTTTCCTGGGCGCTGCCTGCGCCCAGGCGTGTCCCCCAAACCCGATCAAAGGCGCGGCCAGCGCGGCGGAACCGGCGGCGGCCAGCAGCGAACGCCGCTTCGGATCGGGGATATCGAGCGTCGCAACGGGATTCTTCTTGTGAGACATGGCGTGCCCCTCACAGTGATTGCAAAGAAGGGCAGTCTATCGGGATGCTTCATGAGCGATGAGAATAAAAAATCATGTCAATAGCTGTGTAAATATATAAGTACGAGTGAAATGCATATTTCGTTCGCGGATAATGCGGTGGGTCCGACTGGGTGAGTAACGTTTGTTCGCCGAGTCCTCGCGGTATAATTCCAGCATTTCCATCCCCTCCGTGAGCTTGCCATGCCGCGCAAGAAACTTCCCATTGGCATTCAGACCTTCGCCAAGATCCGCGAAGCGGATTATTACTATGTCGACAAGACGCCTTTTGCCTTGAAATTGATCGAGGAAGGTACGGCGTACTTCCTCTCTCGTCCGCGCCGTTTCGGCAAGAGTCTGTTCCTGGATACCTTGGCGGAATTGTTCGCGGGCAATGAGGTCTTGTTCCGGGGTTTGCATTGTCACGACAAATGGGATTGGAACATCAAATATCCGGTGATCCGCATCGGCTTTGCGGAAGGCGTCATGGAAAGCCGGGCGGGTCTGGATGCCCGCATTGGGAATATCCTGGCCGAAAACGAACGCCGTCTGGGGGCGCCAAAAGGCGCAGACGGGATTCCCGACCGTTTCATCGCCCTGATTCAGGCGGCGGCAACCCGGTTTGGCCAGCGCGTTGTGGTACTGGTGGATGAATACGACAAACCTATCCTGGACAACCTTACCAACCCCGACCTTGCCCGTGAAATGCGCGACGGTCTGCGCAATCTGTATTCGGTTATCAAGGGACAGGACGCGCACATCAAATTTGCCTTCTTGACCGGCGTTTCCAAATTCAGCAAGGTCAATATCTTTTCCGGCCTCAACAATCTTTCGGACATCACACTGGATGCTGAGTATTCCAATATCTGCGGCTATACCGATGCCGATGTGGATGAAATATTTGCGCCGGAACTTGAAGGGTTGAGTCGGGACGAAGTTCGCCATTGGTACAATGGCTACAACTGGCGAGGCGAGGCGGTATATAACCCCTTTGATTTGTTGCTGCTCTTTCAAAAGCGCGAATTCCGTCCCTTCTGGTTCGAGACGGGCACGCCGACCTTTCTGGTCGATATGCTCATCGAGCGGCAAATCTATTTGCCTGCCCTTCTGAAAACGGAAGCCTCTTCCCGCCTTATTTCCACCTTTGATGTCGGCGATATTTCCACCGAAGCCCTGATGTTCCAGTCCGGCTATCTGACTATTGCCAATGAAGAAAGAGTGGGGAGCGAAATTTTTTATACGCTGGAATTTCCAAATTGCGAAGTCAGAAGCGCGCTGAACGCGGTGATGCTGGGTGCATGGATAGGAAGTGAAAA